>CAWVZA010000060.1:0-14587 GCA_963934545.1 uncultured Sulfitobacter sp.
GGATCGCGCAGATGCGCTTGACGGTGGTGTGGTTGCGGCCAAGGGGATCACACTGGACGAGGCACGGACCGAGCGTGCAGCGACCATTCCTGCGGGCCGCTATGGCACGCGTGACGAGTTTGGCGCGGCCTGTGCATTTCTGTGCTCGACCCACGCAGGCTTTATCGTTGGTCAGTCGATCCTGCTGGACGGTGGCGCGACGAATATCACGATGTAATGTCAAATTCTGTGGCTGAGAAGTTCTCACTCAAAGATCATCTGTTCAACGCAGATACAGTCGGGCAGCTTGCAGCGGAATTTGCTGTTGGTGTGCCTAACTTTGACGCTGCGCGTTTTTCGGAGCAGGCGTTGGCGGGGTTCGCCGAGCGCGAATTGATGGCGCGGATGGAATGGATGGCCGACTGCTTGGAAGAGCAGTTGGCTGGTGATTTCGAGGTTATGGCCAACCAGCTTGAGGCGGCCATGCCTGTACAGCTTGACCTGTCCAAGGACGATGATGACTTCCGCCATTTTATCCACTGTGTGCACGGTATTCTAACCGCGCGGCATGGTTTGGAGGCGCACCGCGTGCGGGCGATGACCGTGCTTTATCAAGCGACGCAGCGCTTCTCGACGGAGTTCTATATCCGCCATTTCCTCAATCGTTGGCCGGACGAGACATTCGCCGAACTGACTGCATGGGCTGTCGATGGCAACTATCATGTACACCGCTTGGTGAGTGAGGGGACGCGGCCACGCCTGCCTTGGGCGCAGAATGTGGGGCTGGTGCCAGAGCAGACGTTGCCGTTGTTGGATGTTCTGCATGCGGATGGCGCGCGGTTTGTGGCGCGTTCGGTTGCCAACCACCTCAACGATCTTAGCAAGGTTGTGCCCGATGCCGTACTGGCACGTCTTGCGCAGTGGGAGGTGACGGGTCGGCAAAACGCGAAAGAGCTTGATTGGATGAAGCGACATGCGCTGCGCACGTTGATCAAACAGGGCCATGCGGGAGCTATGGCAGCTTTGGGATATGCGGTGGATGTGCCTGTTGAGGCGCAGATTGCGTTGGTGAGTGATACGGTTCCGATGGGCGGTGCGTTGGGGATCGAGATTACCTTGACAGCGATGTCGCTGTGCCTGTGCTGGTGGATTACCGTATCCGCTTTGCGCGGCCTTCAGGTAAATCATCGGAAAAAGTGTTCAAGTTGAAAGTCGGACAAGTGAAAGCTGGCGTGCCATTGGTTTTGAAAAAAATCCCATAAACTTAAAGGTGGAATGAGCACATTTGCCCTGCATGCAGGGGCGCATGCCATCACGGTTCAGGTGAACGGCGCGATGTGGCAAGTGCGGACTTTGTCTTGACCGACTGAGCGGCCTTCACGTTTCTGACAGATCACAGTTTTGGGGATGGATATCAGACGCTCTGTGACTTAGCTCTGCGGAAAAGTTCTGTAAGAGGTTTCTGATGCATCCCTATGTTCTGATTGCTGTGTTTGGCGCCATTATACTGGCCTCGATCCTTGCCGCGCCGCGCCGTGCCACGGTTGAGGGTTTCTTTGGCGGGCAGGGGGTAGACGGGCGCGATCCGGGTCCTTGGGTACTAGTGCTGAGCCAAGTCACCACTTGGATTTTTGCACGTAGTCTGATGAACGCGGCCATCCTCGGGTACTATTACGGGATTGCAGGGACGCTTGCTTATGCGGCCTATTACGGCTCTTTTCTGACGGGTGGTTTCATTGTCGGGCGTTTGCGCGAAGGTGGTGCAACATCTGTACAGGACTGGATCGGAGCGCGGTTCGGGGGTGTAGGGAATGGCTGTTACAACAGTGTTATCGCGCTGCGGTTGTTGTCCGAAGTCTTTGCCAACCTGATCGTGGTGGGCCTTATTTTTAACGCGGTGCTTGAAGGCAGTGGCATCACGGCGATCTGGATCGTAGCAGTACTCGGGCTGGCCTATTCTGCGTGGGGCGGGCTGTCGGCGGCGCTGCGCACGGATGTGTTGCAGATGGTTGTGTTTTTGGTGGTATTTGGTGTGGCCTTTGTTGCGCTGGTAATCTCGCCTGAGTTCGATCTGGGTGCAGTGGTCACGGCGCAAGGGACGGCGGGCAGCTATAATGGCTGGGTGCTGTTGGCGGTGGCCGCAATGCAGGTCTTCTCGTATCCCGTGCATGATCCTGTGATGATGGACCGTGGGTTTATCGCTGATAGGGCGAACACGCGGCGGTCCTTCTTGCATGCGTTCTGGATTAGTACGCTGTGCATTATTGGGTTTGGACTTTTCGGTATTCAGGCGGGGCTGGTTGGCGCTGCGTATGAGGGCGAATTGATTGGCACATGGGCGGTGATGTTCCCGTCTTGGGTGTTCGGCCTGCTCATGATTTCGCTGTTGGTATCGGCGCTGAGCACGCTCGATTCTCGCTGTCCTCTGCTGCGCGTTTGGTGATTGAGGAGGGTGGCCTGCCGCGTACGTTGACCGCTGGGCGGTTGGTGATGGTGGTGTTTATGCTGGCGGGCACGCTGCTCACGCTGTGGGGCAATGCAACGCTGTTTGACGCAGTGGCGGTGAGTGGGACGGCGTCGATGTTTCTGACGCCTGTGCTGATTGTTGGGCTTGTGATGGGGCAGCAGATCGCACTTTGGGCATATCTGGTGGCGTTTGGGGCCGCCATGCTGGGCGCATTTGTCTACTTCGCCCGCAGCTGGGACATGATCGCCCCGTGGCTCATTGATGGCCACAAATATGAGCAGCTTTTGGTGATCTGTATCTGCGTTCTTGTCACAGGGTTTGCGGCAGTGCTTGCAGGGGCGCGGTCCCGCTGATAGCTGCTATCCGACAGAAATGATCGGATAAGCCAGTCATGCAAGAACAGACACCGCGTTTGGAAATCCGCAACCTGCGCCGCAGCTTTGACGGCCGCGCAGTCGTTGATGATGTGAGCCTCAAGATCATGCCGGGGCAGGTGACGTGCCTGTTAGGGCCGTCAGGCTGTGGCAAATCAACGACGCTGCGCATGATTGCAGGCGTCGAGATGCAAGACAGCGGGACCATCCATGTGGATGGGGAGCTGATTTGCGATACCATTTTCCGTATTCCGCCAGAGCGGCGCGAAATTGGACTGATGTTTCAGGACTTTGCCTTGTTTCCGCATCTGAGTGTGGCTGACAACGTAGGCTACGGCCTGCGTGGCAGTAAGGCGTCGAAACGTGCCCGCGTTGAAGAACTGTTGCAGCGTGTGGACTTGCTGCGCTTTATCGATGGCTATCCACACCAGTTGTCGGGCGGCGAGCAGCAGCGTGTGGCACTTGCCCGCGCACTCGCACCAAAACCGCGCATTATGTTGATGGACGAGCCATTTAGCGGGCTGGACAACCGCTTGCGGGACGGCATTCGGGACGAAACGTTGAATATTCTTAAAGAAGAAGACACTGCTGTCTTATTGGTCACGCATGAGCCTGATGAGGCGATGCGGATGGCGGATGAGATTGCGCTGATGCGGGATGGTCAGATTGTTCAACAGGGTGCGCCCTATAATGTCTATACACGCCCGATTGACCGTGCTGCCGTGTCCTTTTTCTCGGATGCCAATGTGGTGCGGGCCGATGTGTCCGGCGCGCTTGCGCATACGGCCTTTGGTCGCTTCCTTGCCCCCGGTATTCCTGATGGCACGGCGGTGGACATCGTGTTCCGCCCCCAGCATGTGCGCATTGACTTTGACCGTGCGGGCAAGGGCCCCCTGCCCACTGCTGCTGACGGCACACCTGCGCGCGCTGTGGTTGAGCGGGCGCGGTTCATGGGCAATGAGAGCCTGATTGAGTTTCGAATGGATCACGATGATTCCATGCTTAAGGCGACAGTGCCCAATGTCTTTATGCCGACGGCGGGCACGGTGATGTGGCTCACCATTCGGCGCGACAAGTGTTTTGTTTTCCGTGCAAACGGCGAGGGAGAGTAATGATGCAAAAACTGATGGTGGAGTTCGGCATGGGGACATCGCTGCGGCGCGGGGACTATACCCAAGCTGCCGAGCGGGCGGTCAAGGATGCACTGTGGCATAATTCGATTAATCTGGCGGAGCTGTTCGGCTTTGATAAGGCGGACATGCGCATCACGCTGGATGTGGGGGTGCAGAAGCCTGATGAAGTGGACGCGGACGTATTGCGAGCTGTATTTCCCTACGGTGATGTGACGGTAAATATCACCAAGGGAGGACTTGATGTGCCACGCCCCGAAGGAACAGGTAACCCGACGATTATGGCCAATGTGGCTTTGTTCGTCGGGTTTGACATGGAGAAGCGCGCATGACTGAACCCATGATTGAACAACGTATCATCATCGAGATGGGCATGGGCAATGACTTGCACGGGATGGATTATACCAAGGCCGCGAAACGCGCGATCGAGGATGCGTTTCGCCATTCGTCCTTGCCAATCTTTGGCGTGCTGGAATTGCCGTATGATGCGATGCGGGTTGCCGTGACCGTAGGCGTGCAAGAGCCTGATGCGCTGGACGTTGATGCGTTGCGGGCGACCCTGCCGCGCGGACGCGCAGAAGTGACGGCAGTGCATGGTGGCCTCAACGTGGCCTCTAATGGCGAGACGATTGTGATTGCACAGGCCAGCGTTGAGGCGTTTTTGCCCCCACAAACGGATTGGAAGCTTAAGGGCTGAAATCACCCAAGGTTTTGCCTGCTTCATCAGTGAACAATTGTGGCAGGGCCTCAGCCGTGTTGATCAGATCGATGCGAAAGACGCGGTGCGCGCTTCGCCATTCACACCACGCGGTAAGGGTCCAGACACGGCTCCAATACGCGACCTCCAAAGGACGGATTGTGCGTGATGTCACTGCGCCATCTTTTGAAGTATAGGTGATCCGTAGTTTTTGGCGGGCCTTGATTGCTGCGCGCAGGGTGGGCATCTGGGCAAAGCCGCGGGCGCTGTCTGCGAAGGGAGTTTTGGCAAATTTCCAAGCATCTGCTTCGGCTACGGCTGTTTCGGGGAGCACGGCGTCGATCTTGTCAGCAAGGCTGAGTGCTGCTGCTTTCAGATCGGGGTCAGCGACTTCGCCAGCGATGGCGAGGCCGAGGTTTAGGGCTTCCATCTCCGCAGGGGTGAGCGTGAGCGGGGGCAGGGTGATTGTTGGCGGTAAATGGTAGCCTGTGCCGCGCGTTCCGATAACGGGCACACCAGAGGCGGCAAGTGTGTCCATGTCGCGATAAAGAGTGCGCAGGCTCACGCCTGTCTGATCAGCTAAACTTTGCGCAGTATACAGCTGGCCGTCACGCAAGGAGCGCAGAATATCAAAAAGGCGGTTTGAACGAGACATGAAACTGACATAAACCTGTCAGTTGTGTGCTGCAAGACTTCAATCTGATTGTCGATTTATGAAATTTGAACTGCTTTTGACCTCTTAGGCGTTTTTGCAGCGCAGCATCCTTGCTAAACAGACCGCTGACAGCCCGCCATCTGTGGTGGGCATGAAATTCTTTGATAGGAGAAGAAACATGCTGAACAATATTGGTCTGCCAGGTCTGCTGCTCATCGCAGTTGTTGTGTTGGTGCTTTTTGGTCGTGGCAAAATCTCGTCGCTCATGGGCGAAGTTGGCAAAGGCATCACGAGCTTTAAGAAAGGCATCAACGAGGGCGAAAAAGAGCAGCTGGAAGATAACGCCGATGATGTCGCTGAGATCCCGCAGCCTGACGTCGAGACCAAGGACAAGGTGTAAGCACCATGTTCGATATTGGCATGACCGAAATGCTGGTGGTGGGGGTTGTGGCGTTGATCGTCGTCGGCCCCAAAGACCTGCCAGTGATGTTTCGCCGCGTTGGCCAGTTTGTTGGCAAAGCCAAAGGCATGGCGCGCGAGTTCTCGAGTGCGATGAACGATGCAGCGGACCAGACGGGCGTGCGTGAAATGACCACAGACCTGAACAAGTCGATCAAAGCGGCGACAAACCCTGTGGGTGCTGCGATGGACGGCGTGAAAGACGCGGCGAGCAGCCTGACCAACCTCGATCCAGAGAGCGAGACAGGTAGGATGGCAGCAAAGAAAGCGGATGCAACAGCACGCATCGAGGCCAACAGTGCGCGGATGTCGGCGGAGCGCAAAGCGCGTGAAGCTGCGGATGCGCTCAAGAAGGCTGACGAGCTCGAAGCATCAATGGCGGCAGCTGACGCGGCAAAGAAAGCGGACACATGAGTGCCACAGACAATGACATCGACGAGAGCGCCGCACCGCTGATCGAGCATCTGGCGGAGCTGCGCACGCGGCTCATCCGCTCGGTTCTGGCGTTTATTGTGGGGATGATCATCTGCTTTTCCTTTGGCAGCATGATCCTCGATTTTCTGCTGGTCCCGATTGAAAAGACCATGCGGAACCTCGGCAATCCGAACCCTGTGATGCAGTACACTGCACCGCAGGAGTATTTCTTTACCCTCATTCGTATCTCGATGGTGGGCGGTCTTGCGCTCAGCGTTCCTGTGATTGCCACGCAGCTTTGGCGATTTGTCGCACCGGGGCTGTATAAAAACGAGAAGAACGCGTTTCTGCCCTTCATCATAGCCTCTCCAGTTTTATTCCTGATGGGGGCGGCGTTTGCACATTACGTTGTTGTGCCTCTGGCGATGCAGTTCTTCCTCGGCTTCTCGGACGCTGCCAGCTACCTGTCGGCGATGATTGCTACGGGCGAAGCGACAGATTCTGGCATTGATATCGTGTTCAATGGCAAGGTGAACGAGAGCCTTGATATCACACTGAAAATGATTGTGGCCTTTGGTTTATGTTTCCAGCTGCCTGTGCTGCTCACGTTGATGGGCAAAGCAGGTTTGGTTGATGCGCCTGGCCTGCGCAACGTGCGTAAATACGCGCTTGTAGGGATTTTGTTGTTGGCCGCTTTGGTCACCCCTCCTGATGTCGTGACGCAGATCATCTTGTTTGTGGTGGTCTACGGCCTGTATGAGATTTCGATCTTTCTGGTGAGCCGTGTCGATGCCAAGCGTGAAAAGCAGTTGCGCGAAGATGGTGCCTTCTTTGAGGATGATGAAGACGAGGCCGATTTTGACGCGATGGCGGATGAGATGGACCGCGAAGATCCGATTGTTGAGGACACAAAGGACGATTTGAAATGATCGACGATCCGATGAACCGGATTGCACAGGCGCTGGAGCGTATGTCTCCAGCGCCTGTGTCTGCACCTGATTTTGCCAGTGCATCTGCTTTTGTATGGCACACAGGGCCTGACCGCCTTGAGCCTGTGCCGCACGTCGCGCGTGTTGAGATCGACCTGCTGCTTGGGGTGGAGCGTGCTCGTGATACGCTGATGCAAAGCACACGGCAGTTTGCGGCAGGATTGCCTGCCAACAACGCGTTGCTTTGGGGCGCGCGGGGAATGGGAAAATCAAGCCTTGTCAAGGCTGTGCACGGTGCACTTGATGCTGAATTCCCCCAATTGAAAGTGGTGGAGCTGCAACGCGAAGACCTGCCGTCGGTTGGTCGTTTGCTCAACCTGCTGCGCGGAGCGCCAGAGCGGTTTATCCTGTTCTGTGATGACTTGAGCTTTGGCCATGATGACGCTCATTACAAGTCGCTCAAGGCGGTGTTGGACGGTGGGATCGAGGGACGGCCAGAGAATGTTGTGCTGTATGCCACCTCGAACCGTCGGCACCTCATGCCGCGTGATATGATCGAGAACGAACGTGGATCAGCGATCAGTCCTGCAGAGGCCGTGGAGGAGAAAGTCTCGCTCTCGGACCGCTTTGGTCTCTGGCTGGGCTTTCATGCCTGTGATCAGGACCAGTATCTGGCGATGATTCGCGGGTACTGTGATGCGCATGGTGTTCAGATTGGCGATGCTGACCTGCGCGCCCAAGCGATTGAGTGGCAGGCCACACGCGGCAGTCGTTCAGGCCGTGTTGCGTGGCAATTCTTTACCGACCTTGCAGGTCGGCAGGGCGTAAGTTTGCAGGTATAAGAGCGGCTTTATCCCTGCGCCCGTTGGCGCAAGGAGTTTCTGAGTAAAAAACTGAACTCAGTTGATGAACGGGTTGGGATCAACGCTGTCGAAGCCCTTGCGGACCTCAAAGTGGAGAAACGAATTGTCGCCGTCACGCAATTTGGCGATGTTCTGTCCGCGTTTGATCGTATCGCCCTGTTTCACAGACAGATCGGTCACGTTTGCATAGACTGTGATCAGGTTGCCGGTGTGTCTGATGAGGACAATCGGGACGCCATCAGCGCTTTTTGTGATGCCAGCCACTGTGCCCGCATCGGCGGCTTTCACGGATGTTCCGGGTGCGGCTTTGATGTTGATGCCTTCGTTCTTGCCCTTGGCATATTCGCGGATAATGGAGCCGCTGACGGGTTTTACCATCTTGCTTGCTTTGGCGGGTTTGGTGACTTTTCCGACATCAGCCACTGGTTTCGTTGGAGTGGTTGGTTTTGGTGCAGCGGTGGCAGCAGTCTGCACCGCTGTGGATGCAGCGGCAGGAGCGATTTTTTCAGCAGGGAGCGGCTTTGTAGCCGAAGGCGGAGTGGGGGTGTTGGACCCTTGACCTGGTCGCGGGGTCGCTGAAGCCGTTTGCGCAGGCGCACGTTTTGGCGGATTTTGAGACGGTACAGGAATAAGCAGGAATTGCCCCGCGCGAATGGCGAAATCTGCGCCGAGGCCGTTCCACGCAGCCAGATCTTTGACGGGAACGGAATAAAGACGCGCCACTGTAAAGGCGGTCTCGCCACGTTCTACTTTGTGGCGTATCGGCTCTTTTCCCATTTGCGCGGGAGGCGTCGCGGCAGGAGCAGGGGCCAGCGTGGTGGTTTGAACGCCGGATGTTGGGGGGACGCGGTCGATTGCACCGCTTGCGACGGCATTGATGTCCACTGGCTTGATCGGGCCTGTTGTTGCGGCGCCTGTTGCGGGCGACGGTTCTGCCACACGGGTGGGCAGGGCAATGATCTCGTCCTTGCGCAACGGCACAGATGGATCAATGCCGTTGAATTTAGCGAGTGTTGTGGCATTGAGGCCGAGACGGCTTGCAACATCGTTGAGTGTGTCGCCTCTGCGCGCAACAGCGACTTGGTAGTTGGGGTATGATATTACGCCACGGTCATCAGGCAGGGGCCGAGCCGCAAGTGGAGCATTTGCAGCATTCGCTGTCGTGAAGCCGCCGCCGAGGCCACGTAGATCGAAATCAAGTGGATCAGAGCATCCCGCAAGCGTCAAACATGCTGCTCCTGCAAGAAGCGAAAGGCGCATAGGCGCGCGCGCATTTGGTCGTGTCATCTGTGAAGTCCTTGTCACTGCCCATCTCGTGTTCCCAAGATTTTATAGAACTCTACCAGATTATGTGTCTTTGCCCAACCCCTCGAGGAGCGGAACAAAGCGAACTGCGCGCATTTCGTCATATTCGAGCCCATCGGCGGTTTTTCGCACACGAATGAGGTGCTGTACGGCATCTGATTGACCTACGGGCAGCACCATAATGCCACCTTCTTTGAGTTGGGCGAGCAATGGCCCGGGAGGATCTTCGGCGGCAGCGGTGACAATGATACGGTCAAAGGGCGCCTGTTCGGGCAAGCCGTGGCTCCCGTCAGCAGTGATGGCTGTGATATTGTTGAGATCGAGGGCGTCAAACACGGCGTGGGCCTCATGCACAAGGCGGCGGTGGCGATCAATGGTGTAGACGCGGCGGGCCAGTTTGCTGAGGATTGCTGCCTGATAGCCAGAACCGGTGCCGATCTCGAGTACTTTGTCACGGGGGGTGATTTCAAGGGCTTGGGTCATCAGGCCAACAACGGAAGGTTGGCTGATGGTTTGACCACAGGCGATGGGCAGGGGCATGTCCTCATAAGCGCGCTCGGAAAACAGGCCACGGATAAAGGGGCCACGGTCAACAGATTCCATTGCACTGAGGACATTCTTGTCGGTGACCCCTTTAGAACGCAGAGCATAGAGAAACTGCATCTTGCGCTCCGCCTCGGAGGGCATGTCTTCTGGCAGGTCGATCATGTGTCGAGATCACTCAGATCAGGAAAGACATCATGTGCGGTGAGATCAGCGCGCATAGGTGTAACGGAGATGTAGCCTTCGAGGTTCACGGCAGCGTCTGTTCCGTCTGCTGGTGGGATCTGTTGGTTACCGCCCGCAATCCACAAAAAGCGGCGCCCGCTGGGGGCATCATGGGGAATTGTGGAGAAATTCACGCCTGGTCTGCGCCCTTGGGGGGCTGACCGGATGCCTTTGACATCTTTTGCAGCAACTGGTGGGAAGTTGACGTTCCAGAATACGCTATATCCGTTCGTATCCGCCAGCTTTTGCGCGAGAATACGGCGGCACACTTCGACACCGTGCTGAACGGCGGCCTCAAACGGATCATCGAGGTCGCGGTTGGTGGGTCCGTAGAACTGCGACAGAGCGATGGAGAGAACGCCCTGAAGTGCTCCTTCAATCGCGGCACCGATGGTCCCGGAATAGAGCGTATTTTCGGCTGCGTTGTTGCCGCGGTTGACGCCCGATAGGATTAGGTCGGGGCGGGCGTCCTTCATCGGGTCATAGAGCGCGCAAAGGATACAGTCAGCGGGACTGCCCTCGATCATATAGCGACGGGGCGCAAGTTCGGTGATCAGGGTGGGTTTGGTGTAGTTGATGCAATGGCCGACGCCCGACTGCTCGAACGCGGGTGCTATGGTCCAGACTTCACCGTCAGGCCCTGCGAGTGCTTTTGCGATACCCTCCAGCACAATTAAGCCTGGCGCGTTGATGCCGTCATCGTTTGTCACAAGAATACGCATAAGAGTGCCCCTTTTTGCCTTGATAGGCGACGCAGGTCACACGGGCAAGCGAGGCTGTGCTTATTTCTGGAGTGTTGCCAGAAGACGCGCTGCCTCGGCATGGATATCATGCAAGCCTTCGCGGTTTTCACCGGGGAAGAAGCGTGCACGCGTTGCGGTTGGCATAGGCTGTGGTGTCACGATTGTCACGTGAGGGCCGATGCGAGCCGTTTCGCTTTGCCAACTGCGGGCAAGGGCGATCTGAGCTGATTTGGTAGCGCCGTAGCTACCGTAGAATTTCTCGCCTACGATAGGATCATCAAAGAAAACAGCTTGGCCCACTTCACCCAAAAGGGGGGCGATATAGCTGATCAAAGTGGCAGTGGCAGTCACATTGCCCATGACCGACTTTTCAAGATCTTTTGCACCAATGTGATGTGTGGGCGTTAAGGGCGCTGCGTGGATGGCAGTATGGAGCCACATGTCGAGGCTGCCCCAACGGTCATATATGCCACGACATAGCGTTTGCATGGCCGCGGCATCAGTGATGTTCATCGGCGCAAGAGTGGCGCTGCCACCTTTTGCCTTGATGCGATCATCAAGCTCTTCGAGCGCACCAACCGTGCGACTGACTGCGATGATGTGGTGAGTGGGCGCAAGCGCCTCGGCGAGGGCTGCACCAAGGCCGCGCGAGGCGCCTGTGATCAATGCGGTTTTTTGTGTCATGTGGAGGATATGCGCGGGCCGATGCGTGGCGTCAAGGGGGGCCTAGCTCTGTGGCATAGTCAGGATTTGTTGCGTGCCCATGCGCGATAGCACGAGGCGGGTGGTCTCAACGGCTGCCACTTTGCCGCCCGCGATCTCGTCGCCCAGCTTGACGGATCGTGTGGTGCCTTGCGGGAGAAGGACAAATGCGCTGGGGGCATTGGCGGATCCAAAGGTGCCAAGCAGTGCGATGCGGCCAATTATGACTTCCTCCGTTGCGTGTGTTTCGACAATTTTAGGCGTCGGTGTGCCATCATGTTGTGCGGCCATGTTCGCTCCTGAATTACTGCTCAGTCCATGAGCTATGCTGTGTGAGAGGTGCCGTGAAGGGGAGCTGTCTTTGCCCGGCAAAGCATCGCCAGCCCTTAGGCGAAAGGGCGCTGGTCAGGTCTTGCGGTGATATGTGAAGACCAGTCTGGCAAGGTGGTCAATCGCCTGTTCAGGGAGTGGCTCACCGAGTTTTAGACGCAAGCCACGGTTGGCCTCGTAATGGAACGCAGTTGGATAAATCTCACGCATTGTCGTACTGAGGCTGGATTGGCATCCAACAAAGAGGGCGATGGTGCTTGGCAGGTTTGCGTTCCAGTTCAGGCGGAGTGTGGTCCCCTGTTTTGCACGCTTGGGACGCCACGCGGGCACACGCCATTTCAGGCTTTCCTCAATCGGACCGACATCGGCCTCTTGCGCCGCATTCAAAATAAGCGCGCGCATATTGAAGAATTGTGCGCGTGCCTCAGTGGGCCAAACGGCGATGGTTTGTTCAAATACATCTGTCATCTTGCGACCATACCAGAAACCAGCTGACAGTTTGTGACAGGAGGAAACAGCGATCGGTTTATTCGGCGGCAGACTTCATCACAAAACCTTCAGACACTTTGTCTGCAGGGATGACGGGGTACTCACCTGAGAAGCAGGCATCGCAATACTGCGGGCAGGACTTCTTGCGACCATCGGCTTCGCCAACGGCGCGGTACAGACCATCGAGCGAAATGAACTTGAGGCTATCGACGCCCAAGTGATCCCGCATCTCGTCTTCAGACATAGTCGCGGCGAGGAGTTTGTCGCGGTCAGGGGTATCAACACCATAAAAACAGGGCCAAGCAGTGGGTGGAGAGGCGATCCGGAAGTGAACTTCGGCAGCACCAGCATCAAGGATCATCTCTTTGATCTTGCGGCTGGTTGTGCCGCGCACAACGGAATCGTCGACCAAAATGATGCGTTTGCCTTTGACCAAGGCGCGGTTCACATTGAGCTTGAGGCGCACACCCATATTGCGGATGCTCTCGGTCGGCTCGATGAACGTGCGGCCCATGTATTGGTTGCGTATGATGCCCATGGCATAGGGTATGCCGCTCTCGAGACTGAAGCCAATGGCAGCAGGTGTACCAGAATCGGGTACGGGGCAGACCATATCGGCGTCTACAGGGTTCTCTTTTGCCAACTCGCGACCAATCGCTTCGCGTGTCTCATAGACAGAGCGGCCGCCGAGAATGCTGTCGGGACGGGAGAAGTAGACATGCTCGAAAATGCAAAATTTGGAGGGCTGGCGACGGAACGGGAAGTGGCTCTGGATGCCAGCCTCGGTGATGACGACCATTTCGCCTGGCTCAATCTCGCGGACGAATTCAGCGCCAATGATGTCTAGGGCGCATGTCTCGGAGCTTAGCGCGAAGCCGTCACCAAGTTTGCCAAGCACCAGAGGGCGAACACCCAATGGATCGCGCACACCAATGAGTTTGGTGCGGGTCATGGCCACGATGGAGAATGCCCCCTCAACACGGCGCAGCGCATCTTCCATCCGTTCTGGAATATTTTGCTGAAGCGAGCGGGCCATCAGGTGGATAATACATTCACTGTCCGATGATGACTGAAAGATCGAGCCGCGCTCGATCAACTCGCGGCGCAGCGCGTTGGCGTTCGTGATGTTACCATTGTGCGCAATCGCGGCACCGCCCATAGCGAATTCGCCAAAGAACGGCTGCACATCGCGAATTGCAGTCTGGCCCTTGGAACCTGACGTTGAGTAGCGCACATGGCCAATACCCAGCGAGCCGGGCAGGGTCTCCATTACTTTTTGGCTGGTGAAGTTATCGCGGACATAGCCAAAACGACGCGCAGATTGAAATCCGGCTTCGGGGCAGTGGGTAACGATTCCACCAGCTTCTTGTCCGCGGTGTTGTAATGCGTGCAAACCAAGGGCCACAAAATTCGCTGCATCGGCGACGCCGACAACGCCAAAAATACCGCATTCTTCCTTTAGTTTATCACCATCTTCACTGTCCGAGAGATAAGACGCGTCAAAAGGATGAGCGGGCGGCATTATCTTGGGCGGGGTATGGGACAAGGGAGCGCTCCTGAGACCTACAAAAGTTACTGACGTCTTACGAAACCTGAAGCAGAGAGTCACGCTGCGATTACTGATTTCATTGTCTAGTGGCAGTATGTTCAGATTGGTCCAAGACAGGGGCCGATTTACCTGCTTGTGAACTGGGCGTTGCGGGGGTTTTTAGTGTAACTGCCGTACTGGGAAGCGTGAAGCGCACAGCACTGCCACCCGAGACGGGATCGTTGAAGGCTGTGATGGTGCCACCGCGTGCGTGAATGAGTTTGCGGATCGCCAAAAGCCCATAGCCGCTGTCGACCAAAAATTCACCTGTCTCCAAGAACAGTTTGCCTGGATTTTCAAATCCTGCACCATCGTCGCTTACCGTGACTTTGACGTCTGAAGTGCTGAGTATCCGAGCATGGCATTGCACGGTGAGGTGCGGTCTGCCGCCGTGTTTGATCGCATTATCAATTAGGTTGTGCAGGATAATTTGCATTATATTTTTCTCACCCGAGAGGGTGATTTTGCTACAGGTTATGTGGTGATTGCTGTGCGGATCGAGCACCTGCATCACACTCTGACACATTGTATCTAATGGGTAGAGCGCGATTGCCGTCGATAGGTTGAGCGTACTGGCATAGGACAGCACGTCGGCGATCAGCTCCATCGATTTTTCCGAAGTATCTTTGAGCAGCTCAATCAGCTCCATTTTGCCGTCGCATATTCTATTCCCTCACTTTGGGCTTTTTCATGTG
>CAWVZA010000061.1:0-14439 GCA_963934545.1 uncultured Sulfitobacter sp.
CTTCATAGCAAACATTGCTCGAAAGAGACCGGAACTAAACCGTGACAAGACCAAGCGCTTCTTGGTAGTTTAGATGCCGAAACATTTCGTCGACGATTGGATGTTGCTGACCATGTTCTTCGCATAAACTCATCCAAACCTTGAAAGCGGCTGCTACTTTACCAAAGTGTTCAACAAAGTCTTGTGCAGAATATTGGTGGATGGGGTCATAAAATCCATTCTGTTCCAGCAGTTCACAAAATGGGTCACGTTCTAAATGTTTGTCCCATTCGGCATAAACCTCTTCGACAATCTGTGACTGCTTCGCTCTGGCAATACGGCTGTCGCTAGTACCCGTGGAACGTCTGATTTGGATATTCTTTTTACCATCTCGAAGCGGCTCTGGCTTCGTGATGATGACGTACCATATGTTACCTTTAGAAGGTATTTGCTTTAGAGATGGAGGTAGGTAGCCACGATTTAGTGCCATAAACATTGCCAACTTTAGTGCCTCGAAAGTCTCAAAACACTAACATACGTTGATAATAAGGCTATAGGGATATTGTGGAGGCGAGTAGGAGAATCGAACTCCTGTACACGGATTTGCAATCCGCTGCGTAACCACTCCGCCAACTCGCCAAAGGTGCCCCGATATAGACCGTGATTTTGAGGGCTGCAAGGGGCAAGATGGACTGTTTTGGTGTATTGAATATGATGTGCGTGTCCGGATGGGACATGGGTGGGATGTGGCGTTGCTGCCTGCAGCACATTGTGGCACATTAGGACCAACAAGATTCTGAACAGACGAGCATTCCCAATGACAGATTTTTCCAAACGACGCACTGTGATGGTCGATACGCAAGTGCGGCCGTCTGATGTGACGAAATTCCCGATCATCGACGCGATGCTCACGGTAGCGCGGGAAGACTTTGTGCCTGCGGCTCAGCGTGAGGCGGCTTATGTCGGGGAAAACCTCAATCTAGGGCAGGGGCGTGTTTTGCTTGAGCCGCGCAGTTTGGCAAAGATGCTTGATGTGCTTGCGATTGATGGTGACGAGCTGGTTCTCGATGTGGGCTGTACGCTTGGATATTCCACGGCGGTGATTGCACGGATGGCCCAAGCGGTTGTCGCGGTTGAAGAAGACGCTGGCATGGTCCGTGAGGCGCAGGATGCGCTGGTGTCAGCTGGAGCAGACAATGCTGTTGTACATGAGGGGCCGCTTATTGATGGCGCGTCCCAACATGGCTCTTATGATGTTATTGCCATTCAGGGCGGCGTTGCCGACGTTCCTGCGGGACTCCTTGACCAGCTTAAGGAGGGTGGCCGCATTGCTGCTATGTTCATGGACGGACCATTGGGCGAAGTGCGTGTTGGGTACAAGCGTGCGGGCAAGATAAGCTGGCGTTTGGCGTTCAATGCGACCGCGCCAGTCTTGCCTGGTTTTGATAAAGAAATGACTTTTCATTTCTAGACGAACGCGCAGCTGCCTGCGCGGGACGATGCACATATGGTTGTGCAGACCATAGTATGCTTTGGAGGCATTTGGAATGATATTTGGTGTAATCAGGCAAAGTGCGCTGCGCACGGTGCGGATGAATGTCATCGTTGCGGTTTCCGCTGCTGTGACTGGCATTAGCGCCCCTGCTGTACGTGCCGATACATTGGCCGATGCGCTTGTCAGTGCTTACAAGCACTCTGGTTTGTTGGAGCAAAACCGTGCGTTGTTGCGCGCAGCGGATGAAGATGTGGCAGCTGCGGGTGCTGCGCTGGAACCTGTGCTGCGTTGGACGGCGAGTGTTACGCAAAGCATTGGGCGCGCGCGAGGGTCGTTTGCATTGGGTGTGCAGAATTCCGACAGCCTTGTCGTTGACGGGCGTTTGATAGGTGAGTTGCTGCTTTATGATTTTGGAGCGACTGCATTGGGTGTTGAGGCGGCTAAGGAAGTGGTTCTGGCCACGCGTCAAACGCTTATCGGAGTGGAGCAACAAATTCTGCAACGCGGCGTTCAAGCTTATATGGGTGTGATCGAAGCGGCGGAATTTGTGGTGTTGCGACAGAATAACGTGCGCGTGTTGACGCAAGAGCTGAGTGCTGCGCGTAACCGGTTTGAAGTGGGTGAAGTGACCCGTACGGATGTTGCATTGGCCGAGGCGCAGCGGGCACATGCGCGTAGCGGTTTGTCGAGTGCACAAGGCAATTATGCTATCGCAGTTGAAGAATACCGCAATGTAATTGGGCGTAAACCCAATCGGCTGGCTGGACCACCGCGGTTGCCAAAAGTAGGCGGAGATATCAACGCTGCCAAAGCAGTTGCTGTGCGCCGTCATCCTAGCATGCGTGCAGTCCAGCATCAGGTTTCAGCCGCTGAGCTGGCGATTAAGCGTGCGGAAGCGAGCAAGAGACCGACTGTCACAGCGCAAGGTACCCTGTCGCTCAGCGAGAATCTGTCCAGCAGTAATTTCAGCACGGGTGCAAGCATTGGACTGAACGCCGGTGGCACCCTTTATCAGGGCGGTGCACGGTCGTCTGCAGTGCGCAAAGCACAAGCGCAGCGCGATGCGCAGCGCGGCAACTTGCATGTGGTCCACCACAATATTCAGCAAAATGTTGGCATTGCCTATGCACAGCTGAGCTCGGCGCGGGCGCAGCTTGACGCATCTGAGCGGCAAATAGGGGCAGCGCGCATTGCATTCCGTGGTGTGCGTGAAGAGGCCACATTGGGCGCACGTACAACGCTTGACGTGCTTGATGCAGAGCAGGCGCTGCTGGATGCTGAAGCCTCGCGTATCTCAGCACAGACACTGATCTACAACGCGGCCTACGCGGTGCTTGCCGCGACGGGCCAGCTCACTGCGCATGATCTGCGTCTTCCGGTGCAGCAGTATGACGTGAACGAGTATTACAATCTGGTAAAAGATAGCCCGAGATCACAGTCGAAACAGGGTGCGCAACTTGACCGTTTGCTGCGCAGGCTGCAGAAAAACTGAACCTCGAGAGAGGTCGGTAAATGAGGGGCTGTCCGTTTGGGCGGCCCTTTTTGCTTTGGAATGTTGAGGTTCGCATGAAGGCCACATGCTAAATTAATAATATCAAAGGATTTTCGCCCCATTGTGGGAATCGGTTATGCGGGTTATCTTCGGCGTCGAGCAGAGATTGGTAAAAAATGTTAAAAGCCGTCATCAATGAAGAGGTTGAGGATGTATTGTCTTCAATCCGCCGATTGGTATCCGAAGACAAGCGTCCCCTTGCAGAGCTTCGCAGTGCGCCCGTTGCGGCGCCTGACCTAGAGGAGGCCGCTGCTGAAGAGGATGCTGTCATTCAAGAGAAGATGGCTGCCGAAACTGAGCAGGATGAAGTCTCGGAAGACATCGGCGTAATAAAGCATGAAGCCGAGCGCTTCATTCTGACGCCTCAGTTGCGGGTTCAAACACCCGAACCAGAGAACCTTGTCGCTGACAATGAAGGGCCACTCGATTTGGGCTTGGTCGCGCGGGAAACTTGGCTGCAAGATGCGAATGAAAACGCGGCTGAAGATGGTGATACTTCCAAAGAGAACGAACCGACGGTGTCGTTCCCACAAACAAAAGCACCTGATCAGGACGCTGCGATGGATGCGCTTGATGCTTTGGTCCATGATGCGATCGAAAATGAAGTCAAAGCGATTGAAGATAGCCTCGACGAAGGTAATAGCGCTGATGAGGGCGACTATGCCGATGAGGAATTTTGGGATGATGTCGAGGATGATGGATCATCCGGTTCCGTAGATACCCCCGACACTCCGAACCAAGAACAAAGCGACGTTGCTCATCGCTTTGAGGGCGATGACCATGTTGAAAACGGGGCAAATTGGGAACTGCATGAAGACGCTCAAACGGAGCATGCGGCGGAACAAGATGAAGCATTTGAAGATGAGCATGTAGAAGAGTTGGCTTCAATTGAAGAAGCTCCATTTTTTGAAGATGTGCCAACTGAAGAAGAACAATTCGACGATGAGCCGAACGAGAAGCGGACACCTTATATCCCGCTAACTGCTAAAATCGCAGCTTTGGAGGCCGTGATTGGCGGTCGAAATCAGGACTACGAGCCTGGTGGTGATGAAACAGAAGATTTGTCCACACCTGATACAGCCGCGATGGCGTGGGAAGATGATGTCGAGCTGGATGCCAGAGGTGAGCCGTTTGTTGCATCTGTGCAAGCCGCACAAGAAGCGAAAACAGCGCATCAGGCAGAGCCTGACATGGAGGAGCGGAGCGCTGCTGCCTCCTTCACTGCTGATGATCAGGTGATGGATGAAGAAGCGCTGCGAGATCTGGTAAGTGAGATCGTACGCTCGGAACTGCAAGGTGCCTTGGGCGAACGGATCACTCGCAACGTTCGTAAGCTGGTGCGCCGCGAAATCCACCGTGCGCTTACGGCACAAGAAATGGAATAGACCTAGCTGACCTCGGCAGCGCTTGTGAGCAGTGCGTCGAGGTCAAAAGCGGTCTCTATATGAGTGGCGAGCGCGTCGAGTGTGTCTTCCACCTGGTCTTCAAACACCACTGATGATGCTGCCCCTAACGTTCCGAGATAGGCGCTGCGAAATGCATCGGACGCAAATATACCGTGGAGATAGCAGCCTGACACGCGCCCACTGCGGGAGATGGCGCCGTCATTTTGTCCATTCAAGTTTAGCAAAGGTTGGGCACAATCCGCGCCCTCCGTTTTCCCCATATGGATCTCATAGCCGCTCAGCGTGGTGTCCGTCTCTATGTGTTTCCCGTCCCGCAGCAAAAGGTTTTTGACGGGCTCCAGAACAGTGTGCACTTCAAGATGGCCAAGGCCGTCAACAGTGCCTGCGGGGCCTTCTATTCCTTCGGGATCGCTGATGGTTTTACCGAGCATCTGGTAGCCACCATACAGGCCCATCACATGCCCGCCACGCCGAATATGTGCTGCGATATCAATATCCCAGCCTGCTGTATGCAACGCCGCGAGATCGGCAATGGTCGACTTGCTGCCCACCAACAGGACCAAATCCGTATCGGCAGGGATAGCTTCACCATTGGCAATCATGCGCAGGTCCACAGACGGTTCTGCGGTGAGCGGATCAAGATCATCAAAGTTTGCAATGCGGGGCAGTTGTGGCACAGCGACGACCAACCCCCTACCATCTGAGCGGCTGCGTGCCGGCAGATCCATCACGTCCTCAGCGGGCAGGCGGCTTGCGTGTTCGAACCATGGCAGCACGCCAAGTGACGGCCAGCCCGTGCGCTCTGCGATGTCATCCCGACCTGCGTCAAACAGACTGCGGTCACCGCGGAACTTGTTAACGCAAAATCCTTTGATCATTGCGTTGTCATTATGATCCAAAACGGACTGGGTGCCGACGATTTGAGCAATAACGCCGCCGCGATCGATGTCGCCCATGAGGATGACGGGCACACCTGCTGCGCGGGCAAATCCCATATTTGCAATATCACCTGCGCGCAGGTTCGTCTCGGCAGGAGAGCCTGCACCTTCGATCACGATTATATCGCATTGACTGCTAAGACGTGAAAAACTCTCCAGCATCGCTGGTAAGAGATCATGCTTATTGCGACCAAAGGCGCGGGCCTCTTGGCTCCCTGCAACTTGTCCCTGAATGGTGACCTGCGCCCCTGTGGCACTTTGGGGTTTTAGCAGAACCGGGTTCATATCTGTGTGGGGTTCTACACCGCAGGCGCGCGCTTGGAGCGCTTGGGCGCGGCCGATTTCGCCCCCATCGGAGGTGACAGCCGCATTATTGGACATATTTTGTGGCTTGAACGGGCGCACGATTAGGCCACGATTGCGCAAGGCCCGCAGAATACCTCCGACAACCATGGATTTACCGACATTGCTGCCGGTCCCTTGGATCATGATTGCTTTTGCCATTGCGTGCTCCTGATTGGTCGTTGGGTGCAAGGTGGCGCAAAGCAGGGGAGAGGAAAAGGGCCATTGCATCTGTCATGCAGGCACAAAAAAACGCAGCCCGTGGGCTGCGTCTTTTTTATTCTCGTTAGGTAGAGGTCGCTTACGCGGCTTCGGCCTGTTGAGCAGCGTTGCGGCGCTCTGATTCTTCGCGCGACAGGGCGACGGAAGTCCGTACACCTTTGCCGACAAAGTCCATAAGACCCGTCACAACACGTTCGTTTGGGTCGATGCCCGCACAGCTAAGAACTTCACGGCCATCACGTGAACGTGCCCAACGAGCGATTTGCTCAGGGCCATTGCCATACTTCTTATCGTCAGCGATTGCATCATCGAGTGCAGCCAGTACTACGGCTGCGAACAGTTTACGGGCGCGGTTACCTTGTTCGTTATTAAAGGCCGTGCCATCAACGAAATCTTTCAACTCGTCGTCCTCCCATTATTCTTGCTCTTGTCATTTTCGGCGTGAGCTTCTTCTGACAGATATTGAGCGATTCGGATACCCTGTTTTTGCATAACACCCATGCGATTTTTGCATGGCTTCTTCTGCTTCTACTACTAAACACGGCTCCTTGTGCGTGGTTTCTACGCACGATATAGGATTGGATAAGATTTCTTCAACCTTTTGCCAGAGTTTTGACACATGCCCAAAATCAACGGAAACGAGATTCGCCCCGGAAACGTCCTTGAGCACAACGGCGGTCTTTGGGCTGCGGTGAAGGTCGATCACGTCAAACCAGGCAAAGGTGGTGCATTTGCGCAAGTCGAAATGAAGAATTTGCGCAACGGTTCCAAATTAAATGAGCGCTTTCGCAGTGCTGACAAGGTCGAGAAAGTGCGCCTTCAGCAGAAGGACCAGCAGTTCCTCTATGAGGATGACGGGATGTTGGTGCTCATGGATACAGATACTTATGAGCAGGTTCAGCTTGCTGCTGATCTGTTGGGGGAGCGTCGTCCGTTTCTTCAGGACGGTATGATGGTCGTGGTCGAGTACCATGAGGAAGAGGCGATCAATGCCGCCTTGCCGCAGAAAGTGACCTGCAAGATTGCGGAGACAGAGCCAGTGGTCAAAGGCCAGACAGCGGCAAACTCCTTCAAACCTGCGATCCTCGACAATGGTGTAAAAGTATCCGTGCCGCCCTTCGTCGGGCAGGACGAGGATATTATCGTGAACACTGAAACGTTCGAGTATGTAGAGCGCGCCTGAGCCACTCTACTTTTGAACGATCAAACGCAGCCCCTTGGGGCTGCGTTTTGCGGTTTAATCTATGCGGATGACTGTGGCCGCGTCCGCAGTCATCTCAGCCGTGGTGCGATCATAGCGAAGATAGGCCAGTGCCTGATCGCCCGCGCGGGTGAGTAGAGTGCCTGCGGGTTTATCGCCTGCTGTGATTGGCGTGCCAGTGATAGCAGCGCCTTGCACTGATACTTTTGCCAGACCTTTGCGCAGCTCGGTTTTGTGCTTCATCCGTGCAGTGACTTCTTGGCCCACGTAACACCCTTTACGGAAATCCACGCCGTGGATACGCTCAAAGCCCATTTCCAGAATGAACGTGTCGGGCGTCAGCTCAACCCCGCTTTGCGGGATCATGTGCGTGACATAGAGGGCGTTCCAATCGGTTTGATCGTCGTCCTGCATTCCATCACGGTAGGCGCGCCAGCCCAAGGCATCATGGCGCGGATCGGCCTTGGCATCGTCTGGGGCAGTGTCCAAGCCACGGTGAAGGTGCAGGTCTGTCACTGCGATTTGGACGTCGGCGCGCAGTTTGTACATTGTCAGGCGCTGCGCCAGCATATCCGCTTGGGCTGTGTCTGCGTCCAGCAGGATATCATCACCGTCTGCCGTTAAAAAGAAGTCGGCCATGTATTTGCCCTGCGGCGACAGGAGGGCGGCGTAGACCGGTCCATCATCAATACGGGTGATGTCATTGGTGATCAGCCCTTGGAGAAAGTCGCGGTTGGCAGTGCCTGAAATGCGCAGGATACGGCGGGAGGGTGCGGTCATCGGGGTGTCCTTTTGGGGTTGGTTGTAATATAGCAACTCGCATCCCGTTTGACAGGGCTAGTGTGTGGCGCAGCGTGAGAGGAAGCCGAGATGTGGGCGCAAATTTCAGTCATTGTTCCAACCTTAAATGCGGAAAGCTCCCTTGCTGCGTGCTTTGGTGCGTTGATGGAGGGTGTGGAGGCGGGCCTTATCCGTGAATTGATCATAAGCGATGGTGGATCAACCGATGCGACGGGTGCTGTGGCGCAGGCGTGGGGTGCGGAAGTGGTGCATGGTCCTGCGTCTCGCGGTGGGCAGCTTGGGCGCGGTGCTGAGCTGGCACAGGGGGAATGGCTGTTGATTGTGCATGCCGACACGGTGCTGGCGCAAGGTTGGAGTGCTGCGGTCATAGCGCATCTAGCACATAAAGATCAGGCAGGGTGGTTCCCGCTGGCATTTGATCAGCGCGGAATGGCGGCGGGAATTGTTGCGGGTTGGGCCAATCTGCGTAGTCGTGCGGGCCTGCCCTATGGCGATCAGGGATTGCTCATTCACCGTAATCTCTATGACGCGGTTGGCGGCTACCCAGACCAGCCTCTGATGGAGGATGTGGCGATCGCGCGTGCGTTGCGCGGGTGCTTGGTCACGCTGGACGGGCTTGCCGTGACATCAGCGGCCAAGTACCGCGCCCAAGGGTGGGTGCGGCGTGGGGCGCGTAATTTGTGGACCTTGATCCGCTATGCAGCGGGGGCATCGCCCGAAGTACTGGCGCAGTCCTACCGAAAATAGCCAACTAATTTCAGGTGCCAAACAGCTGCTGCCCGATGCGTTGCAGAATGTTTGGTTGGCGCAGCTTGGTGCCATCCTCGGTGCGGCCCCGCACGCCGCGATGGCGGTCAGAGACGATCTTGCCGTCCTTGAATTGCAGGCGGTAGAGGTCGGCATAGATGCCGCCACGCTCAAGTAATTCCTCATGTGTGCCTTCATCCACAGCACGACCACGGTCCATAACGATAATTTTGTCTGCGTTGCGGATCGTGCTGAGGCGGTGCGCGATAACGAGGGTTGTGCGGCCTTCTGATAAACGATCAAGCGCGTCTTGGACAACCTGCTCTGATTGCGCATCGAGCGCACTTGTCGCCTCATCTAGAAGCAGCACTGGCGTATTGCGCAGCAAGGCGCGCGCGATGATGACCCGCTGGCGCTGACCGCCAGAGAGGGCCGAGCCGCGCGGGCCCACATGGGTGTCGAGGCCGTTCTCAAGCTGGGGCAGGAAGTCGGAGACAAAGGCTGCGTCGAGGGCCGCTTGCAGCGCTTCATCGGTGACGTCCTCGCGGCCCAATACGATGTTTTCGCGCAGGGTTTCGTCAAACAGCAGCGCTTCTTGGCTTACTACAGAAAACAAGATGCGCAGCTCGGGGATGGCCATCTCGGTGGTGGCAATGCCGCCGATACGGACGGTGCCTGTTGTGGGGTCGAGCAGGCGGGTGAGCAAATTAAAGATCGTGGATTTGCCTGCGCCAGAGGCGCCCACAAGCGCGGTGGTCTGGCCTGCTTTCGCCGTGAGGGATAAGCCATGCAGTACTTCGGTTTCGCCAAAGGACAGGGTTACATCATCCAACGTGATATCGGCAGGGCTAGTCGGAGAGGACAGGGGGCTATCCGGAGAGGTCTGGTTAAGCGGCGCATCGAGCAGTTCTTTGATCCGCTCAAGAGCGGCAGCGGCGACCTGCCATTGGCCAGAGATAGCGCCAAGGCGGCGCAGCGGATTGAAGGTAAAGCCCATGGCGGTGAAGAAGGTCATGAACTGACCGATTGTCTTATCGCCGGAAATGATCTCGGACCCGCCATATAAGATTACGGCCATAAATCCGATGCCCGAGATAACATCAATCATGGCGGGGATGACAGAACTTCCAAAGGCGGTGCGCACTTCGGTTTTGACAAAAGTCTTTGTAATGTCGCGGTATTGGCGTGCCTGATAAGCTTCAAGCGCGTTGAGTTTGATCTGTATAATGCCGTGAAACACCTCGTCCAATCGGGTTGAGAGGGTGGCACCCAGATCGCGCGCCTCACGGGCGCGGGTTCGAACAAAACGTTGGGCCACGGCGGCGGGAAGCACCATCGCGGGAATGCCGATACAGGCCAGCAGCGCCCAAATCGGATCAATCGAGATTGCAACGCCAAGCAGTACCATCAAACCGATGAAATCGCGGCCCGCACCTGTAATAATCGCGCGCCACACATCGCCAACTGCGTTCACATCCGATTGCACACGCTGCACCAGAAAGCCGGGTGGGTGGTTTTGGTGAAATGCGCCATCCTGCTGCATCATGCGGTCCAGCAGATCAATGCGCATATCAGCCGAGGAGCGTTGCGCGATGCCCGTAAGGAGAACCTTTTGCACAATGCTCGACACGGCACGCACAATAAATATACCCAGCAGAACAAAACTCACGATCAACAGCCACGATTGTTCACCGGCGATGAAAATGCGGTCGAACATCGGTTCCATCAGCTTGGCCATCGCACCTAGGCTCGCGCCCTCAAGCATCATAAAGGCGATCGTAATCGAGAGCTTGCCCAGATGTTGACGCAGGTAATCATGCCAGAGCCAGCGCAAGAGCGCGCCGGAGGTATAGACTTTTTCAGTGCTCATGGGGGTGGTGGCCTTTGGATTTTGCGCATTGCGCTTTCTCTCATCATAAAGGGCGTGCCGCGCAGGAGCAAGCGTCGGGCATGATTGACGTCATGCGTGTGGAGGCTATGGTTCAAGCAGTTGCTAGACGTGGCAAAAAAATTTAATCACAGGACCAAGTTTTATGACCCAAAGGCCGAACCTGTCGCAAGGGCGTGGATACCTCGCCATTCCTGGTCCATCGATTATGCCCGAGGCTGTTTTACAAGCCATGCACCGTCCTGCGCCCAACATCTATGCGGGCGAACTAGTTGATATGATGCCGGGGATCATGGCTGATCTCAAACGCGTCGCACGAACCGAGCATTTTGCCGCCATCTATATCGGCAATGGTCATGCGGCGTGGGAGGCGGCCCTCAGTAATGTTATCGCTCCGGGTGAGCGTGTTCTGGTGCCAGCAACGGGCCGCTTTGGTCACGGTTTTGGCGAGATGGCGACGGGTATCGGGGCTGAAGTTCAGCTTATCGATTTCGGAAAATCCTCGCCGATGGACTTGGATGTGATTGCGGCGGCCTTGGCCGAGGATACGGATCACCAGATCAAGGCCATGCTGGCGGTGCATGTGGATACCTCAAGCTCGGTCGTGAATGATATCAAAGGGCTGCGCGATGTGTTGGATGCGGCGGAGCATCCTGCGCTCTTGATGGCGGATTGTATTGCCTCATTGGGATGTGACCGTTTCGAGATGGACGCATGGGGTGTCGATGTGATGGTGACGGGTTGCCAAAAGGGGCTGATGGTCCCGCCTGGATGTTCGTTTGTCTTCTTTAATCCACGCGCACAAGCCGTGCGCGAGGCGATGCCACGCGTCAGCGTCTATTGGGATTGGGTTCCGCGCAGCACTGCGACAGAGTTCTGGCAGTATTTTAACGGTACAGCGCCGACACATCACCTCTACGGGCTGCGCATCGCTTTGGATATGATCAATGACGAGGGAATGGAGCAGGTTTGGGCCCGCCATGGTGTATTGGCCCGTGCGATCTGGGCGGCGTGTGAAGCATGGGGCGCGGGTGGTGATTTGCGTATGAACATTGCTGATCCGGCCAACCGGAGCACGGCAGTGACATCTCTGCGCCTTGGCGGAAATGACGGGACGCGGCTGCGCAACTGGGTTGAGGCAGAGCTGGGCCTGACGCTTGGCATTGGGTTGGGCATGGCCGAAGCGAACGATCCTGCCCGCGACGCATTTTTTCGTCTTGGGCATATGGGCCATGTGAACGGTCAGATGATTATGGGTCTGTTGGGCGGTATACAGGCGGGCATGTCCGCACTGGGTATTGCGCATGGTCGGGGTGCGCTGGATGCAGCGGCGGATGTGATTGCGGGTGACGGATTATCCGCGCCGCTTCTCGAAAAAGTTGATGGCGCGGTTGATAGCCCAACCTGTTGCGGCAACAGCAACTAATCCCCAAGCGGCCCAGAGAATCACAAATATCCAAGTGATGTTCACTCCGAACATCACGACGGCAGCATTGGTGAAATTGGGCGCATTGCCCGGAGTGGTAGCTTGTGTGTTGCGCATGTCTGGCCTCTTCGCTTACCGTTATACTTAGAGTAGCGCCTAATTCCTGAACGTCAGCCTTTTTCTGCATCTCTGAGAGCAGCGGGCAGGGCATCAGCGAACGCGTCGAGCATTGGAGCAGTGCCACAACTTACGCGGATGCATCTGCTTTGCGGTGCTACAAAGGGCATACGCACAAAGATGCCGCGTGCGATCAGGCCGTCGAGAACTGCCTTTGCAAACTCTGCATCATGACCGCAGTCGATGGTGACAAAGTTGGTCGCACTTGGAAGCGGGGTAAGGCCGTTATCCTTTGCGATCTGGGCGATGCGGTCACGGGCCTGCGCTATCTGCTGCTGGACCTCAGTAAGGTAGCTGTGATCTTCGAGGGCGGCCAACGCGCCCGCTTGTGCTGCGCGGTTCATGCCGAAATGATTGCGCACTTTGTGAAAAGCCTCAATCAGATCAGGGTGTCCGATGGCATAGCCAACACGCGCGCCCGCAAGGCCGTACACTTTTGAAAATGTGCGCATACGGATCACGCGGGGGTCGTCAGCGGGCAGGGGGAGTTCTGTGCCTTTTGGTGCGCATTCCACGTACGCTTCGTCCAGCACTAGCAATGTGCTGTCTGGCAGCGCGTCCAAGGCTTTTGCGATGTCTGCGCCGCGATGGTGGCTGCCCATAGGGTTGTCGGGATTGGCGAGATACACCAGCTTTGCATCTACTTCCTGCGCCTTGTCAAACAAGCTCGCGGGGTCTTCGTGATCGTTCTCATAAGGCACGGTGTGCATCGTGCCGCCGAACCCTGCGACATGGTAGTTGAATGTCGGATAAGCGCCGGCTGATGTGACAACCGCATCGCCAGCCCCCACAAACAGGCGCACAAGATAGCCTAATAGCCCGTCTATCCCTTCGCCGACCATGATGTTGGCAGGGGAGCAGCCATGGTGCGCCGCGAGGGCTGTGCGCAGATCAAAACTTTCTGGATCGCCGTACATCCACTGTGGCGTTTCGGCCATGGCAGCGATGGCATGCGGGGAGGGGCCAAAGGCACTCTCGTTCGCGCCAAGCCTTGCGTCAAAGGCGGCACCTCGTGCGCGCTCTTGCGTTTCGGGGCCCACAAACGGGACCGAGGCGGGAAGGGATTGTGCAAGCGGGGTGAGGCGTGTGTGTGTCATAAGATGCAGTTAATGCGGAGGTTACCAAGAGGGCAAGCCTTGAAAATCATGCTTTGTGCGCATATATGAGAATGGATCTCAAAAACGGAAGGCAGATCATGGCCAAGCTCACAAGACGCGGATTTATTGGAACAGCAGCAGCCGCAGGTGCGCTGCGTGGTGTTGGTGTCACAGTGGCAAAACCGCCCATGCGGCGCATTCTCACACTGGTTGATTACAAAAGCGTTGGTGCGATGCGGGCGGTTGAGCGGCTTGTGCCAATGTAAGTGCCGCCACGTTTTGCTGGTGTGCATGTGGGCGTTCTGCTGTGTTGTGATCAAAGCATTACTGGAGGAAAGCCATGCCCCGCGTCTCAGTCACCTATGAAAACCATATCGCCGACGTGCGCCTGACCCGAGCCGATAAAATGAACGCAGTGGATCAGGATATGATCACGGCGGTCATTGCTGCGGGAAACGAAGTTGCGGCGTCAGATGCCCGTGCAGTGATTGTTTCGGGCGAGGGTAAGGCGTTTTGTGCAGGGATCGACATCTCGGGCCTGTCGGGGATGATTGGCAAAGATCCTGCGGAGTTGTTGATGCCGCGCACCCATGGAAATGGCACGACGAACCAATGGCAGGAGTTTGCCATGGCCTGGTCGCGAATGGACATTCCCGTCATTGCAGCTGTGCATGGCGTCTGTTTTGGCGCCGGTATCCAACTTGCGTTAGGCGCTGATATCCGGATTGCGTCACCTGATGCGAAGTTCGCCGTTATGGAGATGAAGTGGGGCATTGTGCCGGATATGGGGGGCATGGTTTTGCTGCCGCGTCTGATGCGCTCTGACGTGCTGCGGCGCATGACCTATACGGCGGAGCCTGTAGGTGCGGAGCAGGCAGAGCGTTGGGGGCTGGTGACCGAGATTGCAGACGATCCGATGGCTGCTGCTCAGGCTTTAGCGGAGACGATTGCGGGTAAGAGCCCATCAGCAATTCGTGCGGCCAAGCGGTTGATCGGCGTGGCCGAAACTCAGGATGCTGTTGCGGTGCTGGATGCGGAATCGCGTGAGCAGGTTGATCTGATGGGCAAGCCGCATCAAATGGAGGTTGTTGCGGCAGCATTCGGGAAGCGGGCGGCGGTGTTTAAGTAACTGCTGCTGGCGCTTGGGTGTGTTTGCGGGGTTTAGTTT
>CAWVZA010000062.1:0-14383 GCA_963934545.1 uncultured Sulfitobacter sp.
TCAACGGTTGGGATAGATAGACTTAGCGACACAGGTAAATTATTCTTCATTATTAGGTATGCTAGAGCTATTGCATTTGCCGCACCACCCATATCTTTGTGCATTAATCTCATACCTTGAGATGGCTTAACATCCAAACCACCAGTATCAAACACAACACCTTTGCCGACCAAAGCCAGCGGTGCCTCATCTTTCTTACCGCCATCCCAGCGCATCACCACCACATAGGACGGGCTAACCGAGCCTTGGCCCACAGATAAAAGCGTTCGCATTTCAAGCTTTGTGAGCACTTTCTCATCCAACACTTCGACTTTGAGGCCAAGGCTTTCCATTTCTTTCAGACGCTCGGCATAATTGGTCGTCGTCAGCACATTCGCAGGCTCATTCGTGAGATCGCGGCACATATGCGCGCCATCGGCCACGGCCAGCATCGAGGTACACGCTGCCTCCGTCTCCGCCGCTTTGCCGTGCATCACTTTTACGGCGCCACTGCGCGTGCTGTCCGCGGTCTTGTGATCCTCAAACGCATAGTCACGCATGGCAAAGCCGAACACGACCTCCTGCGGCTGGCGCAATGGCGCACAGAGCATCAGCATATCCGCCTTGCCGCCGCGCGTTTTGGCCAGTGCCGCTCCCGCTTTGCGTGCTGGCATCCCTTTTGCCCCGCGCTCAAGCCGAACAACATCAACTGCATCCGCTTTCATGCCCGCAGGGTAAGCAAGGCTGACGATATCGGCATCCTTCATCTTGCCCCAACGCTCACTTTCCACCAACCGTGCAACCGCTCCCTTGGTCAAACGGTTCACACGCCGCGCACCGGGGTCCAACTTCCCTTCAGCATCAACAAACACAGCCACACGACCAATATGGTCAGCGACTGCGTCAAGGTCAGTCTCGGCAAAGAAAATCGGGGTGAGGTTGCTCATAATATGCGCCTTTTTGCTCTATGTTAACACAAGACCTAGCGCGCCAACGCGCCCAATGCCAGATATGAGTTTATCGCACCCCATATATAGTTTAAACTATACCAAACGCCGTAAGAGCAAGAGCAACAGGAGGGAATCGGGTGGCAAGATTTGACCGCTATATGCTGTCACAGCTGCTGGTCCTGTTCGGGTTCTTCGCGCTGGTATTGGTTTCAATATTTTGGATCAACCGTGCCGTCGTCCTGTTTGACCGCCTAATCGGCGACGGCCAGACCGCTCTGGTTTTCCTTGAATTCACTGCTCTCGGCTTGCCGCGCTTGATTGCCACTGTGCTCCCCATCGCCACGTTTGCGGCTGCCGTCTACGTGACCAACCGCATGACTTCGGACAGCGAACTCACAGTGCTTCAGGCGACTGGATCGAGCCCTTGGGTCCTTGCCCGCCCTGTTCTGGTCTTTGGTCTCTGCGTGGCGCTCTTTATGGCGACACTGACAAATTTTCTCGTTCCTATGGCCACGGCCCAACTGAAAGAGCGCGAGGAAGATATCGCCCAGAACGTCACCGCCCGCCTGCTGACGGAAGGGACATTCCTGCACCCCACAAAACAGGTCACCTTTTACACCCGCGTCATCGACAACGACGGCGTGCTACGCGATGTGTTTCTTTCAGACCGCCGCAACCCAGAAATGGACATCATTTACACCGCTGTCGAAGCGTACCTGTTGCGCAATGGCGATGCGACCTCCCTCATTATGGTTGATGGTCTTGCCCAGCGGATGGATCAGGACGGCTTACGCCTCGCTACAGCCAAATTTGCCGACTTCTCCGTTGATATATCGGCGCTGGTTAAAAGCGATGTGATTGAAGTGACCAAGATCGCAAACCTCACCACCCCAACACTTCTGCGCAGTTGGGACACGGTGCAGACAACCTCGGGCCGCAGTGCAGGTGCGGTGTCCGAGGAGCTCCACTCACGCTTTGCACAACCGCTGTTCTGCATCGTAGCTGCAATCATCGGGTTCAGCACATTGCTCATTGGCGGTTTTTCCCGCTTTGGTGTGTGGCGCGAGATTGTGATCGCTTTTGGCCTGCTGATCTTTCTTGATGGGGTGCGCGGAACGCTCTCGTCAGAAGTTGTTGGAAACGCAGCGCTCTGGTCACTCCTCTACGTCCCTTCCTTGATCGGAGCCGCAATCGCAGGTCTCATGCTGCTGCATTCCGCTAATCCTGCGTGGCGCGCGCGGCTCAAAAGGCGCGGTGCACAAGCATGATCCTACACCTTTATTTTGCCCGCCGATTTGGCATGAGCTTTCTGCTCATCACAGCTATATTGTTCATCCTCATCGCATTGACGGGGCTGCTTGAGGAAACCCGCCGCTCTTTTGCCGATACGGTGACGTTCCGTGATCTGGTGACGCTCACGCTTCTGGACGCACCGCAAAAAATCAACATGATCCTGCCCCTCAATATGGTGCTGGCCACTGTGGTTCTGTTTTTATCTATGGCCCGATCATCGGAGATGGTGATCACCCGCGCATCAGGCCGCTCTGCGCTACGCACACTTGTCGCTCCCGTGATCGTAGCACTCTTAATCGGCCTTATGGTGGTTGGAATGTTCAACCCGATCGTCGCTGCAACGGCCAAACGCTATGAACAGCTCTCTGATCAGTTCGCCAGCGGTGGCGGTTCTGCTCTTTCAATTCCCGACGAAGGTCTGTGGCTTCGCCAAGGTACAACAGAAGGCCAGACCGTGATCCGCGCATCGCGCTCGAACAACGATGGCTCAGTGCTTTATGATGTGACCTTCATCAGCTATGCGCCCGACGGCGATCCAATCCGCCGGATCGAGGCCAGCAGCGCCGCACTCGGCCCCGATGGTTGGATGCTCCGTGACGCAAAATCATGGCCACTGGAGACCGGTGTAAATTCCGAGGGTAACGCCCAACGCTATGCCACACTGACCCTGCCTTCCAGCCTTACACTTGAACGGATTCGCGACAGCTTTGGCAAGGCGGGGGCTATTTCTATCTACGACCTGCCTACCTTCATTCGCCAACTGGAGCCTTCTGGATTCTCGCCGCGCCGACACAAAGTTTGGTTGCAGTCGGAACTCGCCCGCCCACTGTTCCTGATCGCGATGGTTCTGGTTGCGAGCGCGTTCACCATGCGCCATACCAGATCTGGAGGGACAGGTGTTGCTGTCCTCACAGCTGTTTTGTTGGGGTTCGGTTTGCATTTCATCCGCAGTTTTGCACAAACCCTTGGCGAAAATGGTCAAATTCCTGTGCTCCTTGCCGCTTGGGCTCCGCCTATTGCTGCAATCATGCTGGCCTTGGGCCTTCTTTTGCACCGTGAGGATGGTTAAAACGATGCGCCTGCTGATCCTTATTCTCTTTGCCCTGACGCCGCTACGCGCCGTGGCCCAAGAAGCCGCCCTTCTGGTTGCAGACGATCTGTATATTACGCGCGACCGTGAACTCGTCGCTTCTGGCAACGTAGAGGCATTCCAGAATGGTGTACGCCTGCGCGCTTCTGCAATTCGCTATGATCAGGGGACCGGCGCGCTCTCGATTGAGGGGCCGATCACACTGACAGAGGAAGATGGCACTGTCATAACCGCCACTGCGGCCAAGCTTGACGCAGACATGAGAAATGGCATCCTCACAGGGGCGCGGCTGGTGCTGAATAAGCAGCTGCAACTGGCTGCTGTGCAGATTGACCGCGTGGATGGCCGTTACAATCAACTCTACAAAACCGCGATCACATCGTGCCAAATCTGTGACGATGGCACCCCGCCACTCTGGCAGATCAGAGCTAAGCGGGTGATTTATGACGAACTTGAAGAACAGCTCTACTTTAACGAGGCGCAATTCCGCATCAGGAACATGCCAGTGTTCTGGCTGCCCCGTTTGCGCCTTCCAGGTCCTACGGTTGAGCGCACCACAGGCTTCCTCGTTCCCTCGATCCGCTCCACCTCCAGCCTCGGTGTCGGGCTTAAACTCCCGTATTTCATCGAATTGAGCGAAAAACGCGACCTGACGCTCACGCCCTATCTCTCTAGCTCCACCACAACGCTGGAGTTCCGCTACCGTCAAGCTTACCGCAACGGAAAGATTAAATTTGACGGCGCGGTCACAAACGATGATCTGCGCCCCGGCGAAATTCGCGGCTATTTATTTGGTCGCGGTCTGTTCGCACTGCCAAAAGACTTCACTCTCTCCTTCGCGATTGAAAGCGTTAGAGATGATGGATATCTCAACAGCTATGGCTACTCAGACGCGGACCGGTTGCGCACCGAACTCACAGTCAGCCGCGCGCGCCGCGACGAGTACATTCGCACCAGCTTTTACAACTTCAAATCTTTGCGCGACGACGAAGTGAACGAAACACTGCCAACACTCGTTCTCGATAGCGAGTACGACCGCCGCTTTTTCCCTCGCGCATTGGGAGGTGAAGTGCGCACCAGCCTCGTCGCCCACAGCCACCGCCGCATCTCCGGCCGCGATGTCGCGCGTATCAATGCCGAAGTAGACTGGCTGCGTAGCTTTGTGCTGCCGTCAGGCCTGCGCACCGATACCCGCGTTGGCATCACCTTAAACCAGTTCAATATCTCGCAAGACGACACCACACCAAGTGACCCGGCAGAAATCACGCCTCACGCTGCAGTAACATTGCGTTATCCCGTCTCGAAAACGACAAACACTGGCGTAAACCATGTCCTCGAACCTGTGGTGCAACTCAGCTGGACAGGCGGAAACCGCCTTGACGTTCCAAATGAAGAAAGCACCTTGGTTGAGTTTGATCAGGGCAACCTGCTCAGCCTGTCGCGGTTTCCTCGCGCAGACAGGCGTGAGCGCGGGGCAATTGCCGCTATTGGTCTTGGTTGGTCGCGCTTCAACCCGAAAGGTTGGGATTCGCACCTCACCCTCGGACAAGTCTTCCGCGAAGATCACGACACGTCTTTCACCACAACATCAGGCCTCAACGGGCTCTCATCTGACTTCCTGATCGCAGGTCAAATTGCCTCCACCGACGGCATGAGTCTCATCGGGCGCAGCCTATTTGAGCAAGACCTCAACATGTCAAAAGCCGAGCTGCGCGGGGATTTCGCCCTTAAACGTGGCCGTGTGGGTGGCTCATACGTCTGGCGTCAGGAAGACCTCGAAGAAGACCGCGATACAGAAGTCTCCGAAATCACGCTCGACGGCAGCTACCAGATCAACCAGTTCTGGACCGCTTCTGGCAAATGGCGCTATGATGTCTCAGCGGACCGCGCCGCAACCGCAGGCCTTGGCTTGCGCTACGAGAACGAGTGTGTGACCCTCGATCTCAACGTCAAACGCCGCTATACAACCTCAACCAGTGTTGATCCCTCAACCGATTTCGGATTTAACGTCGGTCTGCGGGGCTTTTCCGCTGATACCGGAACAGAAAGATACGTCCGCTCATGTTCAAACTAAAATCTGCCCTTCTCGCCGCTGCTTGTGTTGCCGCTTTTGCCAACCCTGCCATAGCCCAGAATATGTTCGCACCTGCGGCCACTGTGAATGACACAGTCGTGACCGAATTCGAAGTCGAGCAACGCGTGCGCTTCCTCAAAATCCTGAACGCCCGCGGCGCGACCCGCAAGGCGGCGATTGAGAGCCTCATCAACGAGCGGCTGCGCGGAGAAGCAATCCGCAATGCGGGATTGCAGCTGACTGAAGAAGGCATCAACGGAGCCCTTGAAGAGTTTGCAAGCCGTGCCAACCTGACCCGTGCAGAATTTACCACCGCGCTCGCCCGCGCCGGTGTTGACAAAGAAACCTACCGCGACTTTGTCATCAACGGCATTGCATGGCGCGACCTGATCCGCGCCCGGTATGGCAACCGCGTCAGCGTTTCCGAGGCCGAGATTGACCGCGCTCTTTCCACACAAAGCGGCGGTGGCTCCAACATACGCGTTCTGGTCTCAGAGATCATCATCCCCGCACCGCCACAACAGGCTGCACGTGTCTCAGCCCTCGCCGAACAAATCTCCGAGAGCAAGTCAACGAACGAGTTCTCGAACTATGCGCGCAAATATTCCGCCACCGCGACCCGCGATGCGGGCGGTAAGCTCCCATGGCAGGCCCTGAGCGATTTGTCTCCAGCTTTGCAGCCACTGATATTGGCGCTCTCTCCGGGTGAAGTGTCCCAACCTCTCAACATCCCTAATGCTGTGGCCTTGTTCCAGCTGCGCGATATCAAGGAAACGGGCAAGCCCTCCAAAACATACGCCGCAATTGAATACGCTGCCTACTATATGGCTGGTGGTCGCTCGGCAGAGACATTGCAACAAGCCGCGAACCTAAAAACGCGCGTAGACGTTTGCGATGATCTCTACGCCTTTGCAAAAGGCCAACCCGAAAGCGTGCTGGACCGTGAAACGCTGCCGCCTTCCAAAATCCCAAATGACTTTGCAATCGAGCTAAGCAAGCTCGACGAAGGGGAAGTGTCCACGGCCCTCACTCGCGCCGATGGACAAGCATTGGTTTTCTTGATGATGTGCGGCAGAACAGCAGAACAAAATGCCGAAGTCAGCCGCGAAGACGTTGCAGGTTCCATTCGCCAACGCCGCCTGTCTGGCTTTGGCGACAGCCTGCTGGCAGAGCTGCGCTCAGAAGCACGCATTAGCCTGAAATGAAGCCAGTCATTCTGACATGCGGCGAACCTGCAGGCATAGGACCGGAAGTGGCCGCCCGTGCTTGGGCGGCGCTTGCTGACCGCGTACCAATGGTGTGGCTCGGCGACCCACGCCACCTGCCCGCAGGCACCCCCCATCAGATTATCACTTCCACGGATCAAGCGGTGGCCATCAGCTCTAAAGTGCTGCCAGTCCTGCACCACCCTTTTGCAGGCGATGCCACCGCAGGCCAGCCGGACCCCGCCAATGCCAGAGGCGTGATAGATGTCATTGCGCGTGCCGTAGACCTCGTTCAAACTGGCGAAGCGAGCGCCATTTGCACAGCGCCCATCCATAAGAAAGCTCTCAAAGACGGCGCAAATTTCGCCTATCCGGGCCACACGGAGTATCTTGCCGCTCTTGCAGGCGATTGCGACGTGGTAATGATGCTCGCCTCCGAGCAGCTGCGCGTGGTGCCTGCGACCATTCACATCGCACTGTCCGAAGTTCCAAAAGCGCTGACCCCTGCCAGCCTGCGCCGCACCATCGAGATCACGCACGCCAGCCTGCAAACACAATTCGGCATCGCACATCCCCGCCTCGCCATCAGCGGCCTAAACCCCCACACAGGCGAAGGCGGCGCAATGGGTACCGAGGAGTTGGCTTGGATGAACACACTGGTCACGCAGATGCAGACCGAGGGCTACACACTTCGAGGTCCCCTACCCGCCGACACAATGTTCCACGCCGCTGCGCGCGCGCGCTATGACGCCGCCATTGCCATGTACCATGATCAGGCGCTGATCCCGATCAAAACGCTCGACTTCGACAAGGGTGTCAACGTCACACTCGGCTTGCCGTTTGTGCGCACCTCCCCCGACCACGGCACGGCATTTGACATTGCGGGCAAAGGCATCGCAAACCCCACCAGCATGATAGAGGCGATCCGCATGGCCCACAAAATGAGCACCACATGAGCGGCATCGACAACCTCCCGCCACTGCGTCAGGTCATAGACGCCCATGATCTCCAAGCCCGCAAATCGCTGGGCCAAAACTTTCTACTGGACCTTAACCTCACGGCCAAAATTGCGCGCCAAGCAGGCGATTTGACCCAATGCGATGTGTTGGAAATCGGCCCCGGTCCCGGTGGCCTAACCCGTGGTTTGCTCTCGGAAGGCGCGCGCAAAGTCCTCGCAATTGAAAAAGACAGCCGCTGCATCCCTGCCCTAAATGAGATCGCGAACGCATACCCCAACCGCCTCCAAGTCATCGACGGCGACGCGCTCGAAGTGAACCCGCTCGCCTATCTCACTCCGCCGATCAGGGTCGCCGCAAACTTGCCATATAACATCGGTACCGAATTGCTCGTCCGCTGGCTCACCCCGCAAAAATGGCCTCCCTTCTGGCAAAGCCTCACCTTGATGTTCCAACGCGAAGTGGCCGAGCGCATCGTGGCAAAACCGGGCTCCAAAGCATACGGACGTCTGGCCTTGCTGGCCCAATGGCGCGCAGACGCAAAAATTGTGATCAACCTGCCGCCTGAGGCCTTTTCTCCACCACCCAAGGTTTCCAGCGCTGTTGTCCATCTTACAGCATTGGACGAACCGCGCTTCCCCGCAGATGCCGCCATCCTATCGCGCACTGTCGCCGCCGCCTTTAACCAACGCCGCAAAATGCTCCGCTCCGCGCTCAAAGGCAACGCACCCGATATCGAAGACCGCCTGGTCGCCGCAGGTCTCAAACCCACCGACCGCGCAGAGCAAATCCCGCTTGAGGGCTTCTGCGCGCTCGCAAGGGAACTCGCAAAACCCTAACTCCTATCTTTTTTGGCCCTAAACACTCCGGGGGAATCGGTGCAAAGCACCGATGGGGGCCGGCCCCCAAAGAACACTCACAAAACAAACCACCCTCAAAAGCAAAAGGCCCCGCTTTCGCGAGGCCTTTTCTAATTCATTCTGCCGCTTCAGGTTGGTCGCCACCCTCGGGCTTTGGCGCATCTTCGCCTTCAACTTTGGGCTTGGGTTTGCGGCGTGGCGCACGGCGGGTCTTGGGCTTGGGCTGAGCCTCAGGCGTCTCGACCAATGTGCTGCCCTCGTCGCTTGCCTCAGGCTGTGGCTGCTCTGACGGATCTGAAACAACGGCAGGCTGCTCAGCCGCTTCACGCTCCTGATGCTCTATGCGCTCATTGCGTTCGCGGTCACGCTCTGCTTGGCGCTCGCGGTTCAGGCGGTCCTGCTCGTCACGTTCTGCTTGACGCTCACGGTTGGCCTTTTCCTGCTCTTCGCGCTTGGCATCCATTTCCTTTTGGGCTTCTGACAACAGGCGCATATAATGCTCAGCATGCTGTTGGAAGTTCTCCATCGCAACGCGGTCGTTGCTCAGCTGTGCGTCACGCGCCAGCTGGTTATATTTCTCGATCACCTGACTGGGCGTGCCACGCACTTTGCCCTCGGGGCCAGAGCTATCGTAGGTGCGGTTGACGACGTTGCCACCCTGATTGTTACCACCGCCACGGTTGCGGTTTTTATTGTTACGCGAGCGCGATCTTTGAGGTTTCATAGAGGAGGGCAGCCTTTTGGTGCTGTTATTTGGTCAGGCCATTCATGCGCTTGGCGCAGACGAGAGGCACGTTGAGATGTTGGGCATAAGCCGCGTGGGACGGCTCAGGGACATTCCTCACTGCAACAAGCTACTCATAGCCCTGAGCGGCCATCATAGGCAAGAGGCAATAGCGCCAAAAAACAGCAAATTTCGACCTATGCAGGATTTTGGGCATAGATAACCCTGTCCCGCCCATCCAAATCAGGCAAAATACGTATATGCGCCCAGCCAGCCTCGAAAAAGAGCGCTGCAACTTCAGGCCCCTGCTTCCAGCCGATCTCAACCATCACGCGCCCGCCCTCGTTAAGATATTCCTGCGCCCGTGACGCGATCAGGTGGTACGCACTGAGGCCGTCCGCACCGTCAGTTAGAGCGATGATTGGCTCATGCAGCGCCAGTTCAGGCGCAATTCCCTTCATCTCAGCGATAGATAGATACGGTGGATTACTGACAATTAGGTCAAAGCGCCCTTCAACAGCACTGAACCAATCAGATTGTATCACTTCAGCTCGTTCGGCGACACCGTGCAGCACAGCGTTGGCACTGGCCTGCAAGCAAGCCCCCTCGGACACATCAACTGCCATACCCGTAGCACTCTGATTTTCCGCCAGCAAACTCACAAGGATGCAACCCGATCCGGTTCCCAAATCCAGCACACGCTCAAAAGGTGCGCCCAAAGCGGCTTCAATCAGGGTTTCTGTCTCTGGTCGCGGATCAAGCACATCACGGTTGATCTTAAATTTCCGCCCGTAAAATTCCCGTTCTCCCACCAGTTGGGACACGGGCACCCGCACAGCGCGCAGAGAAATCAAATGCTCATACCGCTCGGATATCTCTGGAGCGATCTCTTCGGGCGCGATCAATGTCACCCGTGCCGCATCAACAGACGCCGCGTGGGCCAACAACAAGCGCGCATCGCGCGCAGGATCAGGCACTCCCGCCGCCCGCAGCTTTGCCGTGGCCGCAGCCATTGCAACGGCTGCTGTGGTCACTGCCCCATCTCCACAAGCATCTTGGCCTGCGCATCCGCCGTGAGCGCATCAACAATCTCGTCCAGATCGCCCTGCATCACCGCATCCAGCTTATAAAGCGTGAGGTTGATCCGGTGATCCGTCATCCGCCCTTGCGGAAAGTTATAGGTCCGTATCCGCTCGGAGCGATCACCACTGCCTACCTGAGAGGCACGACTGTCGGAGCGTTCCGTATCCATCCGCATCCGCTCCGCATCATACAGCCGCGTTTTCAGCACTTGCATCGCGATCTCGCGGTTGCGGTGCTGGGATTTCTCCGAGCTCGTAACCACAATGCCTGAAGGAATATGCGTAATCCGCACCGCAGAATCGGTGGTGTTCACGTGCTGGCCACCTGCACCCGAGCTGCGATACGTATCAATTCGAATGTCCATCGTTGCGATCTGAATATCCACATCTTCCGCTTCGGGCAGCACGGCCACAGTCGCCGCAGACGTATGCACCCGCCCCTGACTTTCTGTGCTGGGCACCCGCTGGACACGGTGTACGCCACTCTCGTATTTCAGCCGCGCAAACACGTTCTCGCCCGTGATATGTGCAACCACTTCCTTGACACCGCCCAGCTCGGTCATCTGCTGCTCAATGAGGTCGACCTTCCAGCCACGCGCTTCGGAATAGCGGATGTACATGCGTAGTAAATCACCCGCAAACAATGCGGCCTCGTCGCCGCCTGTCCCGGGCCGTACCTCCAGCATTGCTGGCCGCGCATCCGCCTCGTCGCGCGGCAACAGCGCCAGTTGCAAAGACGCCTCCGCCGCTGGCAACACGTGTTCGATCTCGTAAATTTCGTCTTTCGCCATCGCCACCATCTCTGGGTCGGTCAGCATTTCGCGCGCATCATCGAGGTTTTCCAGCAGCACACGGTAAGCCGCGATTTCCTCCACCACAGGGCGCAGATCGCTATACTCTTTCGCCAGCTTGGAAATATCCCCGCCATCCGTGCTCATGGCCGCTTCGAGATACTCGAAACGTGCGGTAATCTGGGCAAGTCTATCCATAGGTATCATGGGTTTGGGAGTGGCCTATGAAACCACTTTGGTCAAGAGCAGGCTCATGTTATAACGGAAATATGAAACGATTTGCATTCCGTATCGCTCTGCTTCCGCTGTCTGCGCATGCGCAAACTATGACAAAAGCCAAGACAATTGACTGTTATTGCACAGACAGCACAGGCGGGCGGATCGAGTTGGGCAAAAGCATCTGCCTGAACGTTGGCGGGCGCATGTTAACCGCCCAATGCCAAATGTCACTGAACGTGCCGATGTGGCGCGAGACGCAGAATGGCTGTCTCAGCTCAAGCCTGAAGTTACCCTTCAGCCCGCTTGACCCCGACACGCTTCAACAGCCCGTCCAGACGCCTGCTGTTAACGCCAAGATCTGATTTGCCGAACCGCAGCCGCGCATAAAGCTTGAGTTGGTCCCCGTCCTGCTCAACCGTGGTGTAATCGGGAAAACCCATCCATTTTGACCGCGTGATATAGGTCAAACGCCCCGCACCCACACCGCCCGCCAACAATTCGGTGCGCGGCAGCGCCAGCATCGCCTGATGCACATCCGACAAAAGTCCTGGCGTCGCTGGCACAACCCGCGCTGACCAGCCTTCGCCATCTGTGTTCTCGGCACTGCCGATGGGTACGTTCCAGCGCGCCACATCCGACGGCGCCAACCGAACAAATGCTAGACCCAACACCACTGCCAATACCAAAATCACCCAAACTATTTTACGCATCCCTGCTTAACCGCCTTATGCCCGAAACGGGCCTCGCCTCACCTGTAGCTAACTCCGGGCAGGACGCACAACATCTCATAGAGCAAATTTGCAGCTGTCAGCGCCGTATTGCCGCTTGGATCATAGGGTGGCGACACTTCCACCAGATCACCACCCACAATGTTCAGCCCTTTAAGGCCACGGATCAGTTCTAGCGCCTGCGGCGTGGTCAGCCCGCCAATCTCTGGCGTGCCTGTGCCGGGTGCATAAGCAGGGTCCAGACTGTCAATGTCATAGGTCACATAAGTCGGCGTTTCACCAATATCGCGCCTGATTCCACCTGCAAGCTGCGCTAGGCTGCGCCCCCACAATTCCTCAGCAGGCCATTGCTGGAAACCCCAATCCACAGCTTCCGAGAAGTCCGTCACGGCATATCCCGTTCCACTTATCCCGATCTGGTAAGTCTTCTCGGGACGGATCAGCCCCTCTTCATATGCACGGCGAAACACAGTTCCATGGGTCTCTTTCTCGCCAAACATCTCGTCGTTCACATCCGCATGTGCATCAATATGCACCAGCGCCACAGGCCCGTGACGCTTTGCCATCGCCCGCAGGATCGGAAGAGTGATCGAATGATCCCCTCCCATCGCCAGCGGCATCGCGTCATACTTTAAGATTTGGTCGTAACTCTCTTTGATAATTGACAAACTATCCTTAAGCGAAAATGTATTAATCGCCAAATCACCAATGTCTGCCACTTACAAACTGTCGAATGGTGCCGCGCCCGTGGCCAAGTTATAGGGCCGCAGCATCGCAGACTCTGCGCGTATCTGCTTGGGTCCAAACCGCGTGCCAGAACGCCACGAGTTTCCAATATCCATGGGTATCCCCAGCACGGCCACATCCAACCCCTTGAGGTCATTCACGGCAGGCAGCCGCATAAACGTCCCCGGCCCCGAAAAACGCGCCAGCTCGTTGCCGCCAATCGGTTGGTTCTTCTCACTCATTACTCAATTCTCATTCTCTGCGCCCCTCTGGGGCGACCCGCATCCTAGCGCCCAAGAGGCAGCATATTTCCGTCGCCACATGGGCCCCTGCAATTGCAGTGGCCCCTGTGGTATCAAACGGCGGTGACACCTCAACAATGTCTCCCCCACGTATGTTGATCCCCGCCAGATCGCGCAGCATCGCCGCCGCTTGCCAGCTGGTTAATCCACCCCAAACAGGAGTCCCTGTTCCGGGCGCAAACGCGGGATCGAGCGCATCTATATCAAATGTTAGGTATGTAGGGTTATTCCCTAATATTTTCTTAATCTTTGCCACCGCAGCAGCCGTGCCACCCTCATGCACTTCGCGCGCATCAATCGTGGTCACACCCATCGTGTCAGGGTTATGGGTGCGAATGCCGACCTGAACAGAGGTCGCCGGATCAATATAGCCCAGCTTGATCGCCTTGTAGAACATAGTTCCGTGGTCGATCCGCTCCATGTCGTCATCGACCCAAGTGTCCGAATGCGCATCAAAGTGCAGCAGGCTCATCGGGCCGAACTTCTCATAATACGCCTTGAGGATCGGAAAGCTGATGTAGTGATCACCACCTAGAGCGACCAATGCCGCTCCTGCATCTAGGATTTTCGCAATATGCGCAGTCAACGTAGCGGGAAACTCCGACACTTTCGCATAGTCAAACGCAAGATCACCATAATCCACGATGGCAAGTTCGCTCATTGCGTCGAAATCCCAGCCATAGGGCGGATCGTAAGGCTGCAACGCGCTCGCCTCACGGATCGCGCGTGGCCCCAGCCGTGTGCCAGTGCGGTTTGTCACCGCTTGGTCAAACGGAACGCCTGTCACGGCAATATCAACGCCCGTCAGATCTTTGGTGTACTTGCGGCGCAAAAACGAGGTCGCGCCGCTAAATGCGTTCTCAAAGCTCGGCCCCTTCAGGTCTTCGCGGGTGAAGGCATGGTCGACCTGCGTCGCTGCATCCTCAAGTGCCATCTCAGGAGGCCACCGGCTGCAACTGCTCAACCAGCTGCGCAAAGAATGACGCGCCTACGGGTAAAATCTCGTCGTTAAAGTTGAATTTGGGGTGGTGAAGCCCTGCCCCTGGACCCGCGCCCAAGAACAGATAAGAGCCTGGACGCTCTTCCAGCATGTAGGAGAAATCTTCGGCTCCTGCGACTTTGGCAAAGTCATCATCGACCTTGGCCTCACCCACCAGCCCACGCGCAACACCCGCAGCAAAGGCAGTCTGCGCCTCGGAGTTTATAGTCGCGGGATAGCCTTGCTCGTAGTCAAGCTCTGCTTCAACGCCGTAACTCGCCGCTTGGCCCTGAACAATCTCGCCCATGCGGCGGATGATCGTGTCGCGCGTCTCTTTGTCAAACGTGCGCACAGTGCCGTTGATCGTCGCCGCATCAGGGATCACATTGCTTGCACTGCCTGTATGGATTTGTGTGACAGAGATG
>CAWVZA010000063.1:0-14340 GCA_963934545.1 uncultured Sulfitobacter sp.
CCCCGCCACAGCGCCGCAAAGCGAAGTAGTGGCATCCCTTGCGACGCCGTCCACATTGTCCCCTGTCGGTGGTGCCGCGTCTGACAGCACACCGGTTGTGCCCACAGCCCTTCCGCAGCCGCAAACGGGTCAAGCTGCTGATTTGACCCAGCCGCGCCCTTTGCCGCAAAGCATAATTGCGCGTGCGGGTGAAGACGAACCTGTTTTGCCAAACCCACAAGCATTGGCGCCCATGATCCGTGACGACAGTCAGGATGCGGATGTTACAGCCCTTTCGCAGCCTGCCCAAGCGGCAGAGCCCGTGCAAAGCGAAGAAGCCCAGACTGCAGAGCCTCAGACCACGGAACTCCAGCCCGAAGACCTCCAGACTGAGCAGGTAACGTCAGAGCAGCATGGCGAAGAAACGTTCATCGTGGTCGAACCTGCGCCTGTTCCAGCAGCAGAGTGGGAAGACCATGCAACGAAAACGGCGCAAGCTGCCAAACCTAGGGTGCTTACAGTTCCAGGAACGCAGGTTGGCACGCTTGGTTCTGTTCGTCCGCGTGTGGGTACGCCTGCAACCACATTGATTAACCGCTCTGGCGAGAAAGAGGCCATAGCAGTTGAGAGCATTACACCAGCACCGGAAAACACTGAAGCAGATACCCGTCCGATCCGCATTTATGCCCAACCGTTCGAGAATCCCGAGGGCAAGCCTTTGATGGGGATTGTGCTCATGGACACGGGTGCTGATCTGGATGCTGCCGAGATTGGGCTGCCTGCCTTGTCGAGCTTTCCCTATCCCGTAAGCTTTGCCGTAGATGCGAGCCTGATTGACGCGGCCCAGCGGGTCGAACGCTACCGTGCCGAAGGGTTCGATGTGTTGGCCATGGTTGATCTGCCGCAAGGTGCGCGGCCAACGGATGCCGAAGTGTCAATCAGTGTCGCCCTCAACGGGATGCCAGAGATTGTAGGTGTTCTGGAGGGGACAGGCGTGGGGCTACAAGGATCTCGCGAAGTGGCCGATCAGGTTACACGTATCCTACAGGCGAGCGGTCATGGCCTTGTGGCGCAAAGCAAAGGGTTGAACTCTATGCTAAAACTGGCGCTCAAAGAGGGTGTACCAGCCGCACCAGTTTTCCGCGATTTCGACAGCCAAAATCAACAACCACGCGTCATCCGTCGCTTCCTTGACCAAGCAGCTTTTAAGGCTGGCCAAGAGGGTGGTGTGATTATGTTGGGGCGATTGCGCCCTGAGACAATCGAGGCGCTGCTGGTTTGGGGATTGGCGGACCGTGCAGGATCAGTTGCATTGGCACCTGTGTCTGCGGTGCTGCTGGGTCTGCGGTAAACTGCATCGTAAATTTTTGTTTTACACCGCGCAGATACGAACTCTGCGCGGTGTTTTGTTATTGAGGTCCTAAAGGCCCAAATCCATCAAACCTTTGATCTCGGATGTTGAAGTGCCTGCAACGATGCGGCCCAATTCCTGATCTCCTTTGAGCACCAACAAGGTCGAACGGCGCGGAATGCTGCGCGACGTGGTCACTTCGTGCTTTGAGTAGGTGTCCCAATCCACTTTTATAAATGTCATGGAGGAGGCGTAGGCGGGGTTTGCCTCCATCAACTCGGAGAGTACCCGTTCTTGGCGTTTGCAAGTGCCGCACCAAGTGGCAGAATAATCGACGAAGACGGTTTTGCCATCTTTGAGTGCTGCGTCAATCATGCCGGGGGCATAGTCAACAAAGGCCGCGCGCGCGGCGATAGGCAGCAAAGTAAAGGCTGCAGCAGTGGTCATAAATGTACGACGTTTCATCGAGATCTCCTTGAGATTAAAGAACAACAGATAGGTCTTGGAGCCAGATAGGCATGACTTCGAGTGCCCATGCGTCAATGATATGGTGCACTTTGAAATAGAGCATCAGGCCCACGGCAACAAAGGTAACACCGAGGATTGGTTTCGATTTCTCGGCCAAGTTGCGCAATGCATTTGCGCGTTTGCGGATCGCTTCACGTGCGCCCATGCCCAGACCGATGATTATGGTTGAAACGCCCAGTGCGAAAAAACCCATGATGACCGTGACATAGATAAGGCTCTCCCCTTGGGACGCGAGTGCAATAGCGCCACCTAAAGTGGGACCAATGCAAGGAGACCACACTGCACCAAGCAGCAGTCCGCCAATGGACTGTCCCTGAAGGCCAGAGCTGTTGATTTGGTTCATTTGTGCATCCGCACTGCCTGCCATACCAGCAGTCGCCATCTCAAACCGCGACGAGAGCTAAGGCACCAACAGGACGACCCCGAATAGGACCATCATCATGACGCCAATCTGGGCCAAGCTGTCTTGGGTCAGGCCAATCGAGGCACCAAAAGCTGTGACCAGAACGCCGAAGGTTACAAACGATACGCTCATCCCCGCCGCCAAAGCGATTGGGCCAAACCGATTGGCGTTGAGAGCACTGACCAGAACGATCGGCAGCACAGGCAGGACACAAGGATTAATGAGCGTCAGTAGGCCCGCGAGATATGCAAAGATAAATTCCATATGACAGAGGTGGCGGAGTGCCGCCTCTTAGGCAATTAAACTATGCGTCAAGTTTTGTAACAATAGCGTAAGCAGCGGCAGGATCGCTTATCCGTTGCCGCCGCCATCAAAGCGCGCTGCGTCTTCTGCGGCGCGGCGGATTGCGCCTGATTTATGGACGGTCTCCATATATTCTGCCTCAGGATCGCTGTCATAGACGACGCCACCACCCGCCTGAATATACAGGGTTTCATCCTTGATCACAGCCGTACGCAAAGCAATGCACATGTCCATGTCGCCACCTGCACTAAAGTAGCCGACACCGCCGCCATAGACGCCGCGTTTCTCTGGCTCCAGCTCGTCGATGATCTCCATTGCGCGCACTTTTGGCGCGCCAGAGACTGTGCCTGCGGGCATACCGGCAAAGAAGGCGTCGAGGGCGTCGCAATCATCACGTAGCTCACCGACCACGTTCGACACGATGTGCATGACGTGGGAATAACGCTCGACGATGAATTCCTCGGTCGGGCGCACAGTACCAATTTTGGCAACACGGCCAACGTCGTTGCGGCCCAGATCGAATAGCATCAAATGCTCGGCCAGCTCTTTTGGATCGGCCATCAGATCGGCCTCAAGGGCGCGATCTTCTTCGGGTGTTTTGCCACGGGGCCGGGTGCCTGCGATAGGGCGGATGGTGATTTTTTGACCGAATACACGCACAAGAATCTCGGGGCTGGCCCCCACCACATGGAAACCGCCAAAGTTAAAATAGAACATGAACGGCGAGGGGTTCGTGCGGCGCAACGAGCGGTAGAGCGCAAAGGGCGGTTGCGGAAAGGCCTGCGCCCAACGTTGGGATGGCACCACTTGGAAAATGTCGCCCGCTTTGATGTACTCCTGCGCTTTGAGCACGGCCTGCTTGTAAGCATCTTTGGTGAAATTGCTGACGGGTTCTTGTGGACTGGTTGCTTCACCCAAGCCGCGGCTGGTGCCTGCAGGGCTGCGCTCTAGATCGCGAACGGCGTCCATCACGCGTTCGGCTGCTTGGGCGTATGCGGCGCGCGCTGATTGACCAGCTGCGACCCACGCGGGGGAGACAACAGTGACTTCGCCCTTCACACCGTCAAGCACGGCTACGACAGAGGGGCGCAACATAACAGCATCGGGCAGGCCCAATGGGTCGGGGTTCACGTCTGGCAACCGCTCCACCAGACGGATCATGTCGTACCCCAGATAGCCGAACAGGCCAGCTGCGGATTGGGGCATGTCGGCTGGCAGATCGATCTTGCTCTCTGCGATAAGAGCACGCAGAGCTGCGAGGGGATCACCATCGACGGGTTGGTACGCACTTGGATCATAACGTGCCGCGCGGTTCACTTCGGACGTGATGCCGCGACAGCGCCAGATGAGATCGGGCTTCATACCAATGATACTGTAGCGTCCGCGCACTTCTCCACCGGTGACGGATTCGAGCATGAATGCGTTCTCGGAGGCACCCCCAAGTTTGAGCATGAGCGAGACAGGCGTGTCGAGGTCAGCCGCCAATCTGGTATAGACAACTTGGTGGTGACCCGCGTCATACCGCGCTGCGAAGCTGTCAAAGTCGGGTGTCAGGGCCATCTTATTGGAAACTCACATTAACGGCGTTGACCGCGCGGGGATCAATGTTTTGGCCTGCACGCAAGAGCGTGTCGTCCGAGAAGATATCGAATAGACCGCGTGCCAACGCTTGGTTCTGTTGCTCACGCAACTGTGCCGTGAGTGCGGTCGCCTCAGGGCTGTCGCCCGCAGCATTGATCGCATCGAGACGCACCATGACCACCGTATCCGGGCCCTTCAAAATGCGAACTTCGCGCAACTCCATCTCGAACACTTCCGCAGTAAAGCCGCGGGGTGTGTTCACCAAAAATGCGTTGCGGGTTTGCTCAGTCTCCACACGCGCCTCAAGGCTTTGCTTTTCTAACGATGTGCCAGCCTCAAGTGCTGCCTTGGCCGCTTCAGCGTCTACAGCAAGCCGCGCCACGGTCTGCTCTGCATTCAATCGCTCGGCAACTTCTGTCGCTACGTCCTCATATGTTGCAGGACGCTCTGGTAGAGCCTCATCAAGGCGCAGTGCAAAAACACCACCATCATCGAGCTGCTCGATCTTGGGAAAGTCACCCTGCGTTACTGTTGCTGCGGCTTCGCGGAAGGCTTCATAAGCTGCGATCCCTTCGGAGCTGTCTACAGTCCAGTTAAGCTGGCCCAAGACCATATCGGTCTGCTCTGCCAATTGCTCGACGGTGTTGCCACCTGCGAGGCGGTTGTCGAAATCTTCTGCCTGACCCTCAACCATGCGGATGGCGCGGTCGGTTGCCAGCGCGTCGCGCAACTCTGGCTCGGCCTGCTCAAAGGTGACGATTTGCTCGGGCAGGACAGCATTCACGCGGAACAGGGCGGGGCCAAGCGTGCTAGGGGCAGGGCCGACAACTGCACCAACTTCGGCCTCAAATACAGATGCGCCAGCAGCGCCAAGGCTCTCAAGGCTCACGTCACCCATATCAACGTCGGACAGTTGCAAACCACGTTCCTGCACCAGCGCTTCGAACGTGGTGCCATTGACCTCCAATGCAGCAGATGCTTGGTCAGCGGCCGCTTGGTCGGCAAAGACCAACCGTTCCACAAGGCGGCGCTCTGGCTGGTTGTATTGGTCGGCGCGGGCCTCATATTCGGCACGCAGCTCCTCTTTGGGCGTCTCCACTTGATCCAGAATGTCTGTGGGATTTAGCCATGCGAAAGTGATTTTTTTGCTGGCGGGCAGGACAAAGCTGTCTGCATTGGCGTCGAAATAGGCGCGCAGGTCTTCTTCGGTTGCCGTTGGTGCGTCTTCGGCATCATCGCGAAAGAGCACCCATGTGAAATCACGCTGCTCGCTTACATACGCCACGAGAGTCTCCGAGTAGGCAGCAGGCATTTCAACACCGCTCAGGACGGCACCTTGGAGCAGCTGACGGGCGGTCTCTTCACGCAGGCTGACTTCAAATTCGTTCTCGTTGAGGCCAGCGGAGCGCAAGGATTGCGCATAGCCTTCGCGGTCGAATTGACCGTCCACACCTTGGAACGCGGATATTTCCAGAATGCGGTCCCGAAGAGTTTCGTCGCCGATGGACAGACCCATCTGTGTGGCCTCATGATCCAACGCACGCTCGCGGGTGATGCGTTGCAGGACGGCACGGTCAAGGCCAAGGCTTTGCGCTTGGGCAAAGCTCATCGGGCTGCCCGATTGTTGGCTGATTGCGCGCAGCTCTTGCTGGACTTGACGGGCGTAGGTGTTCACAGCGATAGGCTTGTCGCCGACAGAGCCGATGGTTTGGATATTGCCGCTTAGATTGACTGCTCCAAAGCCGCCCAAGCCAAGGAACAACAAACCCATCAGGATCCACATTGCGGTTTTACCGACGCTTGATTTTTGTGCCATGACAGGTGCCCCTTATGCAGTGTTTGGGACTGTCTAAGGGCTTGTGCCTAGAGGGGCAAGAGGATGCTACGCGCGCGGCAGATCAAGGGCTGCGAGACGCGCGAAAAGTGTGGAAATGCCATCCGCATCAAGGTTTGCAAACGCGATGCGCAACTGCGCGGCACCTGCGGGCATGTCATCTGGGTAGAACATTGTGCCGGGGAGGCAGAGGATGCCTGCATCTCTAACCATCAACGGGGCCAAATCGGCGCTGCTCATCGCGAAAGGGTGCTGCATATATGCAAAGTACCCGCCCAATCCCATCAGGCTCCAGCCTTGGGCCTTAAGGGAGGGCATGTGGGTAGTGATTGCTGCGCGGCGGGCGAGGATCTCATCGCGTTCTGAGCTGAGCCATTGGTCGAGGTTTTGCATCCCCCAGAGGGCCGCATGTTGGCCGACTTGGTTGGGGCAAATGGCAACTGTATCGAGGAATTTCTCAACTTCGGCCAAGCGTGCAGTTGAGGCGACGAGAGCACCAATGCGGTGGCCTGTCAGGCGGTAGGCCTTTGAAAAAGAATAAAGATGGATCAGCGTCTCGTCCCAATCACCCCGCTTGAACAGACTGTGAGGGAGGTCGCTGCTGGCGTGAAAGTCACGGTAGGTCTCATCCACGATGAGTGCGATGCCATGTGATTTGCACAGATCATAGAAGGCTGTGATCAGATCGTCAGGATATTCGACCCCTGTTGGATTGTTGGGGGTCACAAGCACGATTGCACGGGTGCGTGGGGTGATCTGCTTGGCCGCATCTTGGGGGTTTGGCAGCATGTCTGCTTTGCAAGTGAGCGGAACAGTGGAGACACCTGCGATGTCGAGCCACATCTTATGGTTGAAATACCATGGCACCGGCACGATGACCTCATCGCCCTCGGCGCATAATGTTGCAATGGCAGCTGCAAATGCTTGGTTGCAGCCAGAGGTGATCGCAACCTGCGAATCCGCGACAGTGCCGCCGTAAATGCGCGCCGTGCGTGCCGCAAGCTCTGAGCGCAGCTCCGGCATGCCGAGGACTGGACCATACAGGTGGGCAGAATCGTTCGTCAGGATTGCATCTGCCATCGCTTGGCGCATGTCGGGATGGGGCGGCTCAACAGGAGCAGCTTGGCTCACGTTCATAAGGGGGCGGTCGGCGGGGAAGGTGACGCCGTCAAGCCAGCGGCGTGCCTCCATGACAGGGGGCGGGAACGTGGTGGCGGTGCGAGGTGCTGTCATGGCGGGCATCCGGTCTTGGGAAGAGTGTAGGGCTGAGCTTCATGGCAAGATGAAGTTGTGGGGCTTCGGTAGCCCCTAGTCTTTTCCGCGGTAGGGTTCGACGTATTGTAGCGCCATGTCCCAAGGGAAGAAAATCCACGTGTCTTGGGAGACGCCCGTGATGAACGTATCTACCATTGGCTCGCCCGCAGGTTTTGCGTAAACAGTGGCGAAATGCGCGTTCGGATAGAGGCTGCGCACCAGCTCCAAGGTTTTTCCGCTGTCCACCAGATCATCTATGATCAGGATACCTGTGCCGTCGCCCATCATCTCGTTGTCGGGTGATTTGAGAACGCGGGCCTCGCGGCGCTCGTCTGCTTTGCCGCCGCCGGAGTGATATGAGACGACAGAGATTGTATCTACCGTACGGATGTCGAGTTCGCGCGCGACAATCATTGCGGGGGCCATGCCGCCACGAGTGATTGCGACCACTGCCCGCCATGCGCCATCATCGGGACCTTTGCCGTCCAAGCGCCAAGCCAGCGCACGGCTGTCACGGTGGATTTGGTCCCAGCTGATGTGAAAACCTTTTTCATGGGGGAGGCGGGTATCTGACATTTGGGTCCGTCCTATGGATTATAGAGTTATGTAGCGGCGATCTTTACGCCGAGAAGTGCGAGTGCGCCACCGAATGCGCGATCCAGCACCATTTTCAGGCCAATATACGTGCGTTTGCTCCGCTCAAGGGAGAATACACGCGCAACAGCGCAGTTCCAGATGGTTTCATTGAGGAACACAGCTGTGAGAATCGCTGCGTATATCCAAGCTGGCGCACTTGGTGGGACAGTGCCGAGGAAAATTGCACTAAACAAAATCGCTGGCTTCGGATTTGCCAACTGAGTGAACAAACCCAGTTTCAAAGCCTGTATTGGTGTGCGGGTTGCCTCGGCAGTGTTGGACACATGCAAAGGCGTGGTTGCGTCGCGCCACATGCTCCAGCCCAGCCAGACCAGATATGCCCCGCCCAAAAGCTTGAAGCCGAACAGCAGCACTGGTGCGGCTACAAAGAGAAGGTTCAAACCAAATAGGGCCGCTGCGGCCCAGACCACGCCGCCAAGACCGATGCCGACCGAGAGAAAGAACCCTGTCTTGAGCCCGTCTTGTATTCCGATACGCGTGGACATCAGGACAGCAGGTCCGGGGCTTACGGCTGCCATTAGGTGTAGTGACCAGATCGCGAAGAATGGTGCGAGTGTCATGCTGGAGAGCTACCTTTGAAGGAGAAGTTTGAGGCCAAGACCGCCAAGCAGCAGGGCGGCTGTGCGGTCAATAACAGGTTTTGCGCGCAAAAATTGGGCGCGGGCCGTGGGGGCCGCCAATATGACAGCGCAGCCCGTGTAGAAGAGAATTTCGAGCGCCAGATGGTTGAGTGTCACGAATGCAATCTCGGATGCGGTCAGGTTTGGTGGAAAGATCACCACAAGCACCGCCGCCGCAAACAGCACTGATTTAGGATTGCCCCGATTAACGAGAAAGCCGTCAACAAATGCGCGGCCTTGCGCTTTTGGCGCATCGTTCAGTGGCATGTTGGCGCCGCGCCAAGTTTTTACTGCGAGATAAATCAGGTATGCAGCGCCCCCAATTTTGAGCGCTGCAAAAGCCCACGGAAACAAAGCAAACAAAGCAAACAAAGCATCCATGCCGAGCAAGGCGGCGAGGGTCCAGAGGCTGGCCATCACTCCTAATCCAAGGCCCGTTGCGATGCCTGCACGCCGCCCGTTTGATATCGCACTGCGCACAGCCATAAGAAACGCCGCACCTGGACTGAGGATCGATACGATCAGCACCGCATTAAAGGCTAGGATATGCTCAAACGTCACGGCGCGCTGCCCGTTCTAGCCTTTTGCCATATCAGGCGCATCGACCGCCTTCATGCCGACAACATGGTATCCTGCGTCCACATGCAGGTTCTCACCAGTTGTACCCGAGCCGAGGTCTGACAAAAGATAAAGGGCGGATTTGCCTACTTCATCGATGGTCACATTGCGGCGCAGGGGCGAATTGTACTCGTTCCACTTCATAATATAACGGAAATCACCGATACCCGACGCGGCAAGTGTCTTGATTGGTCCTGCCGAGATCGCGTTGACGCGGATACCATCCTTACCAAGATCTTCTGCGAGGTATTGTACTGAAGCCTCCAAGGCTGCCTTAGCCACGCCCATCACATTATAGTGCGGCATAACCTTTTCAGCGCCGTAATATGTCAGCGTGAGGCAAGAGCCGCCATTTTTCATCATCTTTTCAGCACGCTGCACAACAGCGGTGAACGAATAGACGGAGATATCCATGGAGAGCGCAAAGTTGCCGCGTGTGGTGTCGACATAACGGCCACGAAGCTCGTTTTTATCTGAAAAACCAATGGCGTGCACGATGAAGTCAAGGTTATCCCACCGCTCGGCCAAGCCCGAAAACAGCGCATCAATCGAAGCTTCGTCACCTACGTCACAAGGCAGCACAATATCCGACCCGAGAGAGGCGGCCAGTGGGTCCACACGTTTTTTCAGCGCATCACCTTGATACGAGAACGCAAGTTCGGCACCGGCATCGCTGAGCTGCTTTGCAATGCCCCATGCGATCGATTTGTCGTTGGCCAATCCCATGATCAGCCCCCGTTTACCCGCCATCAGATTGTTCGACATGGCCTAAAACTCCGTTCATAATCAGGTTGCCGTCGGTCTACGCGATTGGATGAGAACCATCAAGTGAAGCCACTATATATCGTGTTTTGGGTTGCACTGATGCTCGCGATGGGTGAATTGTGTTGTCAAGCAATGCTATAACGGGAATTGGACAGCCGTTCAGACAAGGCAACGGTTTGGCGTATCAGTAGTTTTGAGTGCTTAATAGAAGAAGGGAATGAAGGTGATGGTTGATAGATCCGGTATTTTTGCGGGCGATGATCCGTTCACTCTTGCGCGGGATTGGTTGGCAGAAGCGTCGCAATCCGAAGTTAATGATCCAAATGCAATTGCGCTGAGCACAGTTGATGCCAGCGGTATGCCAAATGCCCGCGTTGTTTTGCTCAAAGAAATCGAGAACGACGCCTTCGTCTTCTATACGAATTACACAAGTGCGAAGGCAGGGGAATTGGACCATGCTGGAAAAGCTGCGTTTGTAATGCATTGGAAGTCATTGCAGCGTCAGGTGCGGGCACGGGGCATTATTACTCGCGAGGATGGTGAGAAGGCAGACGCTTATTACGCGTCACGGTCACTCATGAGCCGTCAAGGTGCATGGGCCTCGGATCAGTCAAAGCCATTGGAGAATCGTGCAGCGCTGGAGCAGGCGTTGGAACAAACGGTTGCGACACACGGAGACGATCCCTCACGCCCACCTTTTTGGGGCGGCTATCGGTTGACGCCTTTGGAAATTGAATTTTGGGAAGACGGCGAAGCGCGGTTGCACAACCGCTTTCAGTGGCGTCGTGCAACAGTAGAAGCGCCATGGGAGATTACACGTCTCAACCCCTAACAGTTACGAGTGCAGTTTTTTTTAAGAGAGCGATTGGAGCTCTTACAGATAATTTGAAAGATGGTGCGAATACCATGACAGAAACGCACGATGATCTTCGGCCTGAGGATGGGGTGATGGGCACGGTAAAGTGGTTTGATCCAGTAAAGGGATTCGGCTTTGTCGTGTCGGACGAGGGCGAAGTCGATATATTGCTGCACGTAAACGTGCTGCGTAATTTTGGACGAAGCTCTGTTGCCGACGGATCGCGGATCAAGCTGATTGCGCATAAGACCGACCGTGGTGCGCAGGCAAGCGAGGTTCTCTCGATCTTGCCACCCGAAGGCGTCCAAACCTCATTGCCTGATATCATTGAACTGGATCAAGAGTTGATCGCCAACAGCCCGCTTTCGGCGGCGCGGATCAAATGGTTCGTTAAAACGAAGGGCTTTGGATTTGCCAATGCATTCGGATGCCCCAAGGATATATTTGTCCATATGGATGTTCTGCGTCAGTCGGGCCTGTCCGATCTCGCACCGGGTGAAGCGATTGCGATACGCGTGATTGATTGTAAACGTGGACGCATGGCAGCAGAGGTGCACGCATGGGAAACCGTTTCAAGTTCAACAGAAGAGACGCCCTCTTAGGGATGGCAGCTTCGGCTGTGGCGGGTAGGGCGCATGCTCTGACACCGCTCAAGCCTGCTTGCCCAACGGACCGCGTTACGATTTCAGGAAAATTCGGCAAAGCTGCGTTTAATATTGATGTCGCTGCAGATGAGAAGACGCGTGCCCAAGGGTTGATGCATGTCGAGAGCATGCCGTTGAGCAAAGGAATGTTGTTCGTCTACCAACGACCTCAAATCATGAGCTTTTGGATGCGCAACACGCTCATCGAATTGGATATGCTATTTCTCGACGAGTTTGGTGTGATCAAGCACATACATCATCGTGCACAGCCACTGGATGAAACCCCCATCTCATCGGGTGATGCTTTGCTGATAGGGGTGTTGGAGGTCAACGGTGGTTTAGCAAAACGCCTCGGCATTAATGTGGGCGATGTGCTGCGCCATCCCTCCTTTATCAGCCTCGATGAACCTTGGTTTTGCGGTTAATTTCAATTCATCGCACCGTGTGGTGTATTTTGCCTTTTCAATCCTAATAGCCTTCGCTAAAGAAACGTTAGTCGGGGCGTGGCGCAGCCTGGTAGCGCACCTGTTTTGGGTACAGGGGGTCGGATGTTCGAATCATCTCGCCCCGACCATTCTAAAAATTCCAACTTTTTGGCCTCTTCGTTTATAGCGAGGAGGCCACAAGTGTTTTCATGACCCGACATTAGGGGAATCGCAATGACTGATCTGTGCGATCGTTCCCGTGCAGGCAAAGCAAATCCACTCTACATCTAGTGTTAACAGCTCATATTTTGGGCATTTCCACCATAGATGGTGTTGCTTTTGCGTCAAAGCCGCTCGTTGAAGTGATGTCCGCAAAGATTTTTGGCGACCGTAAATCGAATTATTTGAGTGTAAAGATTCGTGTACACATCGGCTCTGTCTTGGGATGCCAAATGTTAACGCGGGTCAGGAACATCCCATAGTCATGCTGAAATAAAGGCTTTTTCAGAACTTCTAAGTGTTAACGGTTTTTACAACTTGCGATGGCTTTTCACAAAGACGTGAGGGCAGGCACCCGCTCAGGACGCGTCAACCGTCAAAAAGTGAATATTCCGATAATAAAATTGTTGACCCAATAGGTCCAAATACGCCAGATTGTGCAAGCTGACGGTTACGCCACAACATGTAGTGGTTTAACGCCCAAAGGCGGGCCAGCGAGCAGAGTACAGGCAAACGGTCAAAATGACGGTTCAAACAGCGCGATCGGGTGGCTTCACCTGATGAATGCGGGTTGGTGCTTTGCCAGCAGCAAGAGTTGGATGCGCAAAACGCGTCTTGAAATAGGAACGCTGGATAAAATGGGGCAGCGCGATGAAAATTGAACGGAAATTTACCACTCAGGGGCAGGATGCGTACGCGGAACTGGATTTTGTGAGCACAGTCTCCGAAATCCGCAATCCTGACGGTTCTATCGTTTTTCATCTCGATGATGTTGAAGTGCCAAAGTCGTGGAGCCAAGTGGCCTCTGACGTTATTGCACAGAAGTATTTCCGCAAAGCAGGTGTGCCGGCTGAATCCAAGCGCGTTAAGGAAAAGGGTGTTCCCGAGTTCCTGTGGCGCTCTGTTCCCGTTGAAGGCACGCAGATGGGCGGCGAGACGTCTTCCAAGCAAGTGTTTGACCGTCTGGCAGGCGCTTGGGCATACTGGGGCTGGAAGGGTGGCTATTTCACTACCGAAGAAGACGCCCGCACCTACTTTGACGAAATGCGTCACATGCTGGCCTCCCAACGTGCAGCTCCTAACTCCCCACAGTGGTTCAACACTGGTCTGCACTGGGCTTACGGCATCGACGGTCCTGCACAGGGCCACTATTATGTAGATCACAAGTCTGGTGAGCTGACACGCTCCACGTCGTCCTATGAGCACCCACAACCGCACGCATGCTTCATCCAGTCGGTTGCTGACGATCTAGTCGGCGATGGCGGCATTATGGACCTATGGGTCCGTGAAGCGCGTCTTTTTAAGTATGGCTCGGGCACTGGCACCAACTTCTCCAGCCTTCGTGGCGCAGGAGAGAAGCTGTCGGGCGGCGGCAAGTCCTCTGGCCTCATGGGCTTTTTGAAAATTGGTGACCGCGCAGCGGGTGCGATCAAATCAGGCGGCACCACGCGCCGCGCGGCCAAGATGGTCATCGTTGATGCGGACCACCCTGATATCGAAGAATTCATCAACTGGAAGGTTCTTGAGGAGCAAAAGGTTGCCAGCATCGTTGCAGGCTCCAAAATGCATGAGCAAAAGCTCAACCTGATCTTCAAAGCTATTGCAGGTTGGGACGGTCTGGAAGCAGACGCTTGCGATCCTGCCAAGAACGAGCAGCTCAAAGATGCGATTCGTTCGGCCAAGAAATCCATGATCCCCGAGACATACGTCAAGCGCGTGCTGGACTATGCAAAGCAGGGACACACTTCCATCGAGTTCCCGACCTACGATACGGATTGGGACTCCGAGGCGTATAACTCCGTCTCAGGACAGAATTCCAACAACTCCATCCGCGTGACTGATGCCTTCCTCAAGGCAGTTGAGGCAGATGCTGATTGGGACCTGATTGACCGTGTCACAGGTGAAGCGTCCAAAACGATCCGCGCACGTGACCTCTGGGACCAAGTCGGCCACGCCGCATGGGCCTGTGCCGATCCGGGCATCCAATACCATGACACCGTCAATGACTGGCACACATGCCCTGAAGACGGCGCAATTCGCGGCTCCAACCCGTGCTCGGAATACATGTTCCTCGATGATACGGCTTGTAACCTTGCCTCGATGAACCTGCTGACCTTCCTCAAAGACGGTGAGTTTCAGGTCGAAGACTACATGCACGCCTCGCGCCTCTGGACGATCACACTCGAAGTCTCGGTGATGATGGCGCAGTTCCCGTCCAAGGAAATTGCACGGCGTTCTTATGACTTCCGCACCCTAGGTCTTGGCTATGCCAACATCGGCGGCTTGTTGATGAACATGGGCTA
>CAWVZA010000064.1:0-14129 GCA_963934545.1 uncultured Sulfitobacter sp.
CTGATCTGGGCGATTTGAGCGAGGCGCGGGCGGCGGTGGATGATATTCGCATGGCTGTGGAAGCCGCACGGATCACGATGATGTCGCGGCGCTCAAACCATGACGAATTGCGCCGCGAGGGTGATGCGCGGACGAAGCGCGCGCAAGAAGTGACGAAGGAATTGAGCGGCTGGCGGCATCGTTTGGAGACGGCGGAAAAACGCAGTGCAGAATTGGTGGAGCGCAAGGACGCGTCCGAGGCTGAGCTGAAAGAGGCGGGTGCGGCACCAGCGGAGATTGCGGCGAAGCGCGATGAGTTGAGCCGTGGGATCAGCAAAGCTGAAGCGCGGCGGGCGGAGGCGGTGGATAAGCTGACTGTGGCGGAAGCGGCCCTGCGCGAGACGACATTGGCAGAGCGGGAGGCGGAGCGGTTGGCATCGGAAGCGCGTGAGGCGCGGGCGCGGTCCGAGGCGCGGAGCGATGCGGCAAAGGAAACTGTCGCAGCGGCGGTGGAGCGGATTGCGGAGGATCAGCAGCTCACGCCGAACCAGTTGCTCACGCAGCTGGATGTGAATCCTGATGAGATGCCAACGGCGGATGTCTTGGAATCGGATGTGAACCGTCTCAAGCGTCAACGCGATGCGCTTGGTGCCGTGAACTTGCGGGCCGAGGAAGATGCTAAGGAAGTGCAAGAAGAGCATGAAACTTTGGTCAAAGAGAAAAATGATCTGGAAGAGGCGATCAAGACGCTGAGATCGGGCATCGCTAGTTTGAACAAAGAGGGGCGCGAGAGGCTGCTCACGGCGTTTGAGCAGGTCAATTCAAACTTTGGTATCCTATTCTCGCATCTGTTTGGCGGGGGAGAGGCAAGCCTTGTGATGGTGGAATCTGATGATCCGCTAGAGGCGGGTTTAGAGATTATGTGCCAGCCGCCGGGTAAGAAGCTGTCGACGCTGAGCTTGCTGTCAGGTGGCGAGCAGACCCTGACTGCGATGGCGCTGATCTTTGCTGTGTTCCTTGCCAATCCAGCGCCGATTTGTGTGCTGGACGAGGTCGATGCGCCGTTGGATGATGCGAATGTTACGCGATTTTGTGATTTGCTGGACGAGATGTGCCGCCAGACCGACACGCGGTTCCTGATCATCACGCACCATGCGGTGACGATGGCGCGGATGGACCGTTTGTTCGGGGTGACTATGGGGGAGCAGGGCGTGAGCCAGCTCGTCTCGGTTGATCTGAAAAAAGCGAGCCAGATGGTCGCGTAAGGAGAAGCTGGGGCTTACTCCCTTGGAGCAAGCGCCAACTTGTAGCCAAGAAAAATAGACTAAGGTTTTCGTTCTATCGGGCCGCCTGCTTTTGCCCATGCGCCGAAGCCTTCTTTTATATGCGCGGCGTCGAAGCCCATGTCTTGAAGGGTTGCCACGGAAATGGCGGAGCGCCAGCCTGAGGCGCAGTGGAAGACGAACTTTTTGTCCTTCGCGAAGACATCCTTGAAGTAGGGGCTGTCGGGATCGACCCAGAACTCCAACATGCCGCGCGGGCAGTGGAAACTGCCAGGGATGAAGCCTGTGCGCTCCCGCTCTCGTGGATCGCGGAGGTCAACGATTTGCACGGTTGGGTCACCCACCATGGCGATTGCATCGAGCGTTTCGATTTCCTCGATGCGGGCGCGGGCATTGGCGACCATTGTCTCGGCAGAGATTTTGAGGGTCATCGGCTGCCCTTTTCAAGTTTTGAAAGTAATGCGGGTGTGGGCCATGCATCGGCAGGAAGTTTGAGGCGAAGCTGTTCTTTTTGCACCGCCTTACGGGTGCCTGATCCGAGGATACCGTCCACTTTGCCGACGTTGTGGCCACGTTTCTGCAGGGCACGTTGAAGGCGTTTCATTTGGTTTCCGCTCAGCCCTTTTTCTGGTTTGCCGACGTTATAGACCTTCGCGCCGCTGAGGCGGGTGGCAAAGTAAGCTGCGGTGAGGACGTAGGTGAAGCTTTGGTTCCACTCGAAGAAGACGTTGAAGTTTGGGTAGGCGAGGAATGCGGGGCCTTTGCGTCCTTGGGGCAGGATCAGGGAGGCGCGCAGGTTTGTGATGTGGCCATCGCGGGCTTTTACGTCGAGTTTTGACCATTGCGAACCAGATTTTGTGGTCTCAAGTCCCGTGAGAGACCAGTCAAAATTGGCGGGCACGATGACTTCGTCGATCCACGGCGAGCCCTTTTTCCAACCGAGTGATTTGAGCATTTTGCCGCCCGACATAAGCGCATCTGCGGGAGAGGTTTTGAGCGAGACACGGCCATCGCCATCGCCGTCTGTGCCGTTCTCGATGATGTCGCGGGGCAGCATCTGAACCATGCCGATTTCGCCTGCCCAAGCGCCTGTAGTTTTGGCGGGATCGAGTTCACCACGGCCAAACAGCTCCATCGCGGCGAAGACTTGTGGGCGGAAAAGCTGGGGGCGGCGGCAATCGTGGGCGAGAGTCACGAGAGCATTTGCGGTGTTAAAGTTGCCCTGAATGTTGCCGTAGTCCGTCTCGAACGCCCAAAAGGCGAGCAGGACAGAGCGGCTCACGCCGTAGCGGGCTTCGACGTGGTCAAAGACGCGGGAATACTTCTTGCCGTTGCTCACGCCGCGTTTGATGCGGTCGTTGGAGATCAAGCGCCGAGAGAAGTCGACGAATGGCCGCTGAAAGACCCCTTGGGAGCGGTCGGCGCGTAAAACGGAAGGATCTTGGCGAACGCCAGTGAGGAAGCGTTTGGCCGTGTCTGCGGAGACGCGGTATTTTGGGGCTTCGGAAATTAAGCCATTCTTAAAGCTGTTGAAATTACCGCCGCAGGTGGCAGCCATGGCAGGGGCAGGAGCGAGGGCAATGAGTGCCGCGAGTAATGTGGAGCGCATAAAAGACCTTTGATCTAAGTATAACCGAACAGGGCGAGCAAAAATGTGAGCCCCAACATAATTCCCCATGCCCGCCAAAGCTGACCCAATGCTGCATCAATATCGCTGGGACCGGGATCGCGTTTGCCGCTTTCCCCCACCCAAGGAAATTTCTGCATTTCACCATTATAGGCGCGCGGGCCAGCCAATGCCACACCTATGGCGCGTGACATTGCCGCTTCGGGCCAGCCTGCATTGGGGGAGCGGTGTTTGCAGGCGTCTTTGCTGATCTCGCGCCATTGGCTGATGAAGCCTGCGGGGATCGCGATGAACCAGCAGGTGAGGCGGGCGGGGATGAGGTTCATTGCGTCGTCCATGTAAGCGGCGGCCTTGCCGAACTCCTCGTACTTGGGCGTGCGGTAGGCGATCATGCTGTCGGCGGTGTTGACGATTTTATAGACCATGAGGGCGGGTAGACCGCCGACGAGGAACCAAAAGGCAGGTGCGATAACGCCGTCGGAAAGGTTCTCGGCGGCACTCTCGATCGCTGCGCGGGCGGTTGCAGGTGCGTCCATGTCGCGTGTGTCGCGGCTCACGATCATGGAGACAGCGTAGCGACCATCGCCAGGCGAGACGCGCAGGCCTGAGGCCACAGCAGCGACATGTTCGACCAGCGATCGTTGGGCGAGGAGGATTGCGGCGATGATGATTTGGGTGATGCCGCCGAGGAATGAAAGACTCCAGCCGATGAGGTATGCGCCGGCCATCAGCAAAGCGAGGGACAGCAGGCCAGCGAGCAGAGGTGCGCGATCGGTGTTGAAGCGGTGGTCAAGGAAGCTGACGGCGCGGCCCATGAGGACAGCAGGATGGGGGAGGCGGTTCCAGAGCCACTTTGGCTCTCCCAATGCAGCGTCGAGGAGCAGGGCGAGGGTTAAGATTATGGGTGTGCTCATGTGAGGGCAGCCTCAAGGCGGGACCATTGATCAGGCGCGGGCAGGCCTAGGCGCAGCCAGCGGGAATTGTAGGGGAAGACGCGTGACCAAATTTGGTGGCGGGCGAGGCGGTGCTGCCACTCAGCGGCGTCTACGACGTCATAAAGGCGAAAGAGAGTGGTGCCGCCGAGGGGTTTGGCTCCTGCATTTGTGAGCAGAGTGTCGAGGCGGTCAGTGTAAGTGCTCAGGCGTTGGCGCGTTTTGTCAGCCCATTCGGGATCGCTTAGCGCACGCGCGCCGATTTGTAAGGCAGGGCCAGCAACGGGCCACGGGCCGAGCATCATGGTCAGTTGGTCGATTAAGTCGGGGTCGCCGATGACAAAGCCTAGGCGCAGACCTGCGAGGCCCCAGAATTTTCCAAAGCTTTTGAGGATGAGGGTGTTTGGCGTTGTGGCCTGCGCGATAAGGGAGGCGTTGGGGATGACGTCGGCAAAGCTCTCGTCGATGATGCGTAGAGGGGCGTGTAGATCTGCGGGTGTAAAGCAGCGGCCATCGGGATTGTTGGGGTGAACAATGATTTGGGCTTCGGCGTTTTTGGAGCTTGTCTCTGCCCAGCCTGCAGCTTTGAAGGCGGCGGCGTGTTCGTTGTATGTGGGCGCGGATATGTGAACTGTTCCTGCATTCCGCAGGCGCGGAATCATAGCGATTGGGGCGGATGCACCCGGTGTGGCTAGGATGGCGGCAGATGTAGGCACGCTCCAGAAGCTTCTTGCGGCATCCGTAAGGGCGGTTTGTGCTGCGCTATCAGGTAGGGCGTTCCATGCGTTTTGATCGATTGCACCTGTGGGGTAAGGCACTGGATTGATGCCTGTAGAGAGGTCAATCCAATCGCTGCGGGTGCCACCATATATGGCCCTTGCGGCATCAACGCCGCCGCCGTGATCCCGTGGTGTTTCTGACAACTACTTCACTCTACTTTTGATCATATGGCTGATTTCAGCCTGGTTTCCCCGTTTCGACAAAGCGGAGTTTGGCGTAACAATCAAGTGCAGGTTAAGGTGCATTTCGAAACATTGATTCCTGAATTTTGATTTGATTTGATTTCTTCTATATGCTGTTGATCTCCAAGGAGCTCTTTCGAATGAATGTATCCCTACCGCAAATCACGCGTGTTTTGATTGTCGAAAGTGTGCTGGAATTGGCAACTCTTTGGCATCGGCATCTGGTGCGTCAGGGTATGAGCGTCACCAGTGTCAGCGGGCAAGAGCAGGCGATTTTTCATTTATCTGCCAATGATACTGATATTATCATTCTCGATTTGGTGATTGAGGAAGGTTGCGCCCTCGCAATCGCGGATTACGCCAACTACCGCCATCCTGACGCACGGGTGATTTTTGTGACCAACACCAGTTTCTTCTTGGATGGGTCAATTTTTGCGCATTTGGCAAATGCGCGTGCCTTTGTGCAAAGCAATACGCCGCCAGAGGATCTGGCGGCGATGGTGGCACACTATGGTGCGGAACTTTAGGTCAGTTAACCTCTGTTGTGAGGTTCGTGCCAGTTGATAACGGGATTGATAGGGATGATCCGATTAGGATTTATTGTCTCGTGGCTGTAGTGATAGTGGCGGACGATGTGGTCAAAATTGACGCTCGGAGCCACCCCTTTCCACTGATATAATTCGCGGGTGTAGGCCCAGAGGTTTGGATAATCTATTATCCGCGCATGGTTGCACTTGAAGTGCTGGTGATAGACGAGATCAAAGCGCACAAGCGTGGTGAAGAGGCGCCAATCTGCCTCCGTCAACCGGTCCCCAGTGAGGTAACGCTTGGTCCCGAGGATATTTTCCAGCCAGTTAAGTGTATCGAAGAGTAGATGCACTGCGGCGTCATACGCTTCTTGCGTTGTGGCAAAGCCTGACTTGTAGACGCCATTGTTGAGCGTGTCATAGATGCGGGTGTTTACGGCGTCGATCTTGGGGTGCAAATCGACTGGCCAATAGTCGTCCGTGTTGCCTGTTATCGTGTCGAATGCACTGTTGAACATGCGAATGATTTCAGAGGATTCGTTTGAGACGATGGTGTTTTGTGCTTTGTCCCAGAGGATTGGAACGGTTACCCGCCCAGTAAAATCAGGCACGGCACGGGTGTATATGTCGCGGGCATAGGGCAGGTTAAAAAGGGTATCACCTGTTGCGCCGTTGGAATCCGTTTCAAACGTCCACCCGTTGCCGAGCATGTCAGGATGCACGACTGATACATCGATCAAATCATCGAGCCCCTTGAGCGTACGGAAAATTAGTGCACGGTGTGCCCATGGGCAGGCGTGGCTGACGTAGAGGTGATAGCGGTTTGCTTCGGCCTTGAAGCCGCTTGTTCCGCTGGGGCCTGCGCTGCCATCATGCGTGATCCAGTTGCGGAAGTTTGCCTCTTGGCGTTTGAACGCGCCGCCGCTGTCTTTTGTGTCATACCAGTTGTCGTGCCATTTACCGTCGATGAGCAATCCCATGTGCGCCTCCTTTGCTATCTTCACATGACTGTAACCTGTGGGGGCCAACAATATAAGGGAGATCGCCGCGCACGAAGCGTGCGAAAATGCACAGTGAGTAATTAAATTTCAAAATTGTGTTGCCTTACGACATTTTTGAAATAATTCTGACAGAATACGTTTGAGGGGAAGAATCATGGATATATTTCTACCCAAAGGGTTTGAACCTGGTCTGACACGACCACGGATGAGCAGCCCTATGCATGCAACGCAGCTGTGTGTTGAGGCGGGTGGTGCGTATTATCCTGTGCTCAGGCGCTGGGCAACGGGGTTTGCCGTGCGGGCGGGTGATGTGCCTGCGCTCAACGGTATCGTTGAGATGTATGACGGGGCCGAGCATTTAGGCCAGTGTTTGATTGCAGGCAAAGATGAAACGAACGGCGAGATCGAATTTTCGGTCAAACGCGGCTGTGTCGTTGATTATGCTGGGGTGCCTGAGATTGATGTGGAGGCGCTGCGCGCCTAGCCGGCTGAGCTTTTGGACATTTGATAGCAAAAGGGCGCTCTGATTGGAGCGCCCTTTTGTCGTCTATGATGGTGCGTTCACTGGAGGTCTTTGAAAGCTTCAGCGAGGCGTTCGCAGGCTTCGACCACGCGTGCGCGGGGGGTTGCGATATTGAACCGCAAGAAGCTTTCGCCGCCTGTGCCAAAAGTGGGGCCGTGGTTAGCGGCGATGCTGGCGCCTTGTTCTACCCGTTTGGTGAACTCTTCGCGGCTCATACCTGTGTCAGCGAAATCGACCCACGCGAGGTAGGTTGCTTCCAGCGGCATGGATTTAAGACCGGGAATTTTGTTGATGGCCTCGTCGAAGAGTTTGCGGTTGCCGTCGAGGTAGGCAATCAGATCATCGACCCATGCGGCCCCTTCTGGAGAATATGCGGCTGAGGCCATAAAAAGGCCAAAGCTGTTGGGTGACATGCCAAGGGCCGCCATGCGGACACCGAATTTCTCACGCAGGATCGGATCGGCGATGATGACGTTGCCAGAGTGGCTGCCCGCAATGTTGAAAGTCTTGGTGGTGGCGGTCATCATCACAAGGCGATCTTCGATACCGTCGATCAGCGCCATTGCAGTGTGCTTTTGGTTTGGCATGACAAGATCGTGGTGGATCTCATCAGAGACGAGGACCAGATCGTGACACTTGGCGAAGCTGGCGACTTGCTCCAACTCATCGCGGGTCCAGACAGTTCCGCCGGGATTATGCGGCGAGCAAAGCATGATCATTCTCTCATTACCTGTCATCTGCGCATCATATGCGTCAAAATCCATGCGGTAGCGGCCGTTTTCCTGAACCATTTGGCATTCAACAACTTGGCGGTCGGCTGCTTTGATGACTTTTGCAAACGCGTGGTAGACGGGGGTGAAGAGGACAACGCCTTCGCCTTTTTCCGTAAACGCATCGACGCACATAGCGGTGCCGTTCACGAGGCCGTGTGTGGTAAAGATATGGGCGGGATCAAGGTCCCAGCCGTGGCGCTCTTTCATCCACCACTGGATTGCGGCGCGGTATTTGCTGTCATCACCGAAGTAGCCGTAGACGCCATGATTTACTATTGCTTGCACAGCGTCTTTGACGACTGGCGCAGTGGCAAAGTCCATATCGGCGACCCACATGGAAATACCTGTGTCGGCGGGGACGCCGTAAATGCTCTCCATGCCGTCCCATTTTACACAATGCGTACCGCGGCGTTCAATCGGGGTGTCAAAGCTCATCTGATATCTCCTATGGATTTGCGCCAAACCCTAGCTGTGCCAGACTTATGTGCAAGCCCTGCTTGCGGGATGCGGGGGCATGCCCTACATGGTTTTGCATGAAACGCCCTATTATATACCACCCCGATCCGCGCCTTAAAAAGCATTGTGCCGCTGTCGATGATCTGACGGATGATCTGCGTACGCTGGCTGATGATATGCTGACCACGATGTACGAGGCCCCCGGTGTGGGGTTGGCAGCACCTCAAGTGGGTGTGCTGACCCGTCTGGTTGTGCTGGATTGTGTGAAGGAGGAGGGCGAGAAGCCACGCCCTTTGATCATGTTCAACCCGCAGATTGTTGGCAGCTCCGAGGAATTGAATACCTATGAAGAAGGGTGTTTGAGCCTGCCCGAGCAGTTTGCCGATGTGACGCGCCCTGCGGAAGTCGAGGTCACGTGGATTGACCGTGATGGCAACGAGCAGCGTGAGGTGATGGATGGTTTGTGGGCAACTTGTGTGCAGCATGAGATTGATCACCTTGAAGGTAAGTTGTTCATCGACCACCTCAAGCCGCTGCGCCGCCAGATGATGACGCGTAAGATGTTGAAATTTAAGCGCGAATTGGCACGCGGATGAGTGTACTGCCGATTGTGCAGTGGCCTGATAGGCGTCTGACAGAGACATGTATTCAAGTGGAGACGATCACGCCTGAGATTGAAACGCTGGCGTCGGATATGTTGGAGACGATGTATGCAGCGCCTGGGCGTGGACTGGCGGCGAGCCAAGTTGGAGCGATGGTGCGGGTGTTCGTGATGGATGCTGGGTGGAAAGAGGGCAAGTCTGACCCGCTGGTGTGTATCAACCCGATGTTGATGGAAGTCAGCGAAGAGCGGATGAGCAATTCTGAAGGGTGTCTGAGCATCCCGAATGTGAGTGCAGAGATATCACGCCCTTCGCAGGTGCAGATGGTTTGGACGGGACTGAATGGCGGGGGATATGTGCAAAGCTTTAGCGGGTTTGCGGCGGCTTGTGTGCAGCACGAGATCGACCACCTCGATGGAATTATAACATTTGATCATCTGGACGCGGAAACGCGGGCATTGGTGGAAGCGGAGTATGCAGCATGACGGTACGGAAAATTTTGACATGGCCGGACAAGCGGCTGCGGGCGGTATGTACGGACGTCGGTGAAGTGACTGACGAAGTGCGTGTGATCTGGGATGATATGATCGAGACGATGGACGCGATGCCTGGTGTCGGTCTTGGTGCGCCGCAGATTGGTGTGATGCAGCGGCTGGCGGTTGTGGACACGTCCGAGGCGCGGAATAAGCGGATCAAACTAGCGAACCCCGAGGTGATTGATGCCTCTGCCATTATGAATGTGCACGAGGAAGCGTCTCCCTGTTTGTCGGGCGTGTCGGCTAAAGTCTCGCGCCCGCGCGGGGTGAAGGTGCGGTACATGGACGAGACGGGTGCAGTGGTGGAGCGTGATTTTGTGGGGTTGGACGCGACGAGCGTGCAGCACCAGATTGACCATCTGAACGGCAAGCTTTATCTGGATCGGCTGAGCAAAATGAAGCGCGATATGCTGATCAAGCGTGCCGCCAAGTTGAACGGATAAGCCATGCGGATTGTGTTCATGGGAACTCCGGAATTCTCGGTCTCGGTTCTGGATGCCTTGGTGGGTGCGGGGCACGAGATTGCGGCCGCATACTCCCAACCGCCGCGCCCTGCGGGACGGGGCAAGAAGGATCGACCTTCCCCTGTGCATGCGCGGGCTGAAGCGCTTGGGCTGGAAGTGCGCACGCCTGTCTCGTTGAAGACAGCCGAGGCGCAAGCGAAGTTTGCTGCATTGGATGCTGATGTGGCTGTTGTGGTGGCTTATGGTTTGATCCTGCCGCAAGCGGTGTTGGACGCACCTCTGCGCGGGTGTTTGAACATTCACGCAAGCTTGCTTCCGCGTTGGCGTGGCGCTGCACCCATTCACCGTGCGATTATGGCAGGTGATGCGCAGACGGGTGTGTGTATCATGCAGATGGAAGTGGGGTTGGATACCGGCCCTGTATTGCTGCGAGATGTGTTAGACATCGGTGCGCATGAGACGACAGCGAAGTTGCATGATCGGCTGAGCGTGATGGGCGCGGGGCTGATTGTTGAGGCTTTGGCGCGATTGGACGATCTGGAGCCCGAGGTTCAGCCTGAAGCGGGCGTGATCTATGCCGCCAAGATCGACAAGGCGGAGGCGCGGATTGACTGGGCGCGGCCTGCAGTGGAGGTTGATCGGCTTATCCGTGGGTTGTCACCATTTCCGGGTGCGTGGTTCGAGTTGGACGGGGTGCGGGTTAAAGTGCTTGGATCGCGGACGGTTGAGGGTTTGGGCGCTGCGGGTGCCGTTATTGATGATGCGCTGTATGTAGCATGCGGCGAGGGTGCAGTGGCGCTGACCCGCTTGCAAAAGGAGGGCAAAGGGGCGCAGGATGTTGATGTATTCCAGCGCGGCATGCAGATCGCTGTTGGCGCGAATTTGAGTAAAGGATAGCCCCATGTTTCCCATGATGATTGGTACAGTTGTGATTGCGGGGATCGTCGGCTACCTCGCCGAGAAGACCGAGTTCACGCATAACGGTATTTTGCAGTCGACCATTATCTGCATTGGTGGTGCGTTTGTGTTCTACTTTGTGCGGTTGATGTTTGGTTTTGGCTTCTCATCAGCTGGGGTGAACGCAATCGTGTCCTCCATCGGGGCACTGATTATTGTGCCGTTGCACTGGCGCAAATAGTGCGCACTATTCTTTTGGTGGGGCACTTTTGTAAACGGGCAAGTGCCAGCCAAAGAATATGGACCCTGCACGTAATACCCATGTGACGCTTGCGCCGATGATCAGGCTGTAGGGAATCTCTGGTAAGTAAGCGTTGAGCAGGACAGTTGTGGCTGCCCCTGCAAATGCAGCTGTTACGTACAGTTCGCCCTGTTTCAATACAACGGGGACATCGCCCACCACCACATCGCGCATCAGGCCGCCCATACATCCCGTGACAATGCTCATTAAGATGGTGATAGCGGGACCTTGGTCAAGACTTATGGCGACGGCTGCACCAGCCGCTACGGCCACCGCGAGGGCAAGGCTGTCGAGCCAGATGATCGCGCGCAGGCGGGATTCCAAAAGATGCGCGGTGAAGAAGATGACGAGGGCTGCAGTGGCGGCAGCGGCCAGATACGTGGGCTCGGCGATCCAGAAGATCGGGTTTCTGTCGAGCAGCAGATCACGGATTGTGCCGCCACCGATTGCGGTTAAGCATGCGATGAATGCAAAGCCCACTAGATCAAGTTGGGCGCGGCTGGCCACTAGTGCGCCTGTGATCGCGAAGACGATGACGGATGCGTAATCGAGGAATGTGATCAGGCTCATAGGTTTGCCTTGATCCAGTTGAGGGCACGGGTGTCAGCACCAGAGAATTCATCAAAGGTGGCATCGAGCGGCATCCATGAAAACTGGAGGAGGGCGGATGTGTCGGGGCAGATATGTTTCCACTGTTCGCGGATGGGAGGCACGATGCGGCAGAGGGCGAAGTGCCAGATTTCATCAGGGTTAACGTCGGCTGAGGTTCCGATGGGCAGAGCGGCACGGGTTTCCAGTGCGCTCGTACTGTAGAGTGTTTGAGCGGCTGCGCGAGTAGATTCATTGCTTGATGCTGCGGTGGTTTTGACGAGGTGCTTGCTGCCCTGAGTGGTTTGATAGACAGCGAGGCGCCGTGTGGCGCCGTCAGGGTGCAGAGCGATAGGGCAGGCGATGGTGCTCATTTTGGTTTGAAGGGCGCCATGCCTGCGCGGGCTAGCTCGTCTGCGCGCTCGTTCTGGGGGTGGCCTGCGTGGCCTTTGACCCATTCCCATGTGACGCGGTGGCGGGCGTTTGCGGTGTCCAGGCGCTGCCACAACTCTACGTTTTTAACGGGTTTTTTGGCTGCGTTCTTCCAGCCGTTTTTCTTCCAGCCGAAGATCCAGCCTGTAATGCCATTTTTGACATAGTTACTGTCAGTGACCACGGTGATCTCTGTGTCACGGTCCAAGGCTTCGAGTGCGTGGATCGCAGCCAGCAGTTCCATGCGGTTGTTGGTGGTGTTGGCTTCGCCGCCTTTTAACTCGCGCTCTTTGACGACTTTGTCGCCGTCCATCGCCTGCATTAAAGCACCCCAGCCGCCGGGGCCGGGATTGCCTGAACAGGCGCCGTCTGTGTATGCGTAAAGTTTAGCCATATGCGGCGAGTGCTATCCAATCGGCATAGGTGCCGTCCAGCCCTTTACCGCTGCCGGTGTGTTTTTTTGTGATGGTGAAGCCTGCGGTGCCCAGAAGGGCGCGTAATTCAGGCTCGGTCACGTAGGTATATTGACGGCCGATGCTGTCGCGGGCGGTGGTGTCACCCAGTTTCATCCCGATGTGGAAATAGCCGTTTGGTTTGAGGGCTGTGTGCAGTGCGCGCAGGATGGTCGGCAGCGCACTACGCTGAGCGTGAAGGAGACTGAAGTTCGCCCAAATGCCGTCATAAAGGGCCGTGCCAGTGATCTGGTCGAAAGTTTGGACTTCGGCGTGGACGAGCGGATGTTGTGCCGCCAGTGCGATCATTTCTGGGACGGCGTCCGTGGCATGGACTGATAAGCCCGCGTTCGCCATGACGCCGGCGGCGGTGCCAGGGCCACAGCCGAGGTCTAGCGCGCTGCCACCGCGCGGGAGGGCGGCGATAAACTCGACGAGCAAGGGGTCACTGCTCAGATCGTCATCAGTGAGGGCTGCGTAATTTTCAGACTGGGTGGCATAGATTTTGAGGGTCTCTTCGTCGCTCATGCGAAGGCTCCAATCCCAAGGCAAATCACAACGATTGAGGTGAGCAAAATTCGCAGAGGCATCCACCACGGTGGGGTCAGCCCTTCGCGGTTAAAGAAATAATCAAGGACCAGTAGACCTAGAAAGCCAGCGATGAGATAGGGCAGTGTCTCAACCGGTTTGCCGCCACGCATGAAAAACGCCCAGAGGGTGGGCATCACGGACAAAATGTAACCGGTAGTTGCCTTTGCCCCCTCTGCTTTGGTGGCAAAGCCCCAGAGCACGCCTGACATAAATGACAGGATAATAGTGCCGTAAAGAACGAGGATCTTGATCCCGTCATTGGCGATAATGATCGGATAACTGTCGGCGCTGGGGGCAATGTCGGCCAGCGTCGAGATCAACGCGCCAAGCATGAATGGGAGCAGACCTGCGAGACCCAGCAGCAGCGGCGCGCGAGGAATGCCAAACATTAGGCGCGCTCGAATGCGAGGCGGGCGGCGAGGACGGCAAAGATCGCGGCGAAGGAGCGCGAGAGCCATGCCATAACGCGGGGTGAGCCGAGAAGCTGTGCGCGCGCGGCGGCCGCGAAGATGCCGTAGAGGACGAAGACCGCGAAGGTGAGCGCCATAAAGACCGCGCCCAGCAGCGCCATTTCGGTTGTGGCTGTGGCGGGAGTGCCCGACAGGAAGGGTGGGAGAAGGGCAAGGAAGAAGATCGAGAGCTTGGGGTTGAGAATATTGATCAATGCCCCGCGACGTGCGGTGCGCCATCCGCTTTGCTGTGTGTCAGAGGCTTGGACATTGAGCGCACCGCCGTCTTTCAGTGCTTGCCATGCGAGATAGAGCAGATATGCGACGCCCGTCCATTTCACGGCCGTAAAGAGGAGCGCGGAGGTGTGGAGTACGGCGGCCAGACCCAGCGTAGCGGCGGCGAGGTGGGGGAGGATGCCAAAGGTGCAACCGAGTGCGGCCCAAAGAGCGGCGCGGCGTCCTTGGCCCAGACCCAGCGCGAGGGTGTAGACGACGCCTGTGCCGAGGATAATGACGACGACGAGAGTGGTGAGCAGGAATTGGAGGGTAATCATGGTGTGCGGCCTTTGGTGCTTGGAGTAGGGGAAGGCTACGCTGAGGGACTGGCGGATGTGAAGTGTGGAAACGAGGACAGGTCGTGTTGTTGCCCTCGATGTCCGCTGTGCAGGACCTTGCTGCCGTTCGGCGCGTCTGTTTGAATGTCCGATTTAGGCTTTAGCTCAGCCTGTCGACAAAGTCCCAAGCATCCGGCACT
>CAWVZA010000065.1:0-13982 GCA_963934545.1 uncultured Sulfitobacter sp.
GGACGGATCGAGCGCATCTGCAACACCCTGCTTGATCGCTGATGGTGTCTCACCCCATGCAACAGGCGTCGGGTTCGCACCTACCATGCGGTAGTACTGCTGAAGCATCTTGGAGCCTGGTACGCGGAACTTGATGCCCTGCATGTCGGATGGTGACAGAACTGGTCCTGCGCCACCTTTACGAACCGCAACAACGCGCGGGTCGATGTTGACATAGAAAAGCGCCTTAAAGCCTGCGGCCTCGACCTTCGGGTGCACTTCGGAGTTCCAGAAGTCAGAATGCACAAGGTTGGTGAAGCGCTGGTTGGAGCCACAGAGATACGGCATGTTGATCAGATCAACCGCAGAGGCGAAGGGCGCAAAGTTGGCGAGCGAGTGTTGTGCCGCCTGAATGGTGCCGCCTTGAACCTTTTGCACAAGGTTGCCGCCTGAACCCAGCTGACCACCAGGAGCGAGCTTCACATATACTTTGCCGTTGCTCGCGTTCTGGATGTTCTCTTTCAGGTCGAGCTGCATCATCGGATAGCTGCGCGTAGCACCTAGGACATAGGCCGTGCCGATTGTCATTGTCTGCTCGGCGGCTTTCTCGCGGTCGCGCTCTTCATTGGCTGTCTGGGCTGCGGCCTCAGTGGACCAGAGCATCCCTGCCCCGCCTGCAACCATGGCTGCGGTAAAGCCGCCTGTGGCTGTGAGCATCAGGAAATTACGGCGTTCGGCCGATGCAATCTCGGTACGGTTATCTGTCATTGGTGTCTCCTCCCGGTGGACGTGTCTAGCTGCCGTTTTTATCTTTGCGGTCAGCTTCTTTTTGTAAAATTGCGACGACGAATAAAATCGTCGCTCCAAACAACACCAACATTTCCCCCACGTCGCCCAAAAAGGCCAACCCCGCAAAAGCACCCAAGGCGACATTACCGAAGTAGATCGCAAAGACGATGACTGAACCTGCTAGGAACATGAAGAACCTCCCTGTTGGCTGTGTTCTTCACTCAATGTAAGCGCTTGCAAGTGATTCATGCAAGCGCTTACATATTTATCTTATAGAGCGCGGATTTTAAATTATTTTCCATTCAATTCGAGTGTGATAGTTAAAGCATGAGAGAGGCCTCCCCCTATGCGCAGCAACAAAACCACCCCCACCCTTGATGATGTCGCCAGAAAAGCGGGCGTGTCGACGGCAACTGTATCACGGTGCCTGAACACACCCGAACGCGTTGTCATGACGACGCGGACTAGAGTACTCAAAGCAGTGGAAACGCTCGGCTATACTCCAAATTTCGGCGCCCGCGTGATGGCAGCAAAGCGGACGTTCACCATCGGCGCAATAATCCCAACGATGGAAAACGCAATCTTTGCCCGTGGCTTGCAGGCTTTTCAAGAAGAGCTTCACAGGCGCGGCTACACCCTGCTTGTCTCAAGCACCGCCTATGATCCGAAGATCGAAGAAGAGCAAATTCGTGCACTAGTGGCGCGTGGTGCGGATGGTCTTTTGCTCATCGGGTATGACCGCGATCCATCTCTCTACCGCTACCTTGAGCGACAAGGGGTCCCTGCCCTCATCGCATGGGCCTACGCCCCCGAAATCGCGCAATCTGCGATCGGTTTTGACAACCGCGCATCCATGACTTTGCTGGCCGAAGAAGTCCTGAAAAGAGGACATCAAAAAATCGGCGTTATCTCGGGCGTAGTAAAAGGGAACGACCGCGCAGCCAACCGTTTGGCGGGAATCGAGGATACTTTGCAGGCTCACGGGATGCCTCCCGAAATGCTTACTGTCATCGAAACCCCTTATGGATTTGAAAACGGCGAAGCTGCGATGCGCAGCTTGATGGAAGGCGAAACCAAGCCAACAGTTGTGATGTGTGGCAATGATGTACTCGCCGCAGGAGCCCTGCGTGGTGCAAAAGCACTTGGTCTGCGTGTACCACAAGACGTATCGGTTACTGGATTTGACGATATCGAGCTTGCGCGCGTGGTGACGCCCAGCCTTACGACTGTTCATGTCCCGCACCGCGAAATGGGAACAAAGGCGGCAACTGCGCTGATCGCCTTGGTCGAAGGCGCAGAGCCTGACCGCCCGACCCTGCTCCAGATATCGCTACAGATGCGCGAGTCGCTTGGGCCCGTTCCTAAAGTCTGACACCTATCGCTACCACATAACGTACATCTGGCGATTTTTAGCAGCGTGACAATCCTCACCGCATTGGTCAGGCTGGAACCCAGAACATCACCAGGGAACCACAAACATGCACATTATCGTTGCTGGCGCAGGAATCGTCGGCATCTCGACGGCCATCTGGCTCCAACGTGCGGGCCATACCGTCACAGTCGTTGACCGCGAAGGCCCGGCATCGGGCACAAGCCATGGAAATGCAGGGGTGTTGGCGGCTGGCGGTGTTGTCCCCGTCACCACACCGGGTCTTGCGCTCAAAGCGCCCTCAATGCTCATGGACCGCGATGCGCCCTTGTTCTTGCGCTGGTCCTATCTGCCACGCCTTCTGCCCTTCTTACGCAAGTACCTCTCCTACGGCACCGATGCCCATGTGGATCACTACGGAAAAGCAATGTCTGCTCTGCTCCACGACACAGTCGAGCAGCACCAAGCCTTGGCCGACGATACGCCTGCGGCCCGCTTTATCACCACTGAGGACTACTGCTTCGGTTACACCACCCGCGCCGACTTCGAGGCCGACAGTTATGGCTGGAGCAAGCGCGACGCCCAGGGCGTACAATATGACGTAGTGAGCGGCGCAGAATACGCGACCTACGATCCCGTCTTTGGCGAGGCCTTTGGAACAGTGGTGCGCTGCAAGAACCATGGCCGCATCAGCGATCCGGGTGCCTATGTGAAAGCACTCGCCGATCACTTTGTCGCCGAAGGTGGCAAGCTTCATATCACCTCGATAAACGATATCGAGATGAAGGACGGCGCGGTCAGTGCGTTGATCACCGATGACGGTCCCCTCACCGTAGATAGAATCGTCTTTGCCATGGGACCATGGTCGCGCAAGATTGCTCATAAATTGGGCGTAAAAGTCCCGTTCGAGAGTGAACGCGGATATCATGTTGAGTTCACCAACCCCTCCGCGATGCCGCGCTCGCCGATGATGGTCGCCTCTGGAAAGTTTGTTCTGACCCCTATGCAGGGTCGATTGCGTGCCGCTGGTGTGATCGAATTTGGCGGGCTGGGTGCCCCTGCATCGCGTGCGCCCCTTGATATGCTGCGCCATCAGGTGATGAAACTGCTGCCCGAGCTGGAATATGATGATGTTGTAGAATGGATGGGCCACCGTCCCGCCCCTGCCGATAGCCTGCCACTGATCGGCGCGAACGATACTCAAGGTCTCAGCTACAGCGCCTTTGGCCACCAGCATGTCGGATTGACAGGCGGTCCGAAAACGGGTCGGATGATTGCGGAGTTAATTAATGGACGCGCTCCCAACATGGATATGCGCGCTTTTGATCCCTCAAAATATCGAACCTAAAGGCCGTTAGAGCCTCAACCAACCGGGAGACGACCCATGAAGACATTTACAAAACTGGCCTGCACAGCAGCCGCAACAGCGCTGATAGCAGGTGCCGCAGTGGCCGATGGCCACGCGCAAAAGTGGGACATGCCAATGGCATATGCCGCGACCAACTTCCACTCCGAGCAAGGCGTTGTCTTTGCTGACAAAGTGCGTGAATACACAAGCGGCGCAATCGACATTACCGTCCACCCCGGTGGCTCGCTGTTTGGCGGCGGTGACATCAAACGTGCCGTGCAAACCGGTCAGGTCAACATTGGTGAGCGGTTCATGTCCGCCCACGCCAATGAGGCACCCCTGCTGGGTTGGGACAACCTGCCATTCCTCGCGACGACATACGCGGACAACGCAAAGCTCTGGGAAGCGGCCAAAGGTCCAGTAAATGCACAGTTGGCAGACCTCAACATGGTCTCGCTTTATTCCTGCGCATGGCCGGGTCAGGGTTTCTACTTTGCTAAGGAAGTAGGATCCTCTGCTGATACCCAAGGCGTAAAGTTCCGCTCCTACAACTCTGCAACAGCGACCTTCGCAGAAGAGCTGGGCATGATCCCTGTGCAAATCGAAGCGGCTGAACTGGCCCAAGCACTGGCAACAGGCGTGGCATCATCGTTCATCTCTTCAGGCTCCACTGGTTACGACCAGAAGGTCTGGGAGCATCTCAGCCATTACTACAAAGTTAACGCATGGCTGCCACGCAACTATGTCGTTGCGAACAAGCAGGCATGGGACGCGCTCGACGCAGACACCCAAGCAGGCGTGATGAAAGCCGCAGACGAGACTTCCGCCTCGTGTAACGCAAAATCAGAAGAGCTGGCCGATTTCTACTTCGCCGAGCTTGAGAAGAACGGCATGACTGTCACAGACGCCTCACCTGAGTTCCTCGCAGAGCTGGAAGTGATTGGTGCCAAGATGACAGCAGATTGGCTGGAGACTGCTGGTGCCGATGGCCAAGCGATCATCGACGCTTACAAAGCAGTGAAGTAAGCACTCTTGCGCCCTGCCACGCGGCGGGGCGCGTTTTCTCACCTAAGGAATTCAAGACATGCGCGACTGGTCGCCAGTGCTGGGCCTGCCTTTATGGGTATGGCTTTTTGTTCTGCCTCTACTCTTCGGAGTGCTCTGCTTTTTTGCAAAAGAACCACTTGAGCGGCGTATGCGTCCTCTTTGGCGCTTCCTTGACGGCGTGTATTTCGCCTCGGGTGCGCTCGCGGCCTTTTTCATGTGTACGATCCTGCTGCTGATCGTGACTCAGATGGTCGCCCGCTGGACAGCTTTCGCCCTGCCTGGCACCACAGAATTTGCAGGCTACGCTATGGCTGCCACCTCATTTTTTGCGCTGTCCCACGCCCTCACACGTGGCGCGCACATTCGTGTGTCGATTGTGCTGAACTGGAACCGCTTCACATCCCGCTGGCTCGATCTGTTCGCGGTCACAGGGGCTGCGGTAATCGCCACCTATTTTGCGCGCTATGCCGTTAAGACAACCCAATTCTCAGAGATGCTCAACGACCGCACGCAAGGGCAGGATAAAATTCCAGAGTGGATCGTCACGGTCCTGTCACTCCCTGCCACGCCTATTGGTGACTGGGGAACTGCAATGAACACAGCCTCTTCCGAGCTGGTCTTCACCCCTGTTTGGATCCCGCAACTTGCCATGTCTGCGGGTGCGATCCTACTTGCCATCGCACTTTGGGACACGCTGTACCGCACCATTATCACGGGCAAGAACCCCATCGTATCGGAGGCCGTAGAATGATCGAGACCTATGCAACCATCGTCTTTCTATGTGTCCTCTTTGGTCTCCTAGCCTCGTCGATCTGGATCGGCTTGGCACTTATGGGGGTCGCTTGGGTAGGGCTTGAGCTCTTCACGACGCGTCCTGCTGGTGACGCGATGATCACCACGATCTGGACCAGTTCCAGTTCATGGACCCTCACCGCCCTGCCGCTCTTTATCTGGATGGGTGAAATCCTGTATCGTACGCGATTGTCCCAAGACATGTTTCGCGGCCTTGCCCCATGGATGCGCTGGCTTCCGGGTGGATTGCTGCACACCAATATTGTCGGCTGCACGATTTTTGCCGCGGTCTCAGGCTCCTCTGCTGCGACACTGACCACTGTGGGGAAAATGAGCATCCCCGAGCTACGCAAGCGCGGCTATCCTGAATATATGATCATCGGCACCTTGGCCGGCGCTGCCACTCTTGGCCTAATGATCCCACCATCGCTGACCCTGATTGTTTACGGCGTGTCCATCAACGAGAGCATCATCAAGCTCTTCATGGCGGGCATTATCCCCGGTTTGGTCCTCGCGACCCTATTCATGAGTTATATTGCCATATGGCACTTTGTCCGTCCAGATCAGCGCCCACCGCCAGAGCCATCAATGTCCTTTGGTAAAATGCTATCGGAGAGCCGCTTTTTGGTGCCTGTCCTCCTGCTCGTCTTCGCGGTTATCGGCTCGATGTATTTTGGATGGGCCACTGCAACCGAAGCCGCAGCAGTCGGCGTAATCGGCTCACTGGTCCTCGCACTGCTCCAAGGGTCGCTGAACCTAAATACCTTCCTTGAGAGCTTGATGGGTGCCACTCGCACCTCTGCCATGATCGCATTGATCCTGATGGGTGCTGCCTTCCTATCGCTTTCTATGGGCTTTACTGGCCTGCCCCGCGCATTGGCCGCGTGGATCAATGAAATGCAGCTGTCGCCTATCGTCCTCATCGCGGCACTGACGGTGTTCTACATCATCCTCGGCATGTTTCTCGATGGAATTTCCTCGGTCGTACTGACCATGGCGATTGTCGAGCCGATGATCCGTCAGGCAGGTATTGACGTGATCTGGTTCGGTATCTTTATCGTCGTGGTGGTCGAAATGGCGCAAGTCACGCCGCCCATCGGCTTCAACCTCTTTGTCCTCCAAGGCATGACCAAGCACGAGATTTCTTATATCTCCAAGGTCGCCCTGCCTATGGTTGGCCTGATGCTGGTGATGGTGATTATCCTCGTGATCTTCCCCGAGCTGGCAACATGGCTCCCCGACAAGATCAGCGCAAACCAAGTCCGACAATAGCGTCATGATCCCACGCGTCACAGTTCTGCAACTCGACACCCACTTCCCCCGTATCGCGGGCGATGTAGGGTGTGAGGCAACCTATGCTCGCCCACCACAAATCATCCGGATCGGCGGAGCATCGGTCGGGCAGATTGTGACGAATAGACCCCAAAACGTTGATATATCGCCGTTTGAGGAAGCGTTGGAACATGCCGAAGGTGATATCATCGTCACATCGTGCGGGTTTCTTTCCTACTGGCAGGCGCACCTCACAGCCCTCACAGACCGCCCCTTTATCAGCTCCGCGCTCACGGCCTTAGACGCACTACACAAAACGCACAGCCCCGAGGCCTTGCGCATTCTGACGTTCAATCAGGACGCCTTAACCGCCACGCATCTGGGCGAACACACGGCCTATGTGCCAAGCATCATCGGTCTGCCCCCTACCCATCACCTGCGCCAAGTCATTGACCAGAACCTAAGCGCCTTGGATGAGGTCACTGCATCCTTGGAGATCACAAAACTGCTGTGCGAGACCCAGACCGAGGCCCACGATCACATCCTGCTGGAATGCACAAATCTGCCGCCCTACCGCGCAGCGATCACTCAGGAGACAGGTCTGCCCGTTACGGATATTCTAACATGTATTGAGCAAACCTGCGCAGGGGCAATCGCACCCGCGTTCAGTTGATTGGAAATCGCTTGAGACAAGCAGGCGCGTTGCGCTGGTAGTCAGCCAATGTGGCGTCCACATCGCGGCGGTCACGCATTGCTTCCATAGCGCGCTTCTTTTCGGTCCAATTACCACCGACGTGGCGTTCCAGAATAAGGACCGATATCCCGATCAGTACATCCTTTTCCGGATCATCCATCAGCCCAGCACCATTGAGCGTTACACCCGTCATGGCCATCATATTGGCACAACGGATCGCCGCTGCTTCATTCCCCTCATACACCCGCTGACCCGCCGTAGCATTTGAGCCGAGCAGCGCCAGTATCAGGACCAATCCCCGCATCAAAACGCTTTGAATGTCATGGTGGTGAGCGAGCGTTCAATCCCGTCTATATCCAGTAGGTTGTCGTTGACGTATACTCCAACATCCTGCCCGCTGGGGATATAGAGCTTCATCATAAGGTCAAAATCGCCAGAGGTCGAATAAAGCTCCGAATGAATCTCGCGCAGGGTAATCGCTTCGGCCACCTTATAGGTCGTTCCCGGACGGCATCTGATCTGGATAAAAACACATGTACTCACGGGGGCAGCTCCTGATTATGGTATCGTCATAAGCTGGCACGAAGCCCCAACAGCCGCAATCCCTCATCGCCCCTTGGCCTACGCGACTGCGCTGCTATAAGGACACAAACGCGTCAACGGAGGCTTCCATGCGCAAGGCCAAAATCACCCGCACCACCGCCGAGACGAATATCAGTGTCGAGATGAATCTCGATGGCACAGGTATTTACGACAACAAAACGGGCGTGGGCTTTTTCGACCACATGCTCGACCAGCTGTCGCGCCACGCGCTCATCGACATGACAGTGCGTTGTGAGGGTGATCTGCACATCGACGACCACCACACGGTTGAGGATGTAGGCATCGCATTGGGCCAAGCGTTGACCCAAGCGGTTGGTGATAAACGCGGTATCGTGCGCTACGGCTCCTGCCTGTTGCCGATGGATGATGCACTGGTGCGTGCGGCCCTTGATTTGTCGGCCCGTCCCTTCCTTGTCTGGAACGTTGATCTGCCCACACAGAAAATCGGTACCTTTGATACGGAACTGGTGCGCGAGTTTTTCCAAGCCTTCGCAACCCACGGCGGCATAACTCTGCACGTCGACCAGTTGCACGGCCTGAACTCCCACCACATCGCCGAGGCCGCGTTCAAGGCTGTCGCACGCGCCCTGCGTGATGCGCTGGAGAGCGATCCACGCAAATTGGACGCGATCCCGTCAACCAAAGGCATGCTGTAAATGCTCACTGCTATCATCGACTACGAGAGCGGCAACCTGCACTCAGCGCATAAAGCGTTCGAGCGTATGGCCCGTGAAGCAGACGCAGGTGAAGTTACTGTCACGGCCGACCCTGACGTGATTGCCCGCGCTGACCGGATCGTACTGCCCGGTGACGGGGCATTTCCCGCTTGTATGGCAGCGCTCAAAGGCAAAAGCGGCATCTTCGCGGCAATGTGTGAGGCGGTTGAGGAAAAGGGCCGTCCCTTCCTTGGTATTTGTGTCGGCATGCAACTCATGGCGACATGGGGCCGCGAGTATGAGGACACCCAAGGTCTCGATTGGGTCGGCGGAGAAGTCACCAAGATCGCACCAACAGACAAAACACTAAAGGTGCCGCACATGGGTTGGAACGATCTGATCCTCGACGCGCCACATGCGGTGTTTGACGGGATCAAAACCGGCGATCACACCTATTTTGTTCACAGCTACCATATGGCTGTTACGGACCCTGCCCAGCGCCTTGCACATGTGGATTACGCCAGCGATGTCACGGCTGTTATTGGCCGTGACAATATGGTCGGCATGCAGTTCCACCCAGAGAAAAGTCAGGCAACCGGCCTACGGATGATCACCAACTTCCTCACGTGGAAGCCCTGACCACCCGAAGGCTTGACTGTATTTGCTTAGTTAACGCGGCTCCACGTCTGCTTTTTGCAGATTGGTCCTACACAGCCCGACACTTTGAGCGAATTGCCCGACAGGGCCATCTTGGAGCTGTAGGTCTTGCCTGTAGAAGGCTGCCAGACTTTGCCCTTCTTGTAGGCGCCGCCGCCCGCAGGCGCCATATCCCACACCAGCTTTTTGCCGAGGTTCTCGGACTTGTACTCACCCGATGCGTTAAATGTGCGCGAAATCGTCCCGCAGATCTTGGCGCCACACTGGCTCATCTTCACATGAGCATAAGCACCATCGTCCACTTGCGTCTTCCACGTTCCCAACGCTGGATCCGCATAAGCGGCGCCAGCAAAGGCCATCGCAGCAACTGCTGCCGTCAAAATCATTCTCATACCCGTTCCTCCCTGAAACTGCGTGACAGCATGGCCTATGAAACAGCTTTCAGGCAAGCTTAACGTGGGGTCGCGTTGCACAGCAGGTCATTCCATGTAAAACCGCATCCAAGCAACGTCAAAGGACACAAATCCCATGATCCTCTACCCCGCCATCGACCTCAAAGACGGCCAAGCCGTACGCCTCGTTCATGGCGACATGGAGCAATCGACAGTCTTCAACGATGATCCTGCCGCTCAGGCACAGGCGTTTGTGGACGCAGGCTGCACGTGGCTGCATCTGGTTGATCTCAATGGCGCATTTGCTGGCGCACCTGTGAACGCGGCCCCCGTAGAGACGATCCTTAAACAATGCAAAGTGCCCGCGCAACTTGGCGGTGGCATCCGCGACATGGCAACGATTGAGGAATGGCTCGACAAGGGCCTCGCCCGCGTGATCCTCGGCACTGTGGCCGTGGAAAACCCCGATCTGGTCCGGGAAGCGGCGCGTGCCTTCCCCAATCAGGTCGCTGTAGGCATCGACGCCCGCAATGGCCGCGTCGCCACCAAAGGCTGGGCGACGGAAACCGACGTCATGGTCACCGACCTCGCCAAGTCATTTGAGGACGCAGGCGTGGCCGCGATCATCTACACCGACATTATGCGCGATGGTGCCATGGGCGGGCCCAACATCGCTGCAACCGAGGCCCTCGCCCGAGCCGTAAGCATCCCCGTCATCGCATCAGGCGGCGTGTCATCATTGGCAGATCTGCAAGCCCTCAAAGCAACAGGCGTTATTGAAGGCGCCATTTCTGGCCGTGCGCTCTATGACGGCGCCATTGGCTTGAAGGCAGCGCTCAAGGCACTCGGCTGATGATCGATCCGCTGTTGCTTAAAATTTTTACCTACGCATTCAGCCCTGTCGTCATCATCGCTCCGCTAGCCATCTTCTGGGCGCGCCAAAGCAATTCGCCACGCTTGGCTTATATTTTGCAAATGAGCACACTTTTCTGGACCCTATGGTTAGGTGCAGTTAGCGCCTATTTCATACTCGCAGTCGAGACTTGTCGAAGCATCCAGAATTATTCCTATTCAGACTGCCCGCTTGTCCCTGACGCAATCGGCGCCGTCATATTCAATATGGTTATCGTAAGTTATCTGAGTGCCGCAATTTATGTGATGATTTTGATCCTCATAGGCGTGATTATCGAATTCAGGGCTACCCGCAACCGCACTTCCCCACCACCCCACAATCCGCTAGAAGGCTGACATGCTCAAAACCCGCATCATCCCCTGTCTCGATGTCGCCGATGGCCGTGTGGTCAAAGGTGTAAATTTCCTCGGCCTGCGCGATGCGGGCGACCCTGTCGATGCCGCCATCGCATATGATGCCGCTGGCGCGGATGAGCTTTGCTTTCTCGATATCCATGCCACCCATGAGAACCGCGGCACCATGTTCGACATGGTCCGCCGCACAGCCGAGCATTGTTATATCCCTCTCACCGTAGGCGGCGGCGTGCGCGAAGTTGCAGACGTCCGCGCCCTGCTGCTCGCCGGCGCAGATAAAGTCAGCTTTAACTCCGCTGCCGTGGCCAACCCCGATGTTGTGGCCGAGGCTGCCGATCAATTCGGCAGCCAATGCATCGTCGCCGCCATTGATGCCAAAACAATCTCACCCGGCAAATGGGAAATCTTCACCCATGGCGGACGCAAAGCAACAGGCATTGATGCCGTGGAATTTGCGATCACCATGATGGAAAAAGGTGCGGGTGAAATCCTGCTCACTTCCATGGACCGCGACGGCACGAAACAAGGCTTCAACCTGCCCCTCACCCGCGCAATCTCCGACGCCGTGACAATACCTGTCATCGCCTCAGGCGGCGTTGGCAACCTCGACCACCTCGTGGACGGCGTGACCAAAGGCGGCGCATCCGCAGTGCTCGCGGCATCCATCTTCCACTTTGGCGAATACACGATTCAAGAAGCCAAATCACACATGGCCGCCGCTGGCATCCCGATGAGGCTCTCATGACCCTAGATGATCTGTACGCCACCATTCTTGCCCGTAAAGACGCAGATCCGAGCTCAAGCTGGACCGCGCAACTTCTGGCCAAAGGCCCCGAGAAATGTGCAGAGAAATTTGGTGAAGAGGCTATTGAAGCCATCATCGAGGCCATAAAAGACGACAAGGCGGGCCTCACCAATGAGGCCGCCGATGTGCTCTATCACCTGCTGGTTATGCTCGCCGCCCGCGATGTGCCTCTCACAGATGTGCTCGATACCCTCGCACGCCGACAATCTACATCCGGCATTGCCGAAAAAGCATCACGCTAACGCGGCTATTCGCTGTCAATGAATTGCATCCCGCAGCAGTGGAACGATCAACACAGGGTTCACAGCTTGCTGGAAATCACACCTGTCGCAAAGCCGCCCATCCGTAGCTCGCCAAACAACCGCTGATACTCAATCTTGGGGCAGCGGTTTTGCACCACATCAACACCGCGCAGCTGCGCTAGCTCTGCAGCCTGCGCATGCTCCACACCAATTTGCATCCAGATGGTGCCAAGGTTTGGAAACTGTACTAGCGACTCCTCTACAATCTCAGGAACAGCGTCAGAGCGGCGAAAGATATCGACCATATCAACGGGCCCCTCAATCTCCGACAATGCCCCCACTACCGTTGCACCGAACAAAGTTTGTCCCTTGAGCATGGGGTTGACGGGGACCACGTCATATCCGCGCAAGCCCAGATACCGCGCCACGAAATAGCTGGCGCGCACGGGATTGCTCGACACGCCTACGATCGCCACACGTTTTGTACGGTCCAAAATATCTTTGAGAAAAGGATCAGTATACATCATGCCCCTACCCTAGCTTTTCGATGCGCATAAAAAAACCTCCCGAACGATGTCGGGAGGTTAAAAAGTGGGAACAGGGACAAATCACGAAGCGGCTGTTCCAGACCGTATCGTCATTACTCAAGATGGAGGTCTGTTTCGTGAAAAGAAGGGCTGGACCGATACTATTCACGGATCGCTCCCAAACGGGCGAAAACCCGCCTATCAATCAAAGATATCTTCAACCAATTCAAATGCATCCTCAACCAGATCGAAAGCTTCGTCTTTGAACTTTCGGAAGAATCCTTTGCGTTTTTTACGCTTTTTCACTGGTTTTTTAGGCTTCGCATAAACAGGTTTTGCGGCGCGAGGTTGGTGACTAATCGCAGGCTTTGGCGCTTTGGCGGCAACCGAAAACATCTTGAGATTGCGCAGGGGTGCACCACATGCCCCACATGACAAAGTATGTTGCCCCAAATCAGCGCGCAACATCGCCTTGGTTCCACAATTACAACAGGTGGCAATTTTGGTGGGATGGCCGATGGCTCCGCTCCTTATGAATGCTCTCTCGTAGCATATAAGCCGATTGCCGCTGCGTTTGAGACGTTGAGCGAGCCAAACCCGCCTCCTGCGTCAATCCGGACCAAAGCGTCCACTGTCTCGCGCGTCTTCTCGCGCAGGCCCGGCCCTTCGGCCCCCATAACAAGCGCCACAGCGCGGTCACGTTTGCCTGCAACAGCGGCTTCAATGGTTAGCTCCGCCTCACCGTCCAACCCCAGCACCAGATACCCCATGTCCTGAAGCTCCTTAATGCCATCGGCCAAATTGCGGATGCGCAGATAAGGTTGCCGCTCCAAAGCCCCAGAAGCGGATTTGGCCAATGCACCTGTCTCGGGCGCAGAGTGATGCTTGGTCCCAATGACCGCAGAGGCGCCCAACACTTCGGCAGAGCGCAAGATCGCACCCACATTATGCGGATCAGTCACACGGTCGAGCATGATCACACGCGGCGCTTCAGCCCCGATGCAAACATCTGCCAAACGGCCCCAATCCAGCGGCTTCACTTCGAGCACAACGCCCTGATGCACAGAGTTGTCATCGATTGGAGGGCGGAATTTGCGCGGATCAACAACTTCTGGCTCGATCCCGCTGGCAGCCACAGCATCTTCGAGCTTGGCCAATGCATTCGGCGTGACCATCATCGTGATTTTCTCACGGTCCGGGTTCATCAGCGCATCGCGCACCGCATGCAAACCAAACAGCCACAGCGTCTCACGCGCGTCTGCTTTTTTACCCTGTTCTTTTTCGACAACCCACTTTGGTTTTTTCATGATCTTCCACCTACATTGCGCGCTTGCTCCCTCCTCTAACCCTTTGCGCAGGGCACGCCAAGCCTCGCCCGACATATCATCGCGATGCACTGCAATGAGCGTATTTTCCGCACAGGCATAATTCATACCAAACCAAGGGATTTAATGGTTGACCCGACCCAGAGCCACAGATAACCACAGCGCCAGTGGGCGACAGGCCGCAAGGTGTGGCAGGGGACTGTAACTCCCTCGCGGAGA
>CAWVZA010000066.1:0-13810 GCA_963934545.1 uncultured Sulfitobacter sp.
AACAACAGCAACGTCGGAAATATCTCTTTAAGGTCTTCGAATTGCTTATCATCCAACATGGAGGATTCATCGACAAACCCGATGTCCAATGCCTCCTCCCGCCGTTTCCAGCCTGTGATAAAATCACTGCCACGCAAGCCCGCAGCCGCCAGCGCACCCGGAATGGATTTGTTATTGGCATAGAACGCCTCGGCGCGATCAAGGGCAATCTCGGTCAGCCCCTCCACATCCACAGGCCGCTCACCATTCCCGGCCAGCCACTCCGCGATCCGTTCGTATTCAGGATCGTAAACAGGCGTATACAAAATACGGTGGATCGTCGTCGCAGGCACACCGCGCAGCCGCAACACACTCGCCGCCTTGTTGGTCGGTGCAAGAACCGCCAGTGTGCGCTTATCTTTGCGCTTCTTGCCTTCGTAATCGCCAGAGACGAGATCGACCCCCGCCGCCTCCAGCGCCTTGTAAAGCTCAGCGAGCAGCAATGTCTTGCCCGACCCCGCCTTGCCCGTCACCGCCATGACCTGATGCTTGTTGCCCTTGGGCGGCATCAACAGAGTGTCATCAAGGCTCACACCTGCAGTTTGCAGCATTGCGCAAACTGCATCATGTGCTGCGGCTTGATCGTCGGAATATGTAAGATCTGTTGTCATAGCCAGACATTAGAGGCCAAGCGCCGCAGGGGCCAGAGGCGTTCAGGCGCTCGCCGCAAATTCCGCAACAGGCAACGCACCAAATGCGCGGTTAAACCATGCATGGCTTTGCGCGGGGCTCACCAATGCACGCTCTGCAACCCGCGCTTGCGCATCTGCATCAAAGGCCCACAAACCGACGTTGATCTGCTCGCGCCCCTCACCCTGACTGCCCAACACGTCTGGCGAAGAACCAACGCGCTTGTAAATCCGTACCATCCGCGCATCAAAGACGCCTACAAAATGCTTTACGCCAAAGCCGTTCATCAACTCACCACCGCCCAGCATCAAGGCTGCCGCCATGTTGGACCCCTGACCCGGCGCCATGCAAAATCGCGTACACTGCCAGATAAGCGGGCTACGGATCGGCGCATCAATCAAGTGACTGAAATGATCATTCACCATTACGGGTCCCGTTGTAGGTAGAAAGCGAGTAGAGCCGCCGTGCCCACCGTCAGCCGTTTCCCAAATTACATAAAGCGGGTTCAACGCGTCATATTCGTCGCGCTCGTGCCCCTTGGCATCCACAGATACGTCCCATCCAAGGCGGGTCTTGAACTGCTCGGCACGGTGCGTAAACATCTCGTCCGCAAGGTGCGTAAATTGGTCAAGTTCGTCAGCGTACAGATATCTCAGCATTGAAAATGCTCCCCATGGCATCAAAAATGATGTCACAAGCGATATCCCTGAAGCGGTTAACACCATTTCTACAGAAGGTCCGCCTGAGCGGGCATTCTCGCAAAAGTTGAAAAAGACTGAATTATACCACGATCAATCCACGGCTCATCGCGCGGGCAACGGCATGTATGGTGTTCAACGCACCTAATTTGTACCGCGCACTCTCGATATAGACGCGCAGCGTATGCTCTGAAATCAACAGTGAGTTGGCGACTTGCGCACGGTTATAGCCAATCGCCAGAAGCGTCATTGCATCAACTTCACGAGGCGACAGCGCCTGCTGCTGTTCGGGTTGTCGGTCTGGCTCAAACTCCAGCGCTTTTTCGTTAAAGTAATGTGCAATCAAAATCAGCTCGCGCCGATGCTCTTGCGTAAAAATCGCCCAAGCCTCATCATCACAACTGTGGTTCACAGTGCACAAAGCGAACTGGCGCTTTGGCCCTCGGATCGGGACAGAAAACCCTTGATTGCCCACACGGTACTCTGATGAGATCCTGAGAAATTCCCGCGCTGCTTTGCTAGACCAATCAAGCCGCTTCCAATCGACGGGGTGAAACCGCTGGAAACACCCCTGCACAACAGGATCAATCCTCAGGTAATTTTCGGCAATATATTTCTGCTGCCACGCCTCCGAGTAGGTCCCACACCCATACTGGCCCCCGCTCGAATCCACCCAGTGATAGACCAGATGATCCACAGCAAAGAAATCCCGCAGCGCCTCCAAGACGCACTGCATCCCCTCAAGCGTGTCGGCCTTCTCCAACGAGGACAGGATGCCCTCCAATATTTTCCGCTTCCCCGACATCTATCTGCCTTGCAGACCTCTCATCCTTCGAGGCGATCTCGGCCATATCCACAAGCGCAGTATCGTCGAGTTGCTCTGCCAACAGTGGCAGCGCATTAGCTTCGGCAAAACTGCGCAAATCGGCGAGAACGTCCAGTACCCATTCACTTCGCATTGATGTTCCCTTCCAGGTGGTTAACGAAACGTTAAGATTAGGATAGCACGCAGGTAAACGTGTCACCAATTCACGAATATCCACTCCCCAGATATAGTGAGGGAAACAATTTCAACGCATTGTTCACATTGAACTGGTTTCTGAAACGTAAACGCCCACGAATTGCATGAGCGATTCGCGGGCGGATAAGTCAGCTCAGTTTGCGCGATGTTTTACTTACGCGCGTCCAATGCATCTTCAAGTGTGCGCAATCCCGTTTTCGGCGATTGTACCAACACGGACATATTGCCCGGCTTATGCTCGTTGCGCAGCATCTTCATGTGCGCCTCAGGAAGATCATTCCACGCAAAAACCTCCGACATGCACGGATCAAGGCGGCGCTCCACCATCAGCTTGTTGGCGGCAGACGCCTGCTTAAGATGAGCAAAGTGTGAGCCCTGAAGGCGCTTCTGGTACATCCACATATAGCGCACGTCAAACGTACAGTTGAAACCAGTGGTCCCCGCGCAAATCACAACCATCCCACCCTTTTTCACAACAAGGCTGGAAACGGGAAATGTTGTCTCGCCCGGATGCTCGAACACCATGTCGACGCTGACACCCTTCCCTGTAATCTCCCAGATCGCTTTACCGAACTTGCGCGCTTCCTTGAGCCAGTCGTTATATTCGGGCGTGTTCACTGTTGGCAGCTGCCCCCAGCAATTGAAATCCTTGCGGTTCAAAACACCTTTTGCGCCCAGATCCATCACAAACTGACGCTTGCTTTCATTGGAAATAACCCCGATCGCATTTGCGCCTGCAGTGTTGATCAGCTGGATCGCGTAGGAGCCAAGACCACCCGACGCCCCCCAAACCAGAACATTCTGGCCGGGCTTGAGGTCATGTGGCTCATGGCCAAACAGCATGCGGTAAGCCGTCGCCAGCGTTAGCGTGTAACACGCGCTCTCTTCCCATGTCAGATGCTTGGGTCGCGGCATAAGCTGCTGGCTCTGCACGCGTGTAAACTGGCTAAAGGATCCATCAGGCGTCTCGTAACCCCAGATGCGCTGGGTGGGAGAGAACATAGGATCACCACCGTTACACTCCTCGTCATCGCCGTCATCCTGATTGCAATGCACAACAACTTCATCGCCCACTTTCCAGCGTGTCACACGATCACCAACTGCCCAGACAATGCCCGCAGCATCGGAGCCAGCAACATGGTATGGCTCTTTGTGGCCGTCAAACGGGCTGATTGGCGTACCAAGAGCCGCCCAAACACCATTATAGTTCACACCGGCGGCCATCACGAGGACCAGCACATCTTGGCTGTCGAGCTCAGGCACATCAACAACTTCTTCCAGCATCGCAGTGTTCGGCTCACCATGACGCTCGCGACGAATCGCCCATGCGTACATCTGCTTGGGGACGTATCCCATGGGTGGCATTTCACCCATATCATACAGGTCTTTTTCTGGTGCTTCGTATTGTGCGATTGTTGTATCTAATGCCATGTCGCCCTCCTGCGGGATTAAGGGATGCCGCAGTGCGGAACGGCGGCTCTTGAATGATTGAGTAAGCACGTGCACGCAACATTGCAACTACAAGAGCATCTTTTTTGTAACTTTATGACCCAGCAGGTGCAGAAAGTGACTTTGCATCCGCAGCATCCGATGGGTGCACCCCATTCGGCAAGTAGTGCGCAATCGAATTTGCGTAAAACTGCAATGCAGCTTGTTGATCTTCAATAACGTGCCAAACCCCGTTGCGAGCTTCAATCAAGCCGTGCTGTTCCATATATCCGCAGGCACGCAACAGCTCTCCCGGCAAATCCTCACTGTCCAAAACAATGCTTTTTGCCGGTAGCACTTTCAAAACATCAGCCACTGCAACCTGAAGCGCATCTCCATCCAGCGCCCCGTGCCGCATCAGTGCTGTCGCCACCAAGGGCACGCCCAACACCGGCATTACCTCCTCAATCCGCGCCATCAATAACTCGGACAGCCCATCAACATTCTCTACCTTACCAAACGCACGCAAACTTACTGGTGTACCAAACGCAACAGCAGCAGTGCCAAAGCGCGTGTCATGCCCGCGCAGTCGTTTCCAAAACTTGCGCAGAATAAATGCCACCACGACCGAGATCCGCGCACCAAAACGACGATCGCCTCGCGCGTGCGCCGCGATCAGTACACGGTCCTCCAGCACACGGTCATAGTTTATAGCCACCGGAACAAAGACGATGTCCCGCTCGCCCTCTGGATCGAACCCGTCCACAAGGTAGCTCAGCAAGCCTACTTTGGGCGGCTGCAAAGCCCCCGTCAGGCTCAGCCCCCCCTCTGGATAAAACGCCTGCGTGTCACCGCCATTTGTCGCCATCTGCACATAGCGCGACAGCACCTTTCGGTAGAGCGACCCGCGCGAACGGCGGCGAATAAAGTAAGCTCCCCACAAACGGATCAACTTGGACAAAGGCCAAACCCGCGCCCATTCCCCAACCGCATAAGACAAGGTCGATGTTTTCGAAGCCAGATAAGTGACCAACACATAGTCCATATTGCTACGATGGTTCATCACAAACACCGCAGTCGAATCTTTGGAAATAGCGGCAAGCACTTCGTCATTCTGCTTGGCGGTTCGAATACGGTAAATGGATTCGGCCAACAATTTGGCCACCCGCATCGCAAAACTAAAATACGCAAACGCAGAAAAGCTCGGTACTATCTCGCGCGCATATTCTCGCGCCTTTTGGAACGCCACGTTCTCAGGCACATTGTTATTCTCTGCATACAACGCGATCTCGCGCGACACTTCAGGATCATAGACAAGCCGCTGGATCATGTCGTAGCGCCGCGCCAGCTTGAACGGCTGGATAGGTCGCTTCAGCCTTCTATTGAGCTGCGCCACCGCCTTATCAAACCTACGGCGGAAAAACCACCGCACCGAAGGCAAAAGAAAATGACTGAGCGCCGTCACCGCTGCAAACAGCAAGATCAGTACAAAAAGCCAGAGCGGAAGGGTCACGGTTTGTGTCATACCCCACGATACCTAGCGCGAAACCAGCTGCGCCACAAAAGAAACGTCATGCCGCATCGCAGCGAATTGACACTTGCCAAAAGTTTCTTATATCTAGTCCGCAACGCAAGAATATTGCCAATGAATTTCAGAGAGGCCCGCCATGACCGATGCTCAGACCAAAGACCGCCCTTGGCTCATCCGCACCTACGCGGGTCACTCTACTGCTAAAGCCTCTAACGAACTCTATCGCAACAACCTCGCCAAAGGTCAGACGGGCCTTTCGGTCGCTTTCGATCTGCCAACGCAGACAGGTTATGACAGCGACCACATCCTCAGCCGTGGTGAAGTTGGAAAGGTCGGCGTGCCCGTGGGCCACTTGGGCGACATGCGCGCCCTCTTCGACAATATTCCGTTGGATCAGATGAACACCTCGATGACCATCAACGCCACTGCGCCTTGGTTGCTGTCGCTCTATATCGCCGTGGCCGAAGAACAGGGTGCGGACGTGACCAAGCTGCAAGGCACCGTGCAGAACGATCTGATCAAGGAATACCTGTCGCGCGGCACCTACATTTGCCCGCCTGCCCCGTCACTCAAGATGATCGCAGACGTGGCGGAGTATTGCTATACGAGCGTGCCAAAGTGGAACCCGATGAATGTCTGTTCCTATCACCTGCAAGAGGCTGGTGCGACACCAGAGCAGGAGCTGTCTTTTGCGCTCGCCACGGCCACTGCCGTCCTCGACCAGTTGCGCCCTTGCGTGGCAGAGGAAGATTTTCCTGCCCTCGTGGGCCGAATCTCATTCTTCGTGAACGCAGGCATCCGTTTCGTGACCGAGATGTGCAAAATGCGCGCATTCGTCGATCTTTGGGACGAAATCTGCGAAGAGCGCTACGGTGTAACCGACCCCAAATACCGCCGCTTCCGCTACGGTGTGCAGGTGAACTCCCTCGGCCTGACCGAGCAACAGCCCGAGAATAACGTCTACCGCATCCTGATCGAAATGCTTGCCGTGACGCTGAGCAAGAAGGCCCGCGCCCGCGCCGTGCAAGTTCCTGCATGGAACGAAGCGCTCGGCCTGCCGCGCCCATGGGACCAGCAATGGTCGATGCGCATGCAACAAATTCTCGCCTACGAGACTGACCTCTTGGAATTTGACGATCTGTTCGACGGCAATCCAGCCGTGGATGCAAAAGTCGAAGAGCTCAAGGCAGGCGCGCGCGCCGAGCTTGCCCATATCGACAGCATGGGCGGCGCCATCGATGGCATCGACTATATGAAATCCCGCCTCGTAGACAGCAACGCAGAGCGTTTGGGCCGTATTGAAGCAGGCGAAACGATCGTCGTCGGCGTGAACAAATGGCAAAAGGGCGAGCCATCACCCTTGATGACAGGCGACGGCGGCATCATGACTGTCGACCCCGCCGTAGAGGCCGGACAAATCGCGATGCTCAACGCATGGCGCGCTCAGCGCGACGAGGGTGAAGTCAACGCCGCCCTAAAGGACCTGCGTGCTGCCGCTGCTGAAGGCCGCAACATCATGCCCGCCTCCATCATCGCTGCCAAAGTGGGTGTGACCACAGGCGAATGGGCCGAGCAAATGCGCGCGGTGCACGGCGAATACCGTGGCCCGACAGGCGTCGGCAAAGGCCGCAGCAACAAGACAGAAGGCCTCGACGATCTGCGCATGTCCGTGGACGCCGTGAGCGACCGCTTGGGCCGCCGCCTTAAATTCCTCGTCGGCAAACCAGGCCTCGATGGTCACTCCAACGGCGCAGAGCAAATTGCCGTACGCGCACGCGATTGCGGCATGGACATCGCCTATGAGGGTATTCGCCTCACCCCGTCCGAGATTGTAAAAGCCGCCCAAAACGATGAAGCCCACGTCGTGGGGCTTTCTATTCTGTCAGGCTCACATATTCCGCTGGTCGAAGATTTAATGAGCCAAATGCGTGAGGCAGGGCTTGGCCATATTCCGGTCATCGTGGGTGGTATTATTCCCGATGACGATGCAAAGCGGCTTTTGGCAATGGGCGTCGCGCGGGTCTACACACCAAAAGATTTTGAACTGAACACAATCATGGCAGATATCGTGATGTTGGCCGATCCCGAGGCAGTTGGTGCAGAGTAAGCGGAGACCTCATAGAAACAATACTGTAAATCTTATTCATTTGGGTTATGGCGACTTAGGAAACTAAGGAGTTCTTTCCCGATGAATAAAGATTTTAAATCGATGAGCCGCAAAGAGCTTGAAAAGCTTTTAACGGATGTAAAGAAAGCCCTGCAAAGCGCGCAAGCACGCGATAGACGCGACGCACGCAAAGCAGCCGAACGGGCCGCCTCTGAATTTGGGTTTAGTCTCAATGAATTAGGTGATGATGTATCTGTGAAGCCTAAGAAGGCTAAAGGTCCAAAAAAACTGGCGAAAAAGTCTAAACCAAAATACGCTGACCCCTCAGATGCGTCCAACACTTGGACAGGAAGAGGCCGTCAGCCGAATTGGTTTCATGCCGCAGTAGAAAAAGGAATCAATCCTTCCACGTTGGAAATCTGACGACCTTTCAACTCACGCGGGAGTAGCGGCAATATTCCGCCACCCCCGCGTGAACACTCAAACTGCCAATGCAGCGCGGCCGAAAATAAATTTCCAACGGCTGCCGTCTTTCATAACGATCTCTCCACCCCCTGAACGGGGCGTTTCATACGTTGCAGTGCCGACACCCGTCATTCCGTTCGAGCATTTTACAGGAAACGTCGTCGTCCCCGTCTGCCCGCTGGGGCGGTAACGTCCCTGACATGTCGTTGCGCCATTGGTCGCCTGAAACCAGCCCCCTTCCAGAAAGGTTGCTGTCGCAGCACCTTTGAAGACTTTGTTCCCTGGCCCGACAACGGCCACAGGATGGCTGACATCGCAGGCCGTCAACAAACTCAGACCCGCCACAGCAATCAGTGCAATAATTTCATTTCTTTACCCTTTGTATTGGTTACGCGCCGACAAAACGTTATCCGCACAGAAGGGACCAGTAAGGGAAACCTCCATTGGAACTTGCTCCCACTGCACAGGGTGGGCATCTTAGGACCGACCCCAACCGGAGAAAAAGAGATGACCGTCCACATCAGCGCCACCCCCGACCAAATTGCAGAAACCGTGCTCATGCCTGGCGATCCCTACCGCGCCCGCTGGGCCGCAGAGACATTTCTGGAGGGGGCCGAACTGGTCAACGAAGTGCGCGGCATGCTGGGCTTCACAGGCACTTGGCGCGGTCACCGCGTCACGATCCAAGGGTCAGGCATGGGAATGCCGTCGCTGTCGATCTACGCAAATGAGCTAATCTCGACCTACAACGCCCAAACCCTCATTCGCATTGGATCATGCGGCGGCATGCAGCCGCATGTGGGCATCCGCGACGTAATCATCGCCATGACCGCCAGCACGATAACTTCCCCCTCTTCTGGCATAATGAAGGAACTTAATTACGCCCCTTGTGCCGATTGGGGCCTGCTCCGCGCCGCCGTCGCAGCATCAGAGGCTCGCAGCACCAAGACCCATGTGGGCGGTATCTATAGCTCGGATGTATTCTACGCCGAACGTCCCGATCTGGATGAACAGATGGTGCGCCACGGAATCCTAGCCGTCGAGATGGAAGCAGCCGAACTCTATGCGCTCGCCGCCCGCCACAATCGCCGTGCCTTGGCAGTATTGACCGTTTCGGATCATCTACAAACGGGCGAGGCGCTCCCTTCTGAAGAACGTGAGCGCTCCTTCAGGGATATGGTCGAAATAGCGCTGGAAGCTGCCTTTAACGAAGGTCCTGCAAACTGAGGCTGAAAGACCCCAGCTTAACGGCGCAGTAACGGACTGTGTTACGCGCCGTGCGACTTATCATAGCCGTTACGCGGGGGTCGGGTCCAACTCTTCAATGTCTCTGGGTCAGGCGCAAACACCTCAACCAACAGGGGGTGGCATTGCGCCCGATCTGATGAATGCGCCGTGCTGCAATCCCCACCCGGACACGCGCTAAGAGCGCCAAGGAGATCAATCTGTGCGAAAAACTCCAACATGTCACCAGGGCGCACAGGGCTTGCTTTCATAAAATACTGCCCCGTGTCACGAGTGAAGCCTGTGCACATAAAGACGTTAAGCACGTCGTGGATATGCGGTTCAGCTTCTGCTGGGCTGACCCCCAGATGTTTTGCCAAGGCGCGGGTCAGGTTGGAATGACAGCAGTGATGGTATTGTCCACCTGAGAGCAGATTGTGCGTATAAGGATCACAGCGCGTTCCAATCACATCGTGCACAGAGCCACCGAATGCGTCCATACCATACCATTCAAGGCTGTCATGAGTGAGGGTTGCCATCGGACGCATTGCAGGAAAGCTCGACCACATCTGCTGGCCTCGCGTAATGTGTGTGCCATGCAACGCGCGGGTCTTGCCCGAATAGAAACGCTCACTCAAATCCGCAGCATTCCACAGGTTCAAATCACCAACCTGAGACCCCTCGACACTGGTGATCCGAAAGAAATGACCTGCTGGTACATGGAACACCGCCGCATCGCGGGCCGGCACAATCACTTCATCTGTTTTGGTGAGGGTGGCACGCGCCGCATCAAGCATCGCCATGTCAGGCGCAGGCAGCGTCTCAACAGGATAGCAAATTAATGGCGGGACGGCCCGCCTTGCCTCGGCATCAGATGGAATGTTCATGCATTACTCCCTGCAATTCGGCCCGAGAACAGGCAGCCGCCCAAAAACGTCCCCTCCAGCGCGTTGTATCCGTGATAGCCACCACCACCAAAGCCGCTGGCCTCGCCCGCTGCGTATAATCCTTCCAAGACGTCGCCGGAAGGGATGAGCACACGCCCTTGAATATCCGTATGCAATCCTCCCAGCGATTTGCGGGTGATCACATTCAACCGCACCGCAATCAAAGGGCCGTTGGCCCCGTCCAAAATGGCATGCGGCTTTGCCGTGCGGATCAGCCTGTCACCTTTGTACTTACGCGCCCCGCGAATTGCAGTGATCTGCGCGTCTTTGCAAAACGCGTTGTCCAGTTGCCGGTCCCGCGCTTGGATTTGCGATTTAATATGAAACACTTCGACAGGAGCATGGGGCGTCAAATCGTTCATCCGCGCAACAAGCGTTTCCAAATCATCCGCTACAATGAAATCTGCGCCTTTTTCTTTGAACGCCTCCACAGCAGGCGTCGCCCCTTTGCCCAGTCGCGCACTGAGAACTTCGCGCCATCCGCCATCAGTCAGGTCGGCATTTTGCTCGGAGCCAGATAACGCGAACTCTTTCTTGATAATTTTTTGTGTGAGGATAAACCAGCTGTGCTCGCCCACGCTCAAGATACGCTTGAGCGTGCCCAACGTATCAAAACCAGGCATAAACGGTGCCTCCATGCGGTCACCCTTAGCATCGAACCACATGGACGACGGTCCAGGCAATACGCGAATGCCGTGGTTGGGCCAAATCGGATCATGGTTTTGCAATCCTTCACAATAATGCCACATGCGGTCCTCGTTGATCAGCGCGGCACCCGCTTTTGCGGCGATACCGTGCATGCGGCCGTCTACATAGTCAGGCACACCAGCCACCATGATTTTGGGCGCTTTGCCCAGCCGTACGGGCCAATGTTTGCGCACCAATGCGTGATTGCCTCCGATGCCGCCTGTTGTGATAATCACGGCCTCGGCGCGGTGCTCAAAATCACCAACCACCTTGCGCGACGTCGATACCCCACGCGCAGCCGTCGTATTCTCCAACACATCCCCGCGCACCCCTTTCACCGCGCCATGTTCCATAATCAGGCCTGTTGCGCGATGGCGAAACTCCATCTTGAGCCTGCCATCCGCGGCATAGCGCATCATGAGGGCCGCAAAGGGTTTTACGACACCCGTACCGGTCCCCCACGTGACATGAAAACGCGGTACTGTATTGCCATGACCACCCGCAAGCGCGCCGCCACGCTCAGCCCATCCAACAACTGGAAACCAGCGCATCCCAAGACCGTGGAGCCACGCGCGCATATCCCCTGCGGCAAACTCCACAAACTTCTCGGCCCAAAGCCGCGGGTTGGCATCCACGTCACGATCGAACTGGGCCGAGCCTTGCCAATCGCTCCACGCCAATTCCGCACTGTCGCGAATACCAAGACGGCGCTGTTCGGGACTATCGACCATGAACAGACCACCAAGCGACCAGAACGCTTGCCCCCCAAGGCTTTTCGGCCCTTCTTGATCCAGCATCAACACCCGCCGCCCGCGCGAAACCGCTTCATGCGCGGCAGCCATACCTGCAAGACCCGCGCCGATCACAATAACATCTGGTGAAAAATCGCTCATTTGGATTGCCACTGTTTCCCTCCGCCAAGGCTACACAGGCAGGCGCCACTCTGTCGAGGACGTCGCGGGATCACAGCGGGGAGTTGCCCAAACCCCGTTTGCATATTTGCGGAGTGCCTTTCGTTGCCGTGAAGGCTTCTGCCCCGCAGGCGGCGCAACGATACATGCGCAGACTGCTCTTGTTACCGCTGCGGTCTTCGCGCCAACGGCACCCACGTACCGCACGGTTCCGCCATGCCAGATAGGCCACAACGCCAACCACAATGGGAAGGGCCAGAAGCATCATTCCGCAGGCTGCTGCACATCAGTGGCCCACAAATGCGGGTTCTGCCGCGAACGAGCAATACAGGCCGCGCCCCTACCCCATTTGTACCAGTTGGCCTTTGGCTCATTCTCGATCTGCATCACAAAATCCCAAGTGTCTGGCAGTGAAGGATCAGCCCACCATGGCGCAGGTCCAGCAGGATAAGGCCATCCGCCCAACTTGCTCAGTGGGGGTGTCATACGAGGCGTCTCATATTGCTTAACCCCATCAACGATCCTCACCCGAACTTCCGAAGTAGGAACATGATCCCATGCCACCTCTTCGCGGACTGCGACCCACTCCCCCAAAAGCGGCACAACACGGCCATCGTTCACAGGCGGCTTCGGGATCGTTAGCCCCTCAAGTGTCGGATAACTGCGCAGCGCCCATGTCGCGTCAGGATCAGGCGTTCGGCTGTCAATGATCGGGGTCGGATCGGTGCTGTGTGCTTTGGAGATAAAGACCGTGATGAGTGATAGATCGCGCACGACGGCGGGGCCACACGGCGCACGGCTCAGATTGATCTGCAGCAGTGGTGCGAGCGCCTCACCCTCATGGCTGGGCCAGACTTCTTCTTTGCGTGACAGGCGCACGATCCCGAACATTGTCTCGAACGGATCGATATTGGCTGGCTGACGAAACACCATTGGCGCAACCATCCGCACAGGCGCATGATCGACTGCAAACTTCGGGAGAGGCGCTTGAATGAGTTCGGGCGGCGCCTCAGTCTCCCGCGCGCCGCCCATTATTTTCTTGAACCAGCCAAACATCAGTCAGGCTTAAACAGTGCGCTCAACCATCAGCTTTTTGATCTGGCTGATCGCCAACGCTGGATTCAGACCCTTGGGGCAAGTCTTTGCACAGTTCATGATCGTATGGCAACGATACAGCTTGAACGGATCTTCCAGTTCGTTCAAACGCTCGCCCGTACCCTCATCGCGACTGTCGATGATCCAGCGGTAGGCATGCAGCAATGCTGCGGGTCCGAGGTAGCGATCGCCATTCCACCAATAGCTGGGACAAGACGTCGAACAGCACGCACACATGATGCACTCATACAGACCGTCGAGCTTGCTGCGGTCCTCAATAGACTGCTTCCACTCTTTCGCAGGCGCTGGTGTCTCTGTCTCCAACCACGGCTTGATAGAAGCATGCTGGGCATAAAAATGGGTCAGGTCAGGGATCAAATCCTTAATCACCGGCATGTGTGGCAGCGGGTAAATTTTCACCACGCCCTTCACTTCGGCCATGCCATACGTACAGGCCAGCGTGTTGATCCCATCGATGTTCATAGCACAGGAGCCACAGATGCCCTCGCGGCACGAGCGACGGAACGTCAGCGTTGGATCAATCTCGTTCTTGATCTTGATGACCGCGTCCAGAACCATCGGGCCGCAATCGTCAAGATCGACAAAATACGTGTCCACGGACGGGTTTTTCCCATCATCAGGGTTCCAACGATAAATGTGGAACTCCTTGAGGTTTGTCGCACCCTCAGGTTTTGGCCATGTTTTACCGCTGGTCATACGGGAGTTCTTGGGGAGCGTCAGTTGTACCATGATGCTGTTCCTTTTTGTGTCATTCGGTCGACGCGAGCGCCGGAAATTTTTAAAATGTCAGTGGCGCGCGATCGCGCAGGCAGGTTTGTGTGGCAGGTCGCAACAAGATGTTGCGCACCACCGCAACAGTGTCATCATCCACACCCACAACGGAGGCTTTCGCCAGTTCGCGCACTTCCACCGCCTGAGCATTGTCGATCACACAGCCCATGAAGGCTTCAATCAGCGGCTTTGGCACCTGCGGGAAATTGATCGCGATCACTTCCGTCACAGCAGA
>CAWVZA010000067.1:0-13615 GCA_963934545.1 uncultured Sulfitobacter sp.
GACCATCGGCTTCTTGCGGCCGCGCTTGGCTTCGTCCTTGAGGAACTGTGCTGCGTCTTCTTCGGCGGAGCCGCCGATTTCGCCGATCATGATGATGGAGTGTGTCTCTGGGTCGGCGAGGAACATCTCCAGTACGTCGATGTGCTCTGTCCCTTTGATGGGATCGCCGCCGATGCCGACTGCTGTGGACTGGCCGAGGCCGAGGTCTGTTGTCTGCTTGACCGCCTCATACGTCAGCGTGCCAGAGCGCGAGACAACACCGCAAGTGCCGCGTTTGTGGATGTGACCGGGCATGATGCCGATTTTACAGGCATCAGGGGTAATCACACCGGGGCAGTTGGGGCCGATCAGGCGGGATTTGGAGCCATCGAGCGCGCGCTGGACGCGCATCATGTCGAGAACAGGAATGCCTTCGGTAATACAGATGATCAGCTCCATCTCGGCGTCAATCGCCTCAAGAATGGAATCCGCTGCGAACGGGGGCGGTACGTAGATCACAGAGGCGTTCGCAGCGGTCACGTGCTTTGCCTCATGGACGGAGTTGAAGACGGGCAGGTCAAGGTGGCTTTGGCTGCCCTTGCCGGGAGTGACGCCGCCAACCATTTTCGTGCCGTAGGCAATCGCCTGCTCGGTGTGGAACGTCCCCTGAGAGCCGGTGAGGCCCTGACAGATTACTTTTGTGTTCTCGTCGATAAGTACGGCCATGGAAGGCGTCTCCTTGTTTATTTTTTAGGTTGGGCCGTTTCGGCGCCAAGATCTGGATTGTGAAGCAGGTGTGCAGATGCACAGCGGTTAAGGGAATGATGTCAGGTTCGGGGACGTATAATTCTGCCGCTTCTATATAGTGTTGCTCTTGCAGTTTCGACGCTCACAGAGCAGCGCAAGCCGCCGGTTTCACTGTAGATAAATGTGATGCCACCGCGGATTCCGTCGGAGCGCAGATAGAAGACGATGCGTGCTTTTGTAGTTTTGATTTCTTTGGCTGGTTTGAAATCTTTCGAGCGGCGGACGGCACGCTCAATGGCTGTGTTGCTGCGCCCTGACAGGCAGTATTGATCAAACATTGCATTTGTCTGGCTGACCGCTTGGACGCGGGACATGCTGTGCGTATTGGCGCGCGAAGGTGTTGCCGTGCTGGCAGGGTGGGTGGCCTGTGGTCCAGTGCGCAGACTGGTTGCATCGGTGCTGCTGCATGCCGCAAGGGCGGCAGCGCAAAATATGAGCGATGCGGTGCGCAAGCTGCGGGTGCCAACGGAAGGGCATTTGTTCATTATGAACTCTCTCATTGCTTTGCTTCGCTGAGTGGGATCAGCCGTTCGACGTTGATAAAAGTCTCGGGCTGGCCTGTTGGGCCGCGTACGCCGATTTGAATAATGGTAATGCGATCAGGGTTGAGTTGCACGGCTGCGATGATTGACATGCCGTCCTGACGCATGAAGTTTGCGGGAACTTCAGCTTTTTTATGCAGCAGCCCTTCGCGCTTGAGACCCGCGCTGAGCCAGTTCGTTGCGGTCATTGCATCAAAGCCGTCGAAGGCAACTTCACAACGGCGGTCGGTGCCGGGTGTTTGCGCGCGCCCTGTCACCGGCGAAACTGCGGGAGCGGAAAAGGGGCGGAGGTCGTAGAAGTTGATCCGCGCGCCTGAAGGACCCATTTTGGACTGGGCTGTTTCAGCCGTGAGATGGGGGCTGAAACAATGGTCGGCGAATGCTTTGCCAACAGATGCTGCATCTTGTGCTGCCACAGCACTGCCCGCCGCCAAAGAGGCGGTCAGGCAGAGGATTGTGGCGAATGCAGCATTCATTTCGATCAGCCTTTAACGGCTTTCACGATTTTCTGTGCGCCGTCTTTGAGGTTGTCGGCTGCGATCACGTCGAGGCCGGAGTTGTTGATGATGGCTTTGCCTTCTTCAACATTGGTACCTTCAAGGCGGACAACGAGTGGCACTTTGAGGCCGACCTCTTTGACCGCAGCAACAACGCCCTCGGCGATGACATCACAGCGCATGATACCGCCAAAGATGTTGACGAGGATGCCTTTGACCTGTGGGTCGGACGTGATGATTTTGAAGGCTTCGGTCACTTTCTCTTTGGTGGCGCCGCCGCCAACGTCGAGGAAGTTTGCAGGCTCCGCACCGTAGAGCTTGATGATGTCCATTGTCGCCATCGCGAGGCCCGCACCGTTGACCATGCAACCGATTTCGCCGTCGAGCGCGATGTAGTTGAGGTCATACTTGGACGCTTCGAGTTCTTTGCTGTCTTCTTCGGTCTCGTCGCGCAGTTCGGACACTTCGGCCTGACGGTACATTGCGTTGCCGTCAAAGGAGACTTTTGCGTCGAGTACTTTGAGATCACCGCTGTCTGTGACGATCAGTGGGTTGATCTCAAGCATTTCCATATCGCGCTCGATGAACGCTTTGTAGAGAATGCCCATGAGGGAGACGCACTGTTTGACTGCTTTGCCCGTGAGGCCCAGTTCAAATGCGATGCGGCGGCCGTGGAATGCTTGGAAACCTGTGGCGGGATCAACGGAGAAGTTGATGATTTTCTCTGGTGTGGAGGCTGCTACTTCTTCGATGTCCATGCCACCTTCGGTGGAGCAGACGAAACCGACGCGTGATGTTTCGCGGTCGACCAGCAGGGCGAGGTAGAGTTCAGTTTTAATGCCGGAGCCGTCTTCGATGTAGACGCGGTTAACTTGCTTGCCTGCGGGGCCAGTCTGGTGCGTGACCAATGTGCGGCCCAACATCTTCTTGGCTTCCTCGGCGGCTTCGGCCACTGATTTGGTCAAACGTACACCGCCTGCATCGCCAGCGTCTGCTTCTTTGAACTTACCCTTGCCGCGACCGCCTGCATGAATTTGCGCTTTTACAACCCAGAGCGGGCCGTCCATTTCGGCAGCGGCGGATTTGGCATCTTCGGCCTTGAGCACAACGCGCCCATCAGAGACTGGTGCGCCGTAGCTGCGCAGGAGGGCTTTTGCCTGGTATTCATGGATGTTCATAAGAGACGGTCCCGTCTTTGGTTCAGTTCATGCGTGGTATACGCCGAATGCGTAATTTTTCCTGAACAGCATTTCGCAGGTAGGTTTAATAATCCAGGGCAAAATGACATTTGTGATCACACGTCTAAAAAGTGTGATCACAAAATATGCTAAATCGGCGGAAAATTGCAGAAACCTGCTGAAATCCTAGTCCGCAATGAGGGCGATTTCGCACAAATGCGTTTCAAATTCGGTGCACATAGTGATCGTGCGGGTCTCGGGATCATAAAATGCATTCGCTTCGCCGCAAGGTTCGACGGCGACAGTAATAGGGGTGGGCAATTGGAATATCCCATTCAGCGCTGTGACTTCGGCGCTGACCACGCGTGCGGTGACGGAGGCATCATCGGGGGTGGTATAGCGCAGCGATGTAGCCCCATTTTGCGCTGCAAGTTCGTCGAACACTGGTCCCCAGCTGTCGTTGGCGAGGTCAAATTCTTCGGGACAGGACGCTAGACGGTCTTCGGGCAGGTTCATGTCTGCGGCAAAGTCATCGCGTGTGTCCGGATCGGCACCGTAGAAAAGGCAGACTAGATTGTAGAAGCGTTGCAGGTCGGGGCCGTGCACGTCTGACCATGTCACAACGTCCTCCGCAGCTTCGGCTTCAAGTGCGAAGCCCAAGGCGGCATCATAGGCGATGTCGATTGCGGTCTCGTTATCAAATATTGCGTCGATGAGCAGGATTGAGGCGGTATCGGCGGCGTCTTCTTCCTGACCAAAGTCGGGCAGTTGGGCCACGTCGATGATGGCATGGCCCAGTTCGTGGTAAAAGATCGAGAGCAAGTTGGCCTCGACGAAGACCTCAGTCTGTTCGTCTGCCTGCGCCATGCAAGCGGTGCAGGTGAGGAGCATTGCGAGGAGGTGGGTCATGTGGGGATGAGCGCCCAGTAGTCGAGATCGAGCAGGACGGAGGGGAGGTATTTGCTGTCCTCACCGCGCAGATCGAAGGGTTTTCCACCTTTGGTCGCTACGAGGCGCAGGCGGATTGCGCCGACACCTGGAGCTGTGGTCTCCGCTTTGTCTAGGACTTCGGACCAAGCGCGGACTGTGTCACCTGCGAGGCAGGGATTGGCGTGTGCGCCGCTGTTGAGGCCGACGACCATCTGCGCGTTTGCAAGGCCGTTGAATGACAAAGCGCGCGCCATGGAGATGACGTGGCCGCCATAGATCAAGCGGGAGCCGTCGGGGCGAGCGGATGTATCGAAATGGACCTTGGCGGTGTTCTGCCACAGGCGGGTCGCCATCATGTGTTCGGCTTCCTCAATGGTAACGCCGTCGATGTGGTCGATCTTCTCGCTGATGTCGTAGTCGGACAGGCGGTGCTGTTCTCCTGCCAGATCGAAGTTGTAGTTGGTGAAATCGAGACCTTTGGGGATCACCAGATCGGCGGCGTTGATGGTCTCAGGGAGATCGGGGATGACCGTCTCTGGCGCGGGGGCGCTCGCGTTGCGTTTGCGGACCATGACCCAGCGGACATATTCCATCACCACTTCGTCGCGCTGGTTCAGGCCACGGGTGCGCACATAAAGTACGCCGGTTTTACCGTTAGAGTTCTGCTTGAGGCCGATAACTTCGGATTCGGAGCGCAGAGTGTCACCTGGCCAAACGGGCAGGAGCCAGCGCCCTTGGGCATAGCCCAGATTGGCGACTGCGTTCAACGAGACATCGGGGACGGATTTTCCGAAGACCACATGGAAGGCGATCATATCGTCGAGCGGGCTAAAGGGTAGGCCGCAATCTTGGGCGAACTGGTCGGAGGAGTAGAGTGCGTGGCGTGCGGGGTAGAGCGCGTGATAAAGTGCGCGCTCTCCCATCTTTACGGTGCGCGGAACGGTGTGGGTGAGAATTTGGCCGATGCTGTAGTCTTCAAAGAAGTTACCCGCGTTGGTTTTTGTTGCCATGATTAGTGTGCTCCCAGTTTAGTCTCGGGGGTGTACTCTCCCTCCACTTCTTTCACGACCGACTGACCGCAGCGCATGATGCCTGCAGCGTGGTCCCACGTCTGGGTTGGGGAGCCATAAAGCTCCCACCCTTTGTTCATGGCATCGGTGACTTTGTGACAGAAGGCGGCATTGTCTTCTTCGGAGAGAAAACGGTAGAGCTTCATGGGATAATCGTCTTTCAGGAGAAGGGGTGTACGCCGAGCAGGATGTGGATGCTGCTCATTACAATGAGCGCAACGGCGGATATAGCGGCGAGGCGGATGTAGGTGGGGCGGCCTGCAGGTGCTGGGGCTGTCCACTCTGGCTCGGCCTTGTTGATGAGGATAACGGAGCCTACGGCCCATGCGAGCAAACCACCGAACAGGATGATCGAGGCGAGATCGCCGTTGACCAACAGGTGTGCAGCGGCCCAGACTTTCACGGCGAGCAGTTGCGGGTGGCGGGTTTTGTAGGCGGGCCATGCTTTGGCGCCTTTTGCAGCCGATGAGCCGTAGACCCAGAGAGCTAAGACCATCAAGAGGTTGTTGATGCCCGTTAAGAAGGCGGATGGATTCCAGACTGTGATGAATTCGGCACCGCGGTAGCCAATAATCATCAGCGCCAGTGAGGCGAAGATGGCGATGGCGATTGCCGCCTTGCCGCCGTTGCCCATTGCTGCACGCTGGGTGGGCATCATACGTTTGAAATAATGTGCGGCAATCCAGAGGATTAGGCCGAGGATAAGAAGGGTCATGATGCTACTCCGAGCTAAGGGCGTTGATTGCATCCAGCTTTGCCAGTGTTTCACGTGCAGTGGCAACATGTAGATTTTCGACGATCTTGCCATCTACGACCGCGACGCCCTGTCCGGTCGCTTCACATTCCTCAAATGCGGCGATCTGGCGTTGGGCGAGTTCGACCTCAGCTTTTGAGGGGGAGAAGGTCTCGTTTGCCACATCAAGCTGGGCGGGGTGGATCACGGTTTTACCGTCAAAGCCCATATCGCGGCCTTGGTCACACTCAACGCGGTGGCCGATCTCGTCTTTGAATGCGTTGTAGACGCCATCTATCAGCGCGATGCCGTGCGCTTTGCCCGCCAACACGCACAAACCGAGGCCTGTCATCATGGGCAGGCGGTCTGCGCGGGGGCGTGTTTGCAGCGCTTTTGCGAGATCGTTTGTACCCATGACCATGCCATGGAGTTTGGGGTGGGCGGCGATTTGGGCTGCGTTCAGCATGCCAAGCGGTGATTCCATCATGGCCCAGAGTGGGATGTCGCCTGTGATCGTGGCGAGTGCGTCGAGGTCGGCGGGGCTGTTTACTTTTGGCAGCAGGATTGCGTCTGCGCTCATGCTCGCGGCGGCTTTTGCATCGTCGGCGCCCCATTCTGTGTCGAGCCCATTGATGCGGATAATCTTGAAGCGGTTGCCGTAGCCGCCTGTTGTTAGGGCCTCTGCTAAGGTCGCACGAGCGGCGATTTTTTCCTTGGGGATCACGGCGTCTTCGAGATCAAAGATGATCGCGTCTGCGGCTAGGCCGCGTGCTTTGTCGAGTGCGCGGGGTTTGGAGCCGGGAATGTAGAGGACGGACCGAAGCGGTCGGGAGATGGAGGGCATGGAGAGACTCCTTGGAGATTGGTTGCGCAATAAAGTTGCGCGCAGAGGTGCATTTTGAGCCGTAACTTTCAAGTTAAATCGTGCCGCAGCGCGGCAAAAGCTGCGGTGCAACGGTATACGAACGCTGCGTTAACTCCGTTTTGACGCTCTCTGGGGCAGGGTGAGGGCATTGCTGACGCAGGGCTTGGGATGCGGGTGCAATGGATTGAACAATCGTGGGCACGGGGATCTGCCGCCCACTCATACTGGAAGGGCATGGATATGACTCGGACTGCAAAAATTCTTCATCTGGCAGCGCTAACGGCTGCGGCAGCGATATATATCGCGACGACGACGCAAGTTATGGCACAATCGCAGCGCAATTGTGGGCTGCGCGAGGTGGTGATTGAGCGACTTGCCAGCAGTTATGGTGAGACGCGGCAATCTGTAGAGATCGGGTCGAACAACGCTATGGTTGAAGTGTTTGCCAGGGACGAAACTGGCAGCTGGACGATTCTGGTGACGATGCCTACGGGGCAGAGTTGTCTTGTGGCGTCTGGGCAATCGTTTGAAGAAGTGGCCGATGTGCTGCCTGCGCTGGGAAATGACGCCTAAGTCAAACTCTTGCTAAGTTAGTCCGTCCCAGATGAGTTTGACGCCAGTGACGGTCAGCAGGACATATGTGAGGGCGAAGAATGCGCGTTCTGGCACGATCTGGTGCGCGCGCACGCCGAGCCATGCGCCGATCAACGCGAAGGGGGCGAGGACGAGGTTTGCCTGTGCCGTTTCCAACGTGAACATGCCAAGGAAGGCATAGGGGACGAATTTTGCGATATTGACGGCCCAGAAAATGAGAACGGAGGTTGCTTGATACCCCGTTTTGCTGAGACCGCGGGACAGGAGGAAGACAGCCGCTGGGGGACCGCCCGCGTGGCTGACGAAGCTGGTGAAGCCGACGGCGATGCCTGCGATCAGGCCTGCACCGTCGGGCATCTGCCGCGCCCCAATGCGGAGCCAGCCGCGTTTGACGCTGATCTGCCAAACCACAAACCCTACGGAGACGAGGCCGATGAGCAAGCGCAAAAGATCAGGGGAAGCGATGCGGTAGAGTGCTGTGCCAAGGGCCACACCGGGGATCGCGCCTGCGATGATCAGCAGTGCCTCGCGCAGGTGCCAACGACCCCAATAGGGTTTGAGGGATGCCATATCGATGAGCATGAGCAAGGGCAGCATGACGCCGAGGGCAAGGCCTGGATCGACAACGAGGGCCAACACAGACGCGGATGCAAAGGCGGCACCAGAGCCGAAGCCGCCCTTGGATATGCCTGCGAATAAAACGGCAGGTCCGGCGATGGCAAAGAACCAAAGGTCAAGAATGAGCATGGGTGCCTTTTGAAATCGCGCTGATCTGCTTATCTTTGACAGGTAGCGCATGGCGCAACCACTGATTTCGCCGGCTGAATTTGATTTTGTCCCTTGCGAGGACCCGACCATGAAGACTTTGCCTACCTCGACTGCTTTGATTGTCGGTTTGGCAGGAGCGGCTCTTGCAGAGTCCCAAGAGACAGAAGTGGGCATTGTGAAGATGTCCGAGGCGAGCCTGCTGGTGCGCGATATGATTGGTGAGCCTGTCTATAACTTTCGCGGACGGTCCAATACCGAGGATCGCATGCCGATGTCGGGGCTGGAGCGTTTTGAGAAGATCGCGCACATCAAGGATGTGATGATCAATGCTGACGACACAGTTGAAGCATTAGTGCTGAGTGTTGGAGGGTTTTGGAGGCTAGCAGACTGCGAAGTGACTGCTGCGATGGAAGGTGTGAGCGTGGTGACCGACGTGCGCGGCGATAAATATTTTGTGATTTATGCCTATGAAGAGTCGCTGGATGATGCGCGTAGATTCAACAAGTTCGACATTGAATGACGCTCTTGTGGTGCGTCTTGGGTCCAAGTTGAGCCAACTCCAACTTGCAAGCATGGGCTGATGGGTTTATGCGCCCCTCAACGCAAACTTCATGGAGTACGGCACAATGGCAAGAGCCAAGATTGCACTTATCGGCGCGGGTAACATCGGTGGCACGCTTGCCCACCTCGCCGCTGTAAAAGAATTGGGCGACGTAGTGATGTTCGACATCGCTGATGGTCTGCCACAGGGTAAAGCCCTCGATATCGCCGAATCTGGCCCGTCCGAGGGTTTCGATGTGGCCATGTCCGGCACCTCTAACTACGCTGATATTGCTGGCGCAGACGTCTGTATTGTAACTGCTGGTGTGGCGCGCAAGCCCGGCATGAGCCGTGATGACCTGCTCGGCATCAACCTCAAAGTCATGAAGTCTGTTGGCGAAGGCATCGCGGCGCATGCGCCGAACGCTTTTGTGATCTGCATCACCAACCCGCTTGATGCGATGGTATGGGCGCTGCGCGAATTTTCCGGTCTGCCACATGAGAAAGTCTGCGGTATGGCGGGTGTGCTTGATTCGGCGCGCTTCCGTCACTTCCTCGCGGAGGAGTTCCAAGTCTCCATGCGCGATGTAACTGCATTCGTTCTGGGCGGCCATGGCGATACGATGGTTCCACTGACACGTTATTCCACCGTTGCGGGCATTCCTTTGCCTGACATGGTGAAGATGGGCTGGACCACACAAGAGAAGCTGGACGCGATTGTTCAGCGGACCCGTGATGGCGGTGCCGAGATTGTTGGCCTGCTTAAGACTGGTTCTGCTTTCTATGCGCCTGCGACTTCCGCGATTGAAATGGCCGAAGCGTACCTCAAAGACCAAAAGCGCGTGCTGCCTTGTGCAGCATATGTTGACGGTGCTTACGGCCTCAACGGGTTCTACGTGGGTGTGCCAACTGTGATCGGTGCCGGTGGCGTTGAGAAAGTTGTGGAAATTCAGATGAACAAAGACGAGCAGACCATGTTCGACAACTCGGTCACTGCTGTCAAAGGCTTGGTTGACGCTTGCAAATGCATCGACAGCTTGCTGACCTAAGCGACACTGCATTCCAATTAGAAAGGCGTACCTGAGAGGGTGCGCCTTTTTTCATTGGGCGCATTGGTGAGTCGTTAAAATGTGATCACAGCTTTATTCCTGTGATCACAAATTTGCGGCACTGCGACAATTTTCTATAGAAATAGCGCAAACAGTCGCTCATCTGCCTGCTTGTCCCCGTGACAGTGGCGAAAAATACGTTAGTAGTAGGCGCAAGTAGCCACAAAGGAGCCTGATATGGCCGATGTGAACCGGGGCAACCGCCCCCTCTCGCCACACTTGTCGATTTACCGCCCGCAGCTCACGTCCATGACGTCGATCCTGACGCGGATTACGGGCAATGCAATGCTGATTTCGGCACTGCTGATTGTCTGGTGGTTTTTGGCCGCCGCGAGCGGTCCTGCCTATTTCGAGATCGTAAACGGATTTCTGACCAGCTGGTTTGGTGATCTGGTCATGTTCTTCTCTGTGCTGGGGTTGTGGTATCACACGCTGGCTGGTTTGCGGCACCTGATCTGGGACAATGCTGTGATGATGGATATCCCAACGGCGGAAAAATTGGGCTGGGCCTGCATCGGCGGCTCTGTGCTGCTGACGCTGATCACAGTCATCGCGGTTTAAGGAGGGTATCATGGCATTTATGACAGACCGCAAACGCGCAATGGGACTTGGCTCTGCCAAATCTGGTACGGCGCATCACTGGTCCATGACCATCAGCTCGGTCGCGTTGCTGATCCTGCTGCCGTTGTTCGTGTTCACCTTCGGTCCAGTATTGGGCGGTACATACGAAGAGATCGTAGCGTATTACAGCCGTCCGTTTCCTGCGATCATCGCAGCACTGACCATTCTAGTGACGTTCAAGCACTTCAATGATGGGGTGCAGACGCTTCTTGAGGATTACGTGCACGGATTGGCGCAGAAGGTATCCATCGTTTTGATGACCTGTGTCAGCTACGGTGCTGCGGCAGTTGGTATTTTTGCGATTGCGCGGCTTGCGCTGTAAACGCACTGCGACAAATGGCGTGGCGGATTGCCCTAGGCGTTTTCGCCGCCCATGCTAGATTAATTCAAAAGGCGGGTTGCTCCGCCGATAGGGACTACCGGATTTCAAACGCCCGCAGGGCGTTGGTTACATAGACAGGGTCGTGATCGGTTTGCCGGTTGGGTCCAAACATTGAAGAGGGCACGATATGGCTGCTTATGAATATGAGACCCATGAATATGACGTTGTTGTTGTAGGGGCAGGGGGTGCAGGTCTGCGCGCCACGCTGGGTATGGCGGAGCAGGGGCTGAAGACGGCCTGTATCTCTAAAGTATTCCCGACACGTTCGCACACTGTTGCGGCGCAGGGTGGTATTGCGGCGTCGTTGTCCAACATGGGGCCGGACAACTGGCAGTGGCATATGTACGATACGGTCAAAGGCTCTGACTGGTTGGGTGATACCGATGCTATGGAATATCTCGCCCGTGAAGCGCCCAAGGCGGTTTATGAGCTGGAGCATTACGGCGTTCCATTCTCGCGTACTGAAGAAGGCAAAATTTATCAGCGTCCGTTCGGCGGTCACACGACCGAATTCGGTGAAGGCCCGCCTGTGCAGCGTACTTGTGCTGCTGCCGACCGTACTGGTCACGCGATCTTGCACACGCTCTACGGTCAGTCGCTCAAGCATAACGCAGAGTTCTATATTGAGTATTTCGCCATTGATCTGGTGATGTCCGATGATGGCGTGTGTCAGGGTGTTCTGTGCTGGAAGCTTGATGATGGTACGATGCACTTGTTCAGCGCAAAGATGGTTGTGTTGGCGACGGGCGGCTATGGCCGTGCGTATTTCTCGGCGACTTCTGCGCACACCTGTACGGGTGATGGTGGCGGCATGACGGCCCGCGCGGGTCTGCCATTGCAGGATATGGAATTCGTTCAATTCCATCCGACGGGTATCTACGGCGCAGGCTGTTTGATCACTGAGGGTGCGCGCGGAGAGGGTGGTTATCTCACCAACTCCGAGGGCGAGCGTTTCATGGAGCGTTATGCGCCAACATACAAAGACCTTGCCAGCCGTGATGTTGTCTCGCGCTGTATGACGATGGAGATCCGCGAAGGCCGCGGCGTGGGCGAAAAGGGAGATCATATCCACCTGCACCTCAACCACTTGCCGCCAGAAACGCTTGACCTGCGTCTGCCGGGTATTTCCGAGAGTGCGCGTATCTTTGCGGGTGTTGACCTGACGAAAGAGCCGATCCCTGTGCTGCCGACTGTGCATTACAACATGGGCGGTATTCCGACGAACTACTGGGGTGAAGTTTTGGCACCGACCAAGGACAAGCCTGACAATGTCTCGCCTGGTCTGATGGCTGTGGGTGAGGCCGGTTGTGCTTCTGTACACGGCGCGAACCGTCTTGGCTCCAACTCACTGATCGACCTTGTTGTGTTCGGTCGCGCTGCGGCTATTCGTGCGGCAGAGATTGTTGATCCCAAGTCTCCAGTGCCAACGCCGAGCAAGCGTTCTATCGAAGCTGCGTTTAGCCGCTTTGACGGGTTTCGTTATGCCAAGGGCCACGTGCCAACGGCCGAGCTGCGCCTTGAGATGCAGCAGACCATGCAGGCCGATGCGGCCGTATTCCGCACCGACAAAACGCTGGCCGAGGGCGAAGAGAAGATGAAGGACGTAGCGGGCAAGCTGTCCGACCTGAAAGTCTCCGATACCTCACTGGTCTGGAACTCTGATTTGATGGAAACGCTTGAGCTGACCAACCTGATGCCGAACGCGGTGGCGACGATCACTGCTGCGGCAGCGCGTAAGGAAAGCCGTGGTGCGCATGCACATGAGGATTATCCTGATCGTGATGATGTGAACTGGCGCAAGCACTCGCTCATCTGGTTCAAGGGCAACGAGGCGAGCCTTGGCTTCCGTGGTGTGCATACGCAGCCGCTGACCAGCCACAACGAGGGTGGGATCGACCTTAAGAAAATCGCACCGAAAGCGCGGGTTTACTAAAAATGACTGTTGCGGCGCAGATAGACACAGCGTGGAGCCGAGCGGGATTTACCCCCGTTAGTGCCCTGCAAGTGTTCGGCATGCGCCGCTCTGGCAACCACGCGATCATTGATTGGTTGATGCGCAACGCCCCCGATGCGGCGAGTGGTGGAGTGTTCTACAATAATTGCAGGTTCGGCAAAGAAGTGTTGAGCCAATATGGTTCGATTGATGTGTATGACGACCAGCAACAGGTCATGCCGCATGTGGATATTGCCGATCCTGTACGCATTGCGGGCGCGGGCGACGCGCCCATGGTGGTTGTGTCCTATGAAGACCGGATGCAGCAAATCGATGGGCAGCCGCAAAGAGCCAGCTTTGGCATGACGGGCGAAGATTTCACCCATCAGGTGATTATCTACCGCAGCTTTCTGAACTGGTCGGCATCCTTGCTTGCGAAGATCAAGAAGAACAAGGATTTTCGCGCAACTGACCGCTTGCGGATTATGACGGTTGCGTTTTCGACTTATGTTCAGGGATTGGATCGCATCTCAGGGTCTAAAGACTTGGTGGCGATTTGTTATGATGACTGGATGACTTCGGAGGTCTACCGCGCGGATGTTTTGAAGAAGCTTGGTCTGCCTGTTCGGGATTTGAGCCGTGGTAAGGTGCAGTGCTATGGTGGGGGTTCATCGTTTCAGACCAAGGTCGGCAGTGTGGATGAGTTGAACTCTACGTCCCGCGATGCAGCGATGGCTGATGATCTGGAATACGGATTGCTTGCATGGACTGCAGCACATGATTTGCGGTTTATGGAACGCCTGATCCCGCATTTTGAAGACGATGCAGAGCGGTTGGCCACGTTGGCTGAAACATCCGAACTGCACATGAAGCTACCGCCTCGAAAGGCCCCTGTATGATACGCGTAATTCTGGTTTCCGCCGCATTGGTCCTCACGGGCTGTGATCAATTTCAATCCGCCAGCGATAAAGTGACATCTGCGGCAGACCAAACGGGGCGCAAAGCTGCGACCTCTGCTGTGACGGAAGTGATCGCGATCAATTTCCCGCAGGTGCCAAAGCCGCTGA
>CAWVZA010000068.1:0-13575 GCA_963934545.1 uncultured Sulfitobacter sp.
GGGGGGGGGTGCCATTATCGGCCTTTATTGCGCCAGCGTTGTTCACAATCACATCAATGCGGCCGAATTTCTCAATCACTGCGGCGACAACATCTGGTGCAAAAGACGGCTCAGACAGATCAGTCGGGATTGCATGGACATCTGAATGGTCTGCCAACAGGGCAGCCGGTGGGGTGCTGTGATATGTGATCGCAACACGGTGGTCTGTTGCAAAAGCCGTGGCAATTGCGCGGCCAACGCCACGCGCACCACCCGTAATTAGAACAACAGGTTTCATGGAACGCTTCCTTTTGAGGTCCAGCGTAATGCAAAAAGCCCCCGCTGCAAGCTGCAACGGGGGCTTTTAAGCTTCGTTCACTGCTGAGGTTTACTCAGCTGCAATGCTCTTGTTTGCAAGGTCACGCAGAACGTAGTGCAACACACCGCCGTGCTCGATGTACTCAACTTCGATTGCTGTATCGATCCGGCATTTGATCATGATGTTCTTCACAGTGCCGTCCGCCATGGTGATTTCACATGGCACTTCTTGCAGCGGCTCAATGGTGTCGAGGCCGGAGATGCTGACACTTTCCTCACCAGTAAGATCAAGCGAGTTGCGGCTGTCACCATTTGTGAACTCAAACGGGATAACGCCCATACCTACGAGGTTCGAGCGGTGGATACGCTCAAAGCTCTCGGAGATCACAGCCTTTACACCCAGCAAAGCCGTACCTTTGGCCGCCCAGTCGCGTGATGATCCTGCGCCATACTGCTCGCCGCCAAAGACGACCAGCGGTGTGCCAGCAGCCTGATGCGCCATTGCTGCGTCAAAGATTGACATCTGGTTGCCGTTGGGGCCGCGCGTATAGCCACCTTCAACACCCTCGAGCATCTCGTTCTTGATGCGGATGTTGGCGAAGGTGCCGCGCATCATGACTTCGTGGTTGCCGCGGCGCGAGCCGTAGGAGTTGAACTCACGCACTGGAACCTGATGGTCAACGAGATACTGACCCGCTGGTGTGTCCTCTTTGAACGAGCCGGCAGGGGAGATGTGGTCAGTCGTGATCATATCACCCAACACGGCCAGCACTTTCGCGCCTTGAATGTTGGTGATCACACCTGGCTCTTTGCTCATCCCTTGGAAGTAGGGAGGATTCTGAACATAAGTCGACTGTGGTGGCCAGTCGTATGTCATGGCGTCAGTTGTCTCGACAGCCTGCCATTTTTCATCGCCCTTGAACACGTCGGCATATTTGGTCTGGAATGCCTCACGCGTTACCGTTTGCTCAACCAGCTCTGCCACTTCTTGTGTGGTGGGCCAGATGTCGCGCAGATAGACGTCTTTGCCTTCTGGCGTTTGGGCAATCGGATCTGTTGCCAGATTGATGTCCATGGTGCCTGCCAATGCGTAGGCCACGACCAATGGAGGAGAGGCCAGATAGTTCGCGCGCACATCGGGAGAGATGCGCCCTTCAAAGTTGCGGTTGCCTGACAGTACAGATGTCGCCACCAGATCGCCGTCATGGATTGCTTTGCTGATCTCAAGCTGGAGCGGGCCGGAGTTGCCGATACATGTGGTGCAACCATACCCAACAAGGTTGAAACCAAGTTGGTCGAGGTCTGTCTGAAGGCCAGCGGCCTCAAGATAGGCACTCACCACCTGAGAACCGGGGGCGAGGGAGGTCTTTACCCAAGGTTTGCGGTTCAGACCCAATGCGGCAGCTTTGCGCGCAACGAGGCCAGCACCGATCATCACGTAAGGGTTGGATGTGTTGGTGCAAGACGTGATCGAGGCGATCACAACCTTACCTGATTCCAGCGTGTAATCTTCGCCTTCAACGGCCACTTCTTTGCCCATCGGACGCTTGAACGTGTCGGCCATTTCCTTTGTGAACGCGGATTTACCATCGGTCAGGGCAACGTAATCCTGCGGACGCTTGGGACCCGAGATTGCAGGTACAATTGCACCCATATCAAGGGAAAGCGTGTCAGTGTAGATTGGCGCATAGTCATCGCCGCGCCACATGCCGTTTTCCTTTGCGTACGCTTCGACCAGCGCGATGCGGTCTTCGTCGCGGCCCGTAGTGCGCATATAGCGCAGTGTCTCACCGTCAATCGGGAAGAAACCACAAGTGGCACCATATTCAGGCGCCATGTTCGCGATGGTCGCACGGTCTGCGAGTGGCAGGTGGTCAAGACCCTCGCCGTAGAACTCGACGAATTTGCTGACCACACCTTTGGCACGCAGCATTTCGACAACTTTGAGCACAAGGTCAGTGCCTGTAGTGCCTTCCATCATGCGACCTGTGAGCTCGAAACCCACAACTTCGGGGATGAGCATGGAGATCGGCTGGCCCAGCATCGCGGCCTCGGCCTCAATTCCGCCAACACCCCAACCCAGAACGGCCATGCCGTTGACCATTGTGGTGTGGCTGTCTGTTCCGACAAGTGTGTCAGGATAGGCAACATCATCGCCATTCTGATCCTTTTCGGTCCAAACAGTTTGCGCAAGATACTCAAGGTTCACTTGGTGACAAATACCCGTGCCCGGAGGAACAACGCGGAAGTTGTTAAAGGCGTTTTTACCCCATTTCAGGAATGTATAACGCTCCATGTTGCGCTCGTATTCGCGGTCGACGTTCATTTGGAATGCACGTGGATTGCCAAACTCATCAATCATGACAGAGTGGTCGATAACCAAATCAACAGGATTCAGCGGATTGATCTGTTGGGCATCGCCCCCAAGGGACACAAGCGCGTCACGCATGGCAGCGAGATCGACCACAGCAGGTACGCCTGTGAAATCCTGCAACAACACGCGTGCAGGGCGGTATGCAATCTCACGCGGGTTTTTGCCGCCTTTGGCACCCCATTCGGCGAATGCTTTAATATCGTCGACGGTAACGGTTTTACCATCTTCAAAGCGCAACATGTTTTCCAAAACCACCTTCAGGGCGGCAGGCAATTTTGAGAAATCACCCAAACCAGCAGCTTGGGCGGCTGGGATTGAGTAATATGCGATGGATTGATCACCCGATTTGATCGTTTTGCGGGCGCGTGCAGTATCCTGACCGACGATGATTGTCATATGTTGCTCCGAATAAAGGGTTGGCTACGTGTCGAAATTACGCCTCTCATGACGCATCTGATCACGGTTTTCAACAGAAAACAGATCAATTGTATACCGTTGTACACCGTAATTTCCGTTAATTTGAGCCAGGGATGGATTACAGAGTACTCTCTAAACCTTGATTGGTTATTTCAGCGCGACACCGTTAGAAAACATCTTAGATTAAATTCGATTGGAAACACATGTCCCGCGCTACCTGCCTTTTCACTGCAACTTTTCTGGCGCTGAGTGTCAGTTGCTCCAACGCAGCGATGGCACAGCAGCAGCCTGTGGTGGTTGAACTCTATACCTCGCAAGGGTGTTCGAGTTGCCCTCCCGCAGATGCGATGTTCGCTGAGCTTAAAGGCCGCGACGATGTCATCGCGATAGCGCTGCATGTGGATTACTGGGATTACATCGGTTGGAAGGACGAATTTGGCAACCCTGCCCATGAAAAGCGCCAACGCGCCTATGCGGCAAAAGCAGGTCGGCGCTCGATTTATACGCCTGAGATGGTTGTGAACGGGGAAACCGACATCGTCGGAGTCAAGCCGATGCTGTTGTCAAAAGCGATTGCGGAATATAGTGCTGAAGTCCCTGTAACAGCGGTAAGTGCGCAGCGGAGCGACAACAAGCTGCGTATTCAGGCTGCAAAGCCTGATCATGATGCAGGTTTGATAGAGATACATATTTTGCGCCTCATCTCGGCGCAAAAAAGTAAAATCACCCGCGGTGAAAATCGTGGTGAGACATATGAATACACTAATATCGCCCACAGCTGGCAGGTGGTGGGGACATGGGACGGTCAGATAGCATTAGATATGTCACTGGCCGTAGGCGGCGATGATCCAATTGTGGTTTTGCTTCAGGAAGCTGGGGCGGGAAAGATAATTTCCGCTGCACGGCTGGACTAAGTCTTTGGACGTCATTGGTGCTGGATAAAGAACTGCTCAGGTTTAGTGGTCCATCATCCGTGTGGCCCAATTGCCGTTGATTGCTTGGGCCTGTAGTTCAAGTGCTTTCGGTTGAACCCGCGCATGGGTATTTGTTTCAAAGTCAGGATCGTTGCAGTGCCTCATACCGTAAAGGTGCATGAGGAGCCCATCATAGTGTTGGGAAAGGCCGACTGCAGAAGTCCGCGTGATCTACATCAAACAGGTGAATATATAGGCGCAGCCACAAGACAGACTGCGTGAACTTCAAACAAAAATTGTGCATTGGGTGCTGCCAAGGGGCCGATTACGCATCCTCTTCATCGTCCTCTTCCTCAATGAGCACCAGATCACCACTTTGCTCCATCTCGCGGATTGCTGCGACCACCGCAGACATGGCTTCATCTGCATCAGCCGCTTTGATTTTGCCAGCGTCTGCAATGTCTTCACGCATTTGGTCTGCCATGCGGCTCGACATATTCTCAAGGATAAAGTCGCGCGGATCGGCAAAGCCTGCTGCCTCTGCACCTTCCATCGCAGTGAGCAAGGCGGCAGGGTCAACAACGCGCAGGATACGCGGGACATCACGCGGTGAGATGTGGGCAGGAATGTAAGCGAAGGTAAAGATGGCCTTGCGCACCAGACTTGCGAGATCCTGATCCGTCTCATCAAGGCCAGATAAAACATCATCGCGTGTGGGGGTGGAGGAGGAGTTGAGGATTGCGCCTAATCGCTCGGCTACTCCAGAGGAGAAAGCAGGGATTTTCTGAACGTCTAGCTGCGCAGCAAGGGACAGACCGATACATTCTACAGCGTCTGGCGTTACATCGCTGGTCAGCGACACCGCGTATGTAATGCGCCGCGCCTCGGGCCCTGACAACCGCCCAAGGAGGTTTGCCGCCACAGAGACATCCAGCTTGGACAATAAGACAGCTGCGACTTCAGTGCTTTCCTCCTCTACAATCTTTTGCAAATTTTCAGGTGCCATCGTGCGTAGCCGCTGCCATGGATCGCCAGATGCCCGTACACCTGCTTCCTTGCGCAGTCTTGGCGCAGTTTCATGTCCGATTTTGCCATCAAGCGCGTCGAGCGCCCCAGCGATGCCACCAGGAAAGGAAAGGCCAATAGATTCGACTGCTTCGGTGAATTCCTCAACCACAGCAGCGAGGGTCACACGATCAACCACGCGCATTGCCCCCATCTGTTGGGTGAGCTGCGCCTGAAGCTCAGGTGGGAGGTCCTCCAGCGGGATATCCGCCCCTTCGTTGATGAGCAGCGGCACAACAATCGTGGCCTTTGCTCTTTTGGTGAGAGTGGCAGGGACAATGATGGGGGCGTTTGATGGAACTGGTGCGTGAAGGGACGTAAAATCGTTCATCTGTGCCAATCTCTGGAAAAGCGGATGACACATCTATGCGTGAAAGAAGTAAAAAAGAGCTGAAACACAAACCGATTTGTTGTGGATAAAAAAGTGGCGCCACCTCACCCGAGATTGCGCCACTTTCGAAACTCGTAGATCGAAGTTACATGCTGGTAGGTCTTACCAGTTGAACGTCTCACCCGTTGCGATTGCGGTGCGCAGGGACGCCTCAGCCCATGTGCCAGTGCCGCCGTGGGCGCGGATTTCGCGCAATTGCTCGATCGCCGCAGTGACATTGCCATCGTCAACAAAGCCCTGACCCATATAGGACCGCGCCATAACATTGCTTGGGTTCAGGTCTAGGGCGCGCGCATAGTATTCCATGGCCGCCTCAGCGTGACCCATCTTGCGGTTGGTGAAACCCATATACGTGAGAACGCGGTCGTCATTGGCGGGCATCATTGCAAGCAAGTCCTGCGCATCTGTGTACCGACCATCATAGGACAGCGCACGCACTTCTTGGTAGAGAGTGTCGAAATCGAATGTATTACCAGTTTTGCTCACGCATTTCTGGGACTTCTTGTCATAGACAAAGCCGCTCTCGCACTTCGGCTTTTTCGGTGGCGCTGTCTCATCCATCGCGGCAAACGCCGTTACGGGCAGTGCAAGGGCAAGGGCAGTAGCAACAAGGATACGCATTTCAAAAACTCCGGAAGAATAGGATTAGACTGCAAAAGCGCGCGGTAAAGAAAATAATGCACCGCGCGCGTTCACATTTATGTTGTTATACAGCCACGAGGCCGTCTGTTTGTCTCAGGTTGAGACGGGCAAACACGTCTTTGTTGCGCTGTCATAGGCAGAACCCGCAGCGCATGACATCGCTTGTTTGTCATAGTTACAGCCGGCAGCTATGCCGAGTGTTGGCAGCAGCATCAGGGTCGCAGTAGCAAGTGCAATCTTCATTTTCATGTCCATTACTCCTTTTGTGACATACGCCGACGGTAACGCGAAACGGCGCAATTTCAAAAAGAAATTACGCCGTATGGTAGAGTATGTGTCAGTCTGACCCAGTTTTATTGCGCAATAGCCTGTAGTTTAGGCAATTATCAGTCGCCAAAAACACGCTTAAAAATCGTATCTACATGCTTGGTATGATAGCCCATATCGAACTTCTCTTCGATTTCCTCAACGCTAAGCGCTTTGAGAACTTCCGCATCGCCGAGCAGTTCGGTTTTGAAATCCTTACCGTGGTCCCAGACCTTCATCGCGTTGCGCTGTACCAGCTTATAGCTGTCCTCACGGCTTACGCCCGCTTGGGTCAAGGCCAGTAGAACGCGCTGGGACATAACCAGACCGCTAAATTTATTCATATTGGCCAGCATGTTGTCAGGATAGATCAGCATCTTGCCGATCACGCCTGTGAGACGGTGCAGAGCAAAATCCAGCGTGATGGTGGTATCCGGTCCAATCGCCCGCTCGACGGAGGAGTGCGAGATATCGCGCTCATGCCAGAGGGTCACGTTCTCCATTGCGGGGATCACGGCCATGCGGATCGTGCGCGCCAGACCTGTAAGGTTCTCAGTCAGCACAGGGTTCTTCTTGTGCGGCATCGCGGAGGAGCCTTTTTGGCCCGCTGCAAAATACTCGGCACCTTCCAAGACTTCGGTCCGCTGCATGTGGCGCACTTCGGTGGCGACGTTTTCAATCGACGACGCGATCACGCCAAGACAGGCAAAGAAGGCGGCATGGCGATCACGCGGGATAACTTGCGTGCTGATCGGTTCTGCTTTGAGCCCAAGCTTTTCGCAGACATGCTCCTCAACGCGGGGATCAATGTTGGCGAAAGTACCGACAGCGCCAGATACAGCACCCGTTGCAATTTCTTCACGAGCCGTGTGCAGGCGTTTGAGGTTGCGGTCCATTTCGGCGTAGAAACGCGCGAATGTAAGTCCCATTGTCGTAGGTTCTGCATGAATGCCGTGGCTACGGCCCACGCGCAGGGTGTCTTTATGCTCCATCGCGCGGCGCTTGAGTGCGGCGAGCAGTGCTTCCATATCGGCAATCAGCAAATCGGCAGCGCGGGTGAGCTGTACGTTGAACGCAGTGTCGAGCACATCTGATGACGTCATGCCCTGATGCACAAAGCGCGCCTCGTCGGAGCCTACATGCTCGGCCAGATGGGTGAGGAATGCGATGACATCATGCTTTGTCTCCGCTTCAATCTCGTCAATACGGGCGATGTCGAATTCTACGTCTTTTGCTTTCCATACGGCGTCTGCGTTTGCGCGCGGAATGACACCAATATCGGCCATAGCGTCACAGGCGTGCGCCTCAATCTCGTACCAGATGCGGAATTTTGTTTCCGGTGACCAAATGGCGACCATATCGGGGCGGGAATAGCGAGGGATCATCGGCATACCTATGTCTGAGAGTGTGGGATAGGGGCGCAATAGCCCTTAGGACACCCAAGGACAAGGTCGCAGGGGTAATAATCAAAGCTGCCTCGCTGATCAGTCAGGTATCAGTGAGGACTGTCTACAACCTGTGAGGTCCGCTCAAGCGTGCGGTGCACGGGGCAACGGTCAGCGATCTCTAACAACCTTGCGCGTTGCTCCGCGTCCAGACTGCTGCCTGTCAGCGTAATGGAGCGGGAGAAACTATCGATCTTCTCGCCACTGCTGAGGGCGGCATCTTGTGCGTGGACTTTGTTATGGCTCACATCAACGCTGACATGCTCTAGCGGCCATTTTTTGCGGCGCGCGTACATGCGGATGGTCATGGAGGTACAGGCTCCAAGGCTGGCGGCCAGAAATCCGTAGGGCGACATGCCCATGTTGGTGCCGCCATAGGCCAAAGGTTCATCTGCCAGCATATGCACGTGGCTGCCTGATGTAATATCTTGCAAAAATCCATCAGGGTTTGCCTCAGACACACGCCAACCCCTTCGGGTGCGCCAATTGGCGGCGCGGGCAGGGGCCGTTGGATATAGCGTGCTGCCCACGTGGCAATCACACCCGCTGCGTACTCCGCGTCGACTGCTCGGGTGATCAAATGGTCGGCATCATCGAGCGAGATAAAACTCTTTGGATGTTTGGCCGCTGTGAAGATTTGTGCTGCGCTGTCCACGCTTGCGACTGCATCAATCGGGGTATGCATCACCAAGAGTGCTGCGTTGAGGTGGCCCAACACATCGCCCAGTACACCGCTGCCCGTGTCCTCGATAAACGATTTCCCGATGGTGAAGGGACGTCCACCAAGGCAAACTTCGGCTGTGCCATCGCGGGCAATATTGGGCAAAGCATCGGCAAAGTGGTGGGTCACATGCGCTGGATCATAAGGCGCGCCAAGGGTGGCCACTGCCTTTATTCCGTCGAGCATGCTTGCCGCTTCGATCACCGCAGCACCGCCAAGCGAGTGTCCGATAAGCAGGCTGGGCGGCATGCCTTGTTGCGCGCTCCATGTGGCTGCCGCGATCAGATCGTCGACGTTGCTGGAGAATGAGGTGTTCTGGAACCCTCCTTCCGAGTGGCCCAACCCAGTGAAATCAAACCGCAGCACAGCAATCCCCATCGCGGCCAACCGTGCAGCAATGCGGCGTGCAGCGGGAATTTCCTTGCCGCAGATAAAGCAGTGGGCAAAAAGAGCCGTCGCCAAATGCGGCCCTGTGGGCAGGTCCAGCCGTGCAGACAGTTGCGCGCCGTCATGGCCGGGGAATGTGATGCGTTGTGCAGCCACAATAGGGTCTCCTGTGATTATAGTTAAAGTGGCGCAGGCTGCTGTGGGGTACAAGGGGCTGTCATGCGGCTCACGGCACCGTGACGGAATGTTTGCACAGTCCGATCCTGCGCCGTACATCTGAGCCACGCCATACATATTTGCCCAGAGCGGAGCTTACTAATGACCTTGCCCCTTAAATCAACGCTTCACCCCGCCACGATTGCCGCCCATGCGGGTGGGCTGCTGGATGCAGATACGGGAGGCGTCGTGCCGCCAATCCACCCTGCAACGACATTTGTGCGCGGAGAGGATTACGCGCCAGTGGTGGAGGGCAATGTATACTCGCGCACGTCAGGACCCAATGGCCAGATGGTTGAGGGGGTGCTGGCCCAGCTTGAAGGGGCTGTGGATGCAATGGTGTTCCCCTCTGGCATGGCGGCGGTCGCAGCGGTGTTCCGCACCTTGCCCGCTGGGGCAACTGTGTTGGTACAAAGTCAAATCTATTGGGGCACGACGGCGTGGATCAGGGATTTCTGCACCCGCCGCAACATCACGCTGGTAGAGGTGGAGGCGTCGGACACAGATGCCTTTGCCACGGCTTGTCGCACGCACAGCCCTGCGTTGGCGTGGATCGAGACGCCCTCGAACCCGTGGCTGCGCATCGTTGATATCAGTGCCTGTGCGCAAGAAGTGCATGCAAACGGCGGGATGCTGGTCGCGGATATGACCACAGCCACACCTGTGCTGACGCGCGCTTTGGACTTTGGTGCGGATATCGCCATGCACTCTGCGACCAAAGGTTTGAACGGGCATTCTGATGTGTTGGCAGGTGCGCTGAGCGTGGCCGATGCAGACAGCGAGATGTGGCAGGCCATCCGCATGGACCGCAACATGGCGGGTGCCGTGTTAGGGCCGTTTGAGGCGTGGCTTTTGCTCCGCGGGATGCGCACTTTGCCCCTGCGCGTAGAGCGAATGTCGGCAAACGCGCAAAAACTGGCGGAGTATTTGTCGGATCACCCCTCGGTCGAGGCGGTCCTCTATCCGGGTCTGCCGACGCACAAAGGCCACGCGTTGGCGGTGCAGCAGATGAAAGGGGGCTTTGGCCCGCTTCTGTCATTTGTTGTAAAAGGGGAGGCGCAGGCCGCACTTGGCGCAGTTGCGCGGCTCAAACTGTTCCACCGTGCCACGTCCCTTGGTGGCGTAGAGAGCCTTGTGGAGCACCGTCACACGATTGAGCCGCATACAGGCATCCCCGAAGGCTTGCTGCGTCTATCCGTAGGGATCGAAAATGTTGGTGATCTTATAGATGATCTGGGCCAAGCGCTGGGCCAGTAACGCAAAAGCGCGGGAATATGTTCCCGCGTTTCTGACTGTCAGGGTAGGGTTGCTTTACGCGTTCGGAATAAGCAAGCGTTGGGCTACACGAATATCGTTTGGCTGAGCGATCTGCCTGCGGTTTGCCTCATAGATGCAGGTAAACTCGTTCGTGCTGCCATAAAATTGCAGCGTGATGTATGCGAGGTTGTCACCAGGCTCTACCACATAAAAATTCTAGCCCTCGGCGTTTGCAGGCTCACCCACAACGACATCCTTAGCCAGCATCGCTTGTGCTTCGCGCATCATTTTTGCACTGGCACGCTGCTCTTCCAACGTGCCGTTTTCCAATGCGCGCTCAACTAGATCGAACAACAGAATATGGCCATTGACGCGCCCGTTGGCGTCTACAACGGCTTCGCTGTGCTTGACCACACTCGCTTCGGCGGCATTGGCCAGCAGGCGCTCAAGCTCTGTCTGATCTTCTTCGTGGCCAACAAAAGCGAAATGGATACGACCGGAAAAATCATCATCCTCATAGTTGGTGTGAATGCCGTACTTGCCGTCTACAACAGCTGTCACCAATTCCTGAACACCTGCTTGAATAATCGCAAGCGTCTCGAACTTGCGCGCATTTGCCATTGTTTGAGCGTCAAGGTTTGTCAGATCAGCCTGTGGTGCCACAGCAGCATTCACGAGCGAACGAATTTTATCCGCTGTGGTCGCTGGTGAGATTGCGTCAGCAATGGCCTGTGGAATAGCAGGTGCGGGTTGCACGGCAGTGGTGTCACCTGCCGCCGCAGCGAGCTGGACCAATGCCGCCGCCGAAACGGGTTGCACTGCGGGAGCTGGAACCACTTGAACCATTGCGGGCTCCGGCGCTGTTTGTTGGGGAGATACGCTCAGCAGATCGGCGGCTACCGTACGCGTAACGGATTGCTCAGCGAAGCGCTGTAGGGACAGCTGTGCAACCATGTGGTTCATCTGCGCAATTTGTTGCTTCTGCGAATTAAGCTGTACGACACCCAAAGTGATCACAATGCCCAACACAAATGCCACGCCACCGAGACCCGCGATAAGAGCGATGGGCGATGTACCGGATTGGTTACGATTCGGGGTGTTTGATCCGTTCAGCATGTGTGCTGTCCTTCTTTTTGAGTGACCGATCGTGTCGCAGGCGCGAACTCCGATCCGTGAATGTTATGGGTGCGGGCAGAAGCAATGCGCGATCGCGCAGCACATTCAGTAAATGGGGTTTGGGAGATATCGGTGTGTGGCACGGAATGGACGTACGTTTTGACGCCCAAAAATACATGCGGGTAAGCAGGCGTATGTCCGCTGCTATTTGATGAAAAGCATCCCGAAGCTTGGGCAGCACATCGTTGCATGGTCAACTGATCCTCAGATCATGTTACTATATATCGCATGAATGGCTGGCAGGCCCGCAACAAATAGTAGGAAAACATATCGCAGTGAAGTGATTTCACGTCAATGTAGAATCGCGGATGTGGCGGTGATCACATCAGAAATGAAGATGGCACAGGTGTGCGGCACAGCTGACGCTGCGCGCGGCTGTGGGTTTTTGCGCACTGGTCTACAAGGGCGGTGGCTTAGAAATTCGACTGCCCCATAAGTGCGGGATCAAAGGGGTACTGGGTCAGGTTTTCAAAACCGTCCTCGGTGATGAGGACCTGATCTTCAAGCTTTATAGAAAAGTCACCGCCTTCTGGGCTGACGAGCGCTTCGACACACAGCACCATGCCTGCTTCCAATGGGTAATCGTAGGCTCCCTCAACCGCATGGTCAGGGTAGGCAACCAATGGCCACTCGTCACATAGACCCACGCCGTGCATGAGGCAGCCGTACTTCAGCTTTTGGAACTGCGGATCAAGAACGTGGGTGTTCGCCGACAACTCAGGGATCATCACGCCAGGTTTGAGCATCTGCATGTTCTGCTGGATATGCTCGACCCCGTGTTGCATGGCATAGACCATATCGGGGGGCGAGGCCTGATCGCCGATCCACCAACTGCGTGAGATATCGACGCAAATGCCATAGGAGCCGACCAGATCGGTGTCAAAGCTGATGATCTCGTTGTTATGGGTGATGCGCGGGCCACATTCCTGAAACCACGGGTTGGTGCGCGGACCCGACGACAGCAACCGCGTCTCGATCCATTCACCGCCACGACGGATATTCTCGGCATGCATGACGGCCCAGATTTCATCCTCGGACGTCTGACCCAAGGGCACATTCGCACGCGCAAAATCCTCCATCACTCTCACAGATGTCTCGCAGGCATGGCTGGCACAGCGCATGGCGAGGATTTCGTCAGGCCCTTTGATGCTGCGCGACTTCTCGGTGACTTCTTCGCCATCCATGACTTCAAAGTCCAACCGCTCAAGCGATCGCAAACCGTGCAGCATGATTTTGTCGACTGCGATGCGCATTTCGCCGCCGCCGTGTTCCATAATTAGGTCACGGACTTCACCAGCCAGCACATCCGCTGCGGGTCCAACTTTGTCGCCGCGATCAAAGTAAAACAAGTCCGCGCCCGATCGCTGCTCGCGCACCAGCGGGTTGAATTCGCTGAGGAAAGGCGAGTTTTTATAGTCCCACATTACCATATAGCCATCCGCGCAGAGTAGGACGGCGCGGAAGGGATTGTGGGTGTTCCAAAGCTGCATATTGGTGCTGTCGGTTGCGTAGCGGATGTTGAGTGGATCGAACATCAGCAGGCCGCCAAACCCGCGCTCCACCACATGGCGGGTCAGCCGCTCCCAACGGTGGCTGCGCATGTTGGCGAGGTTTGGGAGCACAAGCCCTGCCGCTTCCCATTCGCGGAAGGCCAGTTGGGTGGGGCCAATCTCGACGCGGTCCGCATTATTGGGAGAGCCGTCGGGTAGGGTGGCCCCTTTTGTCGGATCAATCTTGCGCGTTTCGCGGTAATGTTGGTTCATATCTGGCCCTCCGTTCTGTCCAGCGTGGCTGAAAAATCACTGCGCGCATGGCGGTCTGCGACATCTGTACCGTCGCTTTTGCCTCCGGCGCTGGGGTGTCGTAAGAAGGGGGATGAGAGAAATTTTGCAAAATGCCCTGCCACCCGAGATGAGGGGCGAGACCGGATTGCCAGGCATGGCGCCTGCCGCACCCCATGATTGGTT
>CAWVZA010000069.1:0-13521 GCA_963934545.1 uncultured Sulfitobacter sp.
TGCTGGCCTGCTGATCACAACCGAAGCTATGGTTGCTGATAAGCCTGCCAAAGACGGTGGCGCCGGTGGCGGCATGCCAGACATGGGCGGCATGGGCGGCATGGGCGGCATGATGTAAGACGGTTTTGCGCAAGCAAAACCTGTCGAAGCCGACAGTGTCTTTTCCGCTGGAAAAGGTCACGAGAGGCTAACGCACACCACCCTGTCCTTTCCGACAGTGCAAAGGGCTCCTACCAAGGGGCCCTTTGTTGTGTTTGGGTGCCAGCATTAACGGCTCCGCAAGGATTGCGCTGCTACGGTATCTGTGAAGATCTCGTGAAAGGTGACCCATGACGCGTAATGCTGCACATGTTGCTGCTCCGGAAAGAGCGCCTCTGTAAATGACACGCAAGACATTGATGATTTTATCTATTTGATGAGCCATGATGTACGAGCGTCGGTTCGAGCGTTATTAGAGCTGCCGCAATGGATTGCGGAGGATTTGGCCGAAGCGGGCGTGGAGATCACGGGCTCCGTCGCGCAGTCGATCGATATGATGAACCGCCATACGGCGCGGCTTGACCGAATGTTGATGGACCTTCTAGCCTATTCGCGGATTGGGCGTATGCAACCATTGGTACGTGTAAATGTGGAAGCCGCATTGGATGAGGTGCTCGCGGAATTGCATCTTCCCCAAAGTATGAAGCTCGTTCGTGACATCGGGAGCACCCATGTGATGATGGGTGAGCAGGATGCGTTAATGTTATGGAGTGCGTTGGTGGGTAATGCCGTCAAACATCATCATGAAAAGCGCGATACAATATTGGTTATGACGCGACAGGAGGGTGCAATGATCCGCTTTACAGTGTGTGACGATGGACCTGGAATTCCAGAGCGATCTCACGGGCGTGCGTTGGGTGCCATGACCACTTTGCGGTCCCGTGACGAGGTTGAGGGAACGGGTATGGGGCTCGCCAATGTGCGTAAGCTAGCCGAGCATTATGGCGGGCAGGTCGCATTGTCAGGGGCTGTTCTTGATCAAGGCGGGTTGCGCGTTGACGTTGTGATCCCACAGGAATTTCCTCTTGATAATTGAAACGGTATCGGTATGGCCACTCGAAGGGTTGCTTCAGATGCCTATCCCTAAGGCTCTAATTTTAAACGTTGTTATTTCTAATGATGCCAAAGAAGTAGGCTGAGGTCGAAGCGGTATTCATGATTTGCTAGGGACGCACGGATTAGCCTAATTTTGGGATATTCTATGAGAAAGTGCGAACCATGTCGTTGTCAATTGAAGTTATAGGCCCCCAAGAAGGGACTTTTCCAAAGTTAGTCAAAGTACTGTTGTTGGACGACAGTACATTTGACCGTGCGCGAATTCGACGAATGAGCCAGAATACGTCGTTGATGGTCGCATTGACCGAAATCAGCTCCATTGCTGAAATGAAAGACGCGGTCGCACGTGAGGTCTTTGACCTGATCCTTATCAACTACCGCTTGCCACAAGGGGACGGGCTGGAAGTATTGGCGCATATTCAGGCAAGTACACTCAACAACGATGTCGCTTCGATTATGATTACAGGCAACGGTGATATGGAGACGGCCGTCACTGCGATGCGAAATGGGTGCCATGATTTTCTGACTAAGGAACCGATGACGGCCGAGCAGCTCCGCTTCGCTATGGTTGGGGCGATGGAAACCGCTGCAGAGCAACGCGATCTGCTCGCACAAAGTGTCCATCAGCGAGAAGTGATCAAGCAGGGGCTTACAGCCGCTTTAATGGACAGCGATTTGCAAAGCACCGTTGTGTCGATGTTTCGAAAAGAGTTTCGTCAGATGATGAATGGGCCTCAGGTGACCTTTGCTGCGCAAGACCACAGCGACCTTGATGCGCTACTGGCGACACTGGGAGATGACGATGAGTTTATCTTCATCTAAGCAATAACCCTTAAATTGCTCTTGGACCGACATTTGCAGTGGGGTAGGCAGGTTTATGAAATTGATCCTGCTCACTGTGCTGACGATGTGCGCCTTTGCCGCGAATTCTCTTTTGACGCGTGCAGCGGTGGAAGGGGGGCATATTGGTCCCGGTGCCTTTGCCCTGCTGCGCGTGGCAGCTGGTGCAGGGATGCTTGGCGGGATTGCAGTTTGGCGCGGCCACTCCCTGCCGCTTTTGCGACGTGTGCGTTTGGTGGGGGCAGTCAGCTTAACGGCCTACATAGTCGGGTTTTCATTGGCCTATCTTACACTTGATGCAGGATTGGGGGCGTTGATCTTGTTTGGGGTGACGCAGATAACGATGTTTGGCCATGCTGCGGTGACCGGGCAGAGGCCAACGCCACGCCAACTCATCGGGGCGTCTGCTGCGTTTTCTGGCTTGGTACTGGTGCTTTGGCCCACAGCACAAAGTATCGCTGATCCATTGGGTGCTGTGCTGATGTGCCTCGCAGGGGTTGGATGGGCGGCCTATACGATTGCAGGCCGTGGGGCGGCTGATCCTTTGGCAACGACGGGTGCAAACTTTATCATTTGTTTACCACTGCTTGCGGTTCTCCTGCTCAAAAGTGATTTGGATTCAGATGCTACAGGTGTCGCTCTGGCTGTTATCTGTGGGGCAGTGACGTCTGGGTTGGGTTACGCGCTTTGGTATTCTGTTTTGACGCAAATGCGGGGCACGACAGCTGCGGTTATCCAGTTGAGCGTGCCAGTGATCGCCATACTGGCAGGTGCAGTTTTGTTGGATGAAATGGTGACGCCTGTTGTAATGATAGCCGCTGCTTTGGTTGTGGGTGGTATCGGCTGGTCTGTGACTGCTAAACGATAAGCGGTTCAAGCGGGTCGTACATCGGCGCGTCCACATCGCGCCATGCGACGGCCGCGAGGCTATTTGGTTTGACACGTAAATTGGCCATTTCGGCGCGGGTGACCCAGCGTCGATCGGTAACGATAGCGTCGATGTCTTCCCAGCCGTGGTCCAGTGTTGGTTCACTTAGAAGGGTGCAATGGAAGTAGACATCCACCTGATGAAAACTGCCTTTGGGGTCGTGGAATTCGTTCACCAAACACGGGGCGTCGACTGTGATATGCAGACCTGTTTCCTCAAATACCTCGCGGATCAGGTTGTCGGGCAGGGAGCTGCCTCGCTCGACCCCGCCTCCGGGTGCACACATTAGATCGCTTTTACCTACAGGCCATGCGTTGACGAGCAACAGACGCTCTTTTTGGATGATGATGGCACGCACAGCGAGGCGTGGAGGTGTCGTTGGCGTCATGATGCGGTCCTCTTGGCTGTGTCTTGCGATGGGGGATTACAACTGTGCAGATAGGGACTACATAGCAGCCTATGAAATTGATTGCGATCATATGTGTATTGGTGGTGATGGGCACCGCAGCGCAAGCGCGCTGTGTCGTGTTGTTGCACGGGCTTGCGCGAACAGAGACGTCCTTTGCTCTAATGGAGGCCGCATTAGAGGCGGATGGGTGGCGCGTGGTGCGGCCAGGTTATCCGTCGACGGAAGCGCCTATTGGAGAGTTGACGCGTGACACTTTACCTGCGGCAGTAGCCACTTGCGGCACGGCCAAAGTGGATTTTGTGACCCATTCCATGGGTGGTATCTTGCTGCGGCAATGGGTGGCAGACGTGGGGCCTGATCGTGTCGGCCGCGCAGTGATGTTAGGACCGCCCAATCAGGGCAGTGAAATTGTGGACGAGTTGCGCGATGTGGTTGCCTTTGACTGGATCCACGGACCTGCGGGCATGCAGATGGGAACGGGTGTGGGATCATTGCCGCGCGGTTTGCCTGATGCGAATTTCGAGCTGGGTGTGATTGCAGGGTCGCAATCGCTAAACCCCTATTTTTCGTCTCTGTTGCCGGGGGAGGACGATGGCAAAGTGGCGGTCTATTCGACGCGTCTGAACGGGATGCGGGCGCATCTGACCTTGCCTGTGACGCATACGTTTATGATGAACAATCCGCGTGTGATTTCGCAGACAGTTGCGTTCCTGAGGACGGGACGATTTGATCCTGACAGGACTTTTTTCGACGCTGTCTTGGAGCGGTTTGGGTGTCCTGATGGGGATTGTTTGCCTGGGATTGAGGTGTTTGATGCCAAACCTTGATATCATCGGGGCGGAAGTATTGGGGCCTGATGGGCTGCACTGTAATGGGCTGTCGTTTACCGATGGCGTGATTGTCGACAGCGCTGTAGGCCGCGCCGTGGATTTGAGTGGATATCTTGTGCTGCCCGGCATTGTGGATGTGCATGGCGATGGTTTCGAGCGGCATCTTGCGCCACGGCGCGGGGCAATGAAAGAAATGGCCGAAGGTTTGGTCGCAGTCGAGGCCGAGTTAGCTGCGAACGGGATTACCACAGCGACGCTGGCGCAGTTTGTCAGCTGGGAAGGTGGCGTGCGCAGCTATGAGTTTGCGGATCAGGTGTTTTCGCATCTGCGCGATCTGGGGCCGAGCATGGTGACGGATTTGCGGGGGCAGTTGCGGTTCGAGACGCATCTGCTGGATTTCTATGAAGAACTGCCCGAGAAAATGGCGGAGTGGGGGCTGCGCTATATCGTGTTTAACGATCATTTGCCCCACGACCGCTTGCAAGAGGGCGTGCAGCCACGGCGGCTGGTGTCTCAAGCACTCAAAGCAAGGCGCAGTCCGGAGACGCATCTCGCGTTGATGCAGGCGCTGGAGGCGGAGAGCGACGATGTGCCAGCCGCGCTTGATTGGCTCTGTGCGCAGTTGGGGGAACGCGGGATCGCCATGGGCAGTCACGATGATACCACGGCGCAAGGGCGGGCGATTTGGGCTGTGCGGGGCGTTCGCGTGGCTGAGTTTCCTGAGACACTGGAGGCGGCAGAAGCGGCTGCTGCCAATGGTGGAATTGTTGTGATGGGCTCGCCCAATGTGGTGCGGGGCGGATCACATAACCTTAATGTTTCCGCAGTCGATCTCATTGCTATGGGATACTGCACGGCACTGGCGTCCGACTACCACTATCCGAGTGTGCGTAGGGCGGGATTGATGTTGTGGCAGAATGGGATGATGGAGCTGAAAGATGCTTGGGGCTTGGTGTCGGCTGGACCTGCAGGTGTTTTAGGGCTGAACGATCGCGGTGTACTGGAAACAGGCAAGCGGGCTGACATGGTGGTGTTGGAGCGCGATAGCCTGCGAGTGGCAGCCACACTTGTACAGGGCCGTGTGAGTTACATGACTGGTGCAGTTGCTGAGCGGTTCATGGCGTAGGGCGGAAAGCGTTTTGTTCAGGTCTTGATCCTGTTGACGTGGCCCATCTTACGACCGGCTTTCGTCTCGACTTTACCGTAGAGATGGATTGCGCAATTTGCCTCTTTCGCCAGCGTGGGGACCTGATCCATATCATAGCCGATCAGATTTTCCATCACGACATCCGAATGACGTTTGCCGTCACCAAGGGGCCAGCCTGCGATGGCGCGGATGTGCTGTTCAAACTGGTCCACAGCGCAGCCGTTTTGCGTCCAGTGGCCTGAATTGTGCACGCGCGGAGCGATTTCGTTCACGATGAGGCCTTGGGGCGTTACAAAAAGCTCAACGCCCATGACGCCAACATAGTCTAGCGTATTGAGGATTTTTGCGGCCAGCAGCACAGCATCTGTGCGGAGGCGGGTAGGGATTTTTGCAGGCACCGTTGTGGTGTGCAGGATGCCGTCTCGGTGGATGTTCTGGCCGGGGTCATAGCATGCGATTTCGCCTTGCGGGTTGCGCGCGGCGATGATCGAGATTTCAACTGAGAAGTTGACGAAACCCTCGAGCACTGCGGGCGCACCTGCCATATCGGTGAGGGCGGTTGCTGCATCTTCAGGGGTGTTCAGGCGGGACTGGCCCTTGCCATCATAGCCGAAGCGTCGGGTCTTCATGATGGATGGTGTGCTAATGGTCGAGAGTGCGGCGTCGAGACTGGCGGCGTCCGTGATGTCTGCGAAAGGGGCGACTTGAAGCCCGATCTCTTGCAGGAAATTCTTTTCGACAAGGCGATCTTGGGACGTGCCGAGGGCGCGGCGGTTGGGATGAATAGGCGTAATCGCCTCGATGATGTCGAGGGCTTCGGTGGGGATGTTCTCGAACTCGTAGGTCACGAGGTTCACAGCATTGGCAAATGCAGTCAGGGCTGCGACATCATCATAGGGCGCGGTAGTCACGGCATGGGCCACGTCTGCGGCAGGCGGGTTTGCACCTGGCTCATAAATATGGGTGCGCAGGCCGAGGCGGGAGGCGGCGACGGAGAGCATGCGGCCCAATTGGCCACCGCCCAAGATGCCGATGGTTGCGCTTGTGGGCAGGGGATTAGTCATCTGTTGGGGCTTCCGGAATAGAGGCGCTCAGATTGCTACGCCATGTGTCGAGGCGAGTGGCCAGAACGGGGTCTTGAAGTGCGAGGATGCCAGCGGCGATGAGGCCCGCATTGGCCGCACCGGGTGCGCCGATGGCCATAGTGGCGACGGGGAAACCTTTTGGCATTTGCAGGATCGAATAGAGGCTGTCGACGCCTGAGAGCGCTTTGGTCAGGACGGGCACACCGATTACGGGCACACGGGTTTTTGATGCCATCATGCCGGGCAAATGGGCAGCACCGCCTGCGCCTGCGATGATAACCTGAAGCCCACGGTCCACAGCGGTTTTGCCGTACTCCCAAAGGCGGTCGGGCGTGCGGTGGGCCGAGACGATGCGGGTCTCATAAGCAATGCCAAGCTCGTCGAGCAGGCTGGCGGCCTCGCGCATTGTGGACCAGTCGGACTGGGACCCCATGATGATGCCTACGGGTGGTGTGCTCATAGCGGGAAAGCCTTTGCGTCAGGAGGTTAAGTGCGCACTATAGCCATTCGGTGCGGCGGGGCAATGTGGGTCGGGAGGCAAAATTTCATACGAAATTTTGGACTCGGAATTTCGGGGAAACTCTGGCTCAGGCGGTGATGTCAGGAGTGAGGCGATCCTCAATGCGTGCGATGCGGTCTCTGAGCATGAGTTTGCGCTTTTTCAGCCGTTGCAGCGTCAGCTGGTCAGCTGTGCCGCGCTCACCCAATGCTCTGATTGCATCGTCCAGATCGCGGTGCTCGTTGCGGAATACTTCGCGTTCAACCCGCAGCACCTCATCGTTTTTCATGGAGAGATCATCTTGGGCGTTCATTGGTACTCTGATTCTGACTACTGGTTAGGCTTTTAAGCATAAGCGATCGGGTGATTGGCGCATAGCCCTTGCGCAGAACCGATTGGCTTCCCATATTTATGAAGTGATGCTGCCAATCATGGGGCGTTGTAGGACTGTCGCTTGAGATCATAAGGACGTGTCATATATGACAAAACTTACACTTGCCTCTTATCCCCATATGTTGGGATTTGAACAGTTGGAGCGGGTGCTGGAGCGCAGCGCCAAATCCGGCAATGAAGGCTATCCGCCCTTCAATATCGAACAAACCTCCGACCGAAGCTACCGCATCACCCTTGCGGTTGCGGGTTTTGGAGAAGGCGATTTGTCGATCACTGTCGAGGACCGCCAGTTGGTCATCCGTGGACGACAAAATGAAGACAGCGAGGGCCGCGTGTTTTTGCACCGTGGCATTGCGGGCCGCCAGTTCCAGCGCAGTTTTGTGTTGGCCGACGGTGTCGAAGTGGGTGAGGCGCTGATGGAAAACGGCCTGCTGCATGTGGACCTGACCCAAGCCAAGCCTGAAACCGTCGTGCAGACCATCAACATCCGAAAGGGGTAGACTATGGAAGCTACAGCGATGACAGGACCGGCGGACCGAACCGTTTACGTCAAGAGAATAGCCGTGACTGATCTGCCCCGCGAGGTGCGCGATCAGGCCGAGGGGCTGGAGCAGCTTTATGCGGTGCATGATGCCGAGGGTCAGCAACTCGCCCTTGTGGGTGACCAGAAGCTGGCGTTTGATTTGGCGCGAGAGCATAATTACGCACCTGTATTGGTACATTAAACTGCTTGACCGTGCAGGTTGTTACGAGATGGTAAGGGGGTAGCAGAGATGCGGCCCCTTTTACATGTGGAGATGATGAGTGGCGTTTGAATTTGACTGGGTAGATGCGTTCACGAGCGACGTTTTTGGCGGCAATGGTTGTGCTGTCGTGCATGGAGGTGCGGGCTTATCTGATGATATTTGCATGGCTTATGTGCGCGAAACATCTCTTGTGGAATGTACGTTTACGGGGCCTTCTGATGTGGCGGATATCCGTGTGCGGTACTTTCTGGCGAGCCGCGAAATTCCGTTTGCAGGGCATCCGACTGTGGCGACGGTGGTTGCGATGCGCAGGCGGGGGATGATTGGCGACGGGCCGCTGGTGCTGGAAACGGGCGCAGGGCTAGTGCCTGTGGACGTACAGGGTGACCTTGTGACCATGACGCAGATTGCGCCTGTGTTTGGTGCTGTGGCTGATGCGGCGTTGGTGGCGGCTGTTGGGGGCATGGACGCTTCTGACATTATTCACCCGCCGCAGATTGTCTCGACTGGTTTGCCTTTTTGCATAACGGTTTTGAAAGGTCGCGCGACGGTGGAGCGGGTCGCGTTCAATGTGGATGCTTTGGCTGCATATGCCGCTGCACTGGGTCATGAGAGTACCGACATCATGGAGCCGTTTTGGGTTTGTCTTGAGGGGGCGACGGACGCGGGGAACACGTTCAGTCGCCTGTTGATGGCGCCGCCAAGCCCGTCTGAGGACCCGTTTACGGGGTCTGCAACCGGATGTATGGCTGCTTATCTTTGGGCGCATGGATTGATTGATGCACCTATGTTTACCGCCGAGCAGGGACATGGATTAGGGCGTCCCGGTCAGGCGCAGGTCGAAGTGTTGGGTGCGCGTAATGCCATAAGCGGCGTTAAGGTTTCAGGGCAGGGTGCCTTGGTCATGTCCGGTGAGGTCCACCTTGGGTAATTGCATATGACGGGTGATGCCGCACTACATGTTGATTTTGTGAACGGTCCCGTGGCGCATAGGCTGCGCTTTGGTGGTGGGCGCGGACAGGATTTGCCAAAGGCGATGGGCTTGCGCGCAGGCAAAACGCCTGTGGTTGTGGATGCCACGGCAGGGCTGGGGCGTGATGCATTCCTGCTTGCCTCGCTTGGAGCGCAGGTAACACTGATTGAGCGGTCTGCTGAGATGCATGCGCTGTTGGCGGATGGGATGGCGCGCGCTTTGGTTGAGGAGGGTGATTTCCGCGATATTATTGGGCGGATGACCTTGCTGCACGGGGACGCAAAGGACCTGCTGCCCACACTTGAAGCGGACGCGGTGCTGATTGATCCGATGCATCCGCTGCGTAAAAACTCGGCGTTGGTCAAACGTGAGCTGCGGCAGGTGCGTGAGATTGTGGGCACGGATGAGGATGCCGCTGATTTGATGCGCGTGGCTTTGGCCCATGCCAAACAGCGTGTTGTTCTGAAGTGGCCCGCCAAAGCGGATGCAATCGAAGGGATACGACCATGTTCGCACCAGATATTGGGGAAATCCACGCGGTATGATGTGTTTATGCTCGGTTGAGGGCGGCAGTGGGATCTAAAATGCAAAACGGCCAGCCCTCACAGGCTGGCCGTTTGTTCTTCTAAGTCGAGGAAGATCAGGCTTTGATCAGGCCCATGCTTTCAAGCTTTAGCAGCACTTGGTGCGCGCAGTTGTCGACGTCTACATTTTCGGTCTCAACGCTCAGATCTGGATCTGAAGGGACATCATAGGGGTCTGAAATCCCTGTGAACTCCTTGATCTTGCCTTCGCGGGCCAGCTTGTAGAGACCTTTACGGTCACGGCGCTCACACTCTTCGATAGAAGTGGCAACGTAGATTTCCAAAAAGGCGCCAAACTGCTCGACATCTTCGCGTACTGCGCGGCGGGTTGTGGCATAGGGCGCGATGGGCGCACAGATTGCGATGCCGCCGTTTTTGGTGATCTCAGAGGCAACATAACCGATGCGGCGGATGTTCAGGTCGCGGTGCTCTTTGCTGAACCCCAGCTCGGAGGACAGGTTTTTGCGCACAATGTCACCGTCGAGCAATGTAACAGGGCGGCCGCCTTGCTCCATTAACTTGACCATCAGAGCGTTGGCGATAGTGGATTTTCCAGAGCCAGAGAAGCCTGTGAAAAAGACAGTAAAGCCTTGGTTGTTACGCGGCGGTTTGGTGCGGCGCAGCTCGGTTACCACTTCGGGGAAGGAGAACCACTCAGGGATTTCTAGACCTTCTTGGAGGCGACGGCGCAGCTCGGTTCCTGAGATGTTGAGGATGGTTACGTCATCTTTGTCTTTGATCTCGTCCATGGCCTCGTACTGGGCGCGTTCCTGCACCCAAACCATGTGTTTGAAATCAACCATCTCAATGCCCATTTCCTCCTGATGCTCGCGGAACAGGTCCTGTGCATCATAGGGGCCATAGAAATCTTCACCCTTGGAGTTGTTTCCAGGTCCAGCGTGATCACGGCCAATGATGAAGTGGGTGCAGCCATGGTTTTTGCGGATCAGACCGTGCCAGACGGCCTCACGCGGGCCAGCCATACGCATGGCGAGGTTCAGCAAGGACATAGATGTCGTGGCCTGTGGGTACTGGTCCAAAACCGCCTCATAGCAGCGCACGCGGGTGAAGTGATCCACATCGCCCGGCTTTGTCAGGCCCACAACGGGGTGGATCAGCAGGTTTGCTTGGGCTTCGCGTGCGGCGCGGAACGTCAATTCTTGGTGGGCGCGGTGAAGCGGGTTGCGGGTTTGGAAGGCAACCACTTTGCGCCAGCCCATCTTGCGGAAATAGGCGCGCAACTCATTCGGCGTGTCGCGGTGTGCTTTGAAGTCATAATGTACGGGCTGTTGGATGCCTGTGATCGGACCGCCGAGGTACACTTTGCTCGCTTGGTTATGGAGGTAATTGACGGCGGGGTGTGCATCGTCGTCGGCGCCGAAAACTTTTTCAGCTTCGAGCGATTTGTTTGGGATCCAGCTGTCGGTGACAGTCATGGTGGCGAGGATAACACCTTCTTGGTCGCGCAGCGCGATATCCTGACCGACTTTTAACTTGCCAGCGAAGTCCTCAGATACGTCGAGGGCAATAGGAATTGGCCACAAGCTGCCGTCGGCCAGACGCATATTTTCGACAACGCCGTCATAGTCTGCTTCGCTCAGAAAACCTTTGAGCGGGTTAAAGCCGCCATTCATCAAAAGCTCTAGGTCGCAAATTTGACGGGGTGTCAGATCATGGCTGACCAGTTGGCCCACTTCGATTTTGAGTTTTTGTGCAGATTCGTAAGAGACATAAAGCTCTGGAATTGGAGCAAGGTTAGATAGCATTGTCATAGGTTCTCGGCCTCAAGTGGGGCCCTTGTTGGCCCGTTCATGCGCTACCTACGTGCTGAATGTGGCAAAATTCTAGCAATTCGGAAACAAAACAGGGTTTCTTGACCTGAGTGTTGCCTTTTTCACGAGAAAGCCAGCGAAATTGCTTCCGCTAGCTTTCTGTTACCTGTGCATAGGCTTAGGCGTTTTGGCTGACCTCGGCACCATATCCCAACGGTAGGGACGTATCTTTGCCCTCATCGCCCCCAACTTCGGCAAGGAAGCGTTCGGCCTCAAGAGCGGCCATACAGCCCATACCGGCACTTGTTACTGCTTGACGGTAGATGTGATCGGTGAGGTCGCCTGCCGCAAAAATGCCTGGGACAGAAGTGGCGGTGCTGTCAGGTTTCGTCACGACATAGCCGCCCATGTGCGTCTCGAGTGTATCTTTAACCAGCTCGTTTGCGGGGGCGTGGCCAATAGCGACGAATACGCCTTTGCATGGAATGTCCGTGATCTCGCCCGTTTTGGTGCTTTTGACTTTGATGCCTTCGACGCCTAGCGGGCTATCAGTGCCATAGACTTCGTCGAGCTGGTGAAACCACAGCGGCTCAATCTTGGGGTTTTTCTCAAGGCGGTTGATGAGGATTTTCTCCGCACGCAACTCGTCGCGACGGTGGACGAGTGTGACTTTGGAGGCGAAATTCGTAAGAAACAGCGCTTCTTCAACGGCCGTGTTGCCGCCGCCGATCACGACGATTTCTTGGCCACGGTAGAAGAAGCCGTCGCAAGTGGCACAGGCGGATACACCAAAGCCTTTGAATTTTTCCTCAGTCTCAAGGCCCAGCCATTTAGCACGGGCACCTGTGGCAAGGATGACGGCATCTGCCTCATAGAGTGTGCCGCTATCGCCTGTGGCGACAAATGGACGTTTCGACATATCCAAATTGGTGATGATATCGCCAATAATCTCGGTGCCCATCGCTTTTGCGTGCTCTTCCATGCGGATCATCAGGTCGGGGCCCTGAACCTCGGTATCACCGGGCCAGTTCTCGACTTCGGTGGTGGTGGTGAGCTGGCCGCCCGGTTCAATCCCTTGCACAAGGATCGGGTCGAGCATGGCGCGGCTGGCATAAACACCTGCGGTATAGCCTGCAGGGCCGGAGCCGATGATCAAAAGCTTTGTTTTGCGTGTGTCGGCCATGGGGCACCCTTAATATGGTATGTTTAGAATCTGTATGAGCAGAGATATATACGCCGTAAGTGCGCTCTTAAACCCCTTGGCGGTATTCGGTGGAGGTCAGGTGTCACCTTTGTGTGAAGTGATGGAGTTTCGTCAAATTTCCCAAATTTGAAAATCCGAATTTAGGGCGCTTGGTATTGCTCGGCGTGAATAATATTGCGCTTGTGTGAAACAATATTGCGCAGGGCGGCGTTATCTGTATAACAATCGAAAAGCTGTAGGGGGACATATGGCAGGTGCACGACTTGATCCGATTGATCGGAAAATTCTAGCTGAGTTACAGGCAGACGGACGTATGACCAATGTCGAGTTGGCCAAACGTGTCGGTATTTCTGCGCCACCGTGCCTGCGACGTGTGCGCACGCTAGAGGAGCAGGGGTTTATTCGTGGATATCATGCGGATGTAGATGCACGCGAACTTGGATTTGAGGTGCAGGTGTTTGCAATGGTAGGGCTGAACAGTCAGGCCGAGGCGGATTTGTCAGCATTTGAAGACCGTTGTCGCGCGTGGTCGTTGGTACGTGAGTGTCACATGCTCAATGGCGAGGTTGATTTTGTGCTCAAATGCGTGGCACCCGATTTATCGAGCTTCCAGAGCTTTTTGACGGGGCAGTTGTTGACGGCGCCCAATGTGGCCAGCGTCAAAACCTCATTGGTCATTCGGAACGCCAAGGATGATCCCGGCGTTCCGTTCGACGTTTTGGAGGAACGTCTGAGCGTTCAGCCCTGATAGGGAACCTGTCTGCTCAGGAGAGAGATTACAAAAGACTTAGTGTGCGTCCATTTCTGGCGCGCGTGGATGGGCAAGTGGTCCAAAGTCCGACAAGTGGCTGATGCGCGGGAAGAGCGAGATGAAGCGGTCGCGCAGCGAGTGGCTGACTTCGCGCAGTGCAGTTGCTCCGGGATGGAAGGTTTCCATCTCGATCCCGTCCACATTGATCACTGCGTGACGTGACAGGCATATAGGGAACATGCGTGTGGCTGTTGGTGGTGTGATC
>CAWVZA010000070.1:0-13256 GCA_963934545.1 uncultured Sulfitobacter sp.
TGTCCTTGTACATGGCTGGATCTGCGGAACCAGCAGCCTGCATGGCCAGCATCAGCAGTGCTGCTGCGTCATAGCTTTCAGGTGTGTACGGGGACGCACCAAGGAAGCCTGCTTCTTCGGACATTTTTGTGAATGCCTCGATGCCTGGGCCTTCGGAACCAGCGATTTGGCCGTAGGAGCCGTTGAGGTCTGGGCCGATGTTCGCGGGCAGTGCTTCACCGATCATGCCACCTGGAAGACCGAACTGCTCCCATGCGCCTGCGTCGAGTGCTGCTTTGATGATGCCTGCACCACCTTGGTCGAGGTAGCCTGCGACAACGAGGATGTCACCACCAGCAGATGCCAGTGCGCCAACTTCAGCAGAGTAGTCTGCTTTGCCGTCTTCGTGCGCTGCAACGATTGTGACTTCGCCGCCGATGGCTTTGAAGGATGTCTCGATCGCGTCGGCCAAACCCTTACCATAGTCGTTGTTGGTATAGGTCAGAGCGATGGACTTAACGCCGCGCTCGTTCAGGATTTCTGCCATGACTTCACCTTCACGTGCATCCGATGGGGATGTGCGGAAGAAGAGGCCGTTGTCTTCCATGGTCGTTAGACCAGGGGATGTGGCGGATGGAGAAATCATGACCATGCCGTTTGGAATGGCGACGTTTTGCAATACCGCACCTGTAACACCGGAACAGTCGGAGCCTACGATGCCCGCGACGCCATCAGCGATCAGACGCTCTGCGTTGGACACGGCCAGACCGTTGTCGATGCAACCGGAATCAACACGCATCGGCGTGACTTTCATTCCGTCAAGCAGCATGCCGCTGTCGGATACTTCTTTGATTGCCAGCTCGGCACCATCGGCCATGTGACCTGTCAGCGATTCAATCGGGCCGGTAAAGCCGAAGTGAATGCCGATTTTAACTTCTTTTGAGTGGCCATCGGCGAATGCGCCTGTGGCAACCAGTGCTGCAGCCGTTGTGGCCATAAGCATCTTTTTCATGTGGATCTCCCTTGTTGGAACATGATGTTCGGGCTAGAGCCTATGCGGGGTTTACAGAAAAGAGAAGCAGATTTTTTCATGGGATCGGCCCCATTTTACGCCCAATTTCGGGATAATTTTCTGATTTTTGGCGATCAAACGCGCAGCAAGGCTATTTTGATGCTGAGGTAGGTCGTGCGTCATACCATGTGACGGGAAAACGCCTTTCCTTTGACGTTGGGGCAATCAGGCTGTCACGTTGGATGGCGTCCTCGCTCAGCACATCACGCAATACCATATTGCCCTCTGGAAGCGGTGTCTGGCGATCTAATGCTGCGTTCAGCACAGAACGGTCGCGCAGTTTTTGGACATCACCAATCAATACAGTAACATCAACTGCATCACAGTCTTTAAGGGCGGAAGGCGCACACAGTACGACAAAGTCAAAGCGCACAAACTTGATGTCGTCGAGCATGACTGTTTTGTTCTGTGTCTTGAACGGCAGGTGGTTGGGGAGCGCTTCTGTGACATGGCGCGGATACCATTCTTGCTTTTGCAACCTAACTCCGATGACGCCCTCACAGGTGAATGTGTCTGCAAGATCTGATGCGATGCCTCGAAAATCACTGATTGTGAAATCTGGGCGTGCGTACAGCGATTGCCAGACCACGGGTAACGATAGGGTGCGATGGTAGGCGTAAGGGGTGGGCCAGACTGTGACGTTATCGCGCTGAACCTATGGATCACCTATCGCGTCAAATTGGATTAGTTCTTCAAACGTCATTTTCTCGCTGTGGCGAATTGCTGGTGCGCTGGCCGCAATGACTTAACGTATGTCTATTTTACTGCGCCGACACGTGGAGCGCCCCAGAAACCCCGACTGCGTGCGTTCGGGTTCGATACCGCGGACCATTTTCGGGTCGTGACGTACCGTTGCACCGGCGCGGAGAGGCGCCGAACACTGTGGCATAGGTCGGATTGAGCTGTCCGTTGACGTTGAATTGGATCCCTTCAGTTTGATCAACGGGAAGTAAGAACCAGCCGGTTTTGCCGTCACGGCCTTTGTACCACGCATCTTAGCTTAGGACGCCGCTCACTTTGCCATACTCCGCAAGCGAAACGAGGTGAGACAAATCGTGTGTTTCCAGATCAGCTTTGACCGCGTGTGGCCGCAAACCATAATAATTTGGGCCGCCAAACGCCAACATAAGGGCAAGCAAGACGCCAGCACACAAAGCACCACAAATCGCAACGATGCGCAGGGCTACACTCAAATCGACAGGCGTGCGGCGTGGCTGCCACGTTCGCGGTAGGGGGTGTTGTCATAGTGCGCGCGATAGCATTTGGAGAAATGCGAGGGCGAGGCAAAGCCGCAGGCAAGTGCGACGTTGATCACGCTCATGTCTGTTTGCATCAACAGGTTGCGCGCTTTTTGCAGGCGCAGTTCCATATAATAGCGCTTGGGTGATCGATTCAGATAGCGGCGAAACAGACGCTCAAGCTGGCGCGTGGACATGCCGACGTCTTGGGCCAAAATCGACGGGCTGATCGGTTCTTCGATGTTGGCTTCCATAATCTGGATGACTGCCGACAGCTTGGGATGACGCACACCGATGCGGGTCGGCACTGACAGGCGCTGTGTATCTTGATCGGTTCGGATGGAGCTATAGATGAGCTGGTCTGCAACTGCATTGGCCAAATCTTCGCCTTCATTATCAGCGATAATCTTGAGCATCAGATCAATCGACGACGTGCCGCCTGCAGTCGTCATGCGGTTGTTGTCGACGACAAAGACTGATTTTGTCAGTGTAACATCCTCAAACTCCTCAGCAAAGCTGTCCTGATTTTCCCAATGGATCGTGGCGCGCTTGCCGTCGAGCAGTCCTGCCTTGGCCAGACAATAGGCGCCGGTGCAAAGCCCACCAATCACCAGCCCTTTGCGGGCCTCGCGGCGCAACCATGCGAGCACTTTCTTTGTTGTCGCCGCCTGCACATCAATGCCTGAACAAACCATGATGGTGTCGTCGCGGTTCATATCGCCCAGATCATTGTCGAGCTGGAAAACTGTCCCAGCAGAGCAGGCCGCAGAAACACCACCTTCGCCGATCACTGTCCATTCATATAGAGTGCGTCCCGCCATGCGGTTTGCAATTCGCAGGCTCTCTATTGCCGTCGAAAAGCACAGCAAGCTAAAATTATCCAACAGGACAAATACAAAGCGGCGCGTTTTGTCCGGATTTTGGGGGATGCGTTGGGCGTGAGGGGCTTGGGCCACGGCAGAATCCAGCGTGCTACGGGTTACATATATTCACAGTGAGTCACTAGGGCATGAGGTCCGTTCCGGCGTCAAGCTGTGAAATGGGTTATGGTCACTACGCCATAGGTTTTGTATAGCTTAATACCTAAACTGCGTTTGCGCCAACATTTGGCGCAAACGCCAACGACCGGAGCATACGATATGACGACCTGGAGCAAATCAAGCTGGCGCTCTAAGCCACGGATTCAAATGCCTGACTACCCTGATCAGGCAGCATTAAATGCTGTTGAAGAACAGCTGTCGCGATATCCACTTTTGGTTTTTGCAGGCGAGGCGCGTCGCTTGCGCAAGCACCTCGCAGCAGCGGGACGTGGCGAGGCTTTTTTGTTGCAGGGCGGCGATTGCGCCGAAAGTTTCGAGCAGTTCAGCTCTGACACGATCCGCGACACCTTCAAGGTGATGCTGCAAATGGCGGTCGTGTTGACCTATGGCGCAAAAGTGCCAGTGATCAAAGTGGGCCGTATGGCAGGCCAATTCGCCAAGCCTCGCTCCGCTAATATGGAGACTGTGGGCGGTGTCGAGCTGCCCAGCTACCGTGGGGACATCATCAACGATCTGGCATTCACGCCAGAATCCCGCATCCCGAACCCCGAGAATATGATGCGCGCCTACACGCAGTCCGCGGCAACGCTGAACCTGTTGCGCGCGTTCTCGACTGGCGGATATGCGGATGTGCATAAAGTGCATGGTTGGACACTTGGGTTCACTGATGGGGAAAAGGCCGCGAAATATCGCGATTTGGCCGAACGCATCTCTGACACGCTCGATTTCATGGCCGCTGCGGGTGTATCTCCCGAGAATGCGCATACCCTGCAATCGGTTGAGTTCTACACCAGCCACGAGTCGCTGCTGCTTGAATATGAAGAAGCTTTGTGTCGCCAAGAGGCAGAAACAGGCAAATGGCTTGCTGGCTCTGGTCACATGATCTGGATCGGTGATCGCACGCGTCAGCCTGACGGCGCACATGTAGAGTTTGCCTCTGGTGTGCAAAACCCGATTGGTCTGAAATGCGGGCCTACCATGGAAGCGGATGACCTGAAAAAACTGATGGCCAAGCTCAATCCAGAAAACGAAGAGGGGCGTCTGACACTGATCGCCCGCTTTGGTGCGGGATCCGTTGGCGATCACCTGCCGCGTCTGGTCAAGGCCGTTCAGGAAGAAGGCGCGAATGTTGTCTGGACCTGTGATGCGATGCACGGCAATACGATCAAATCCTCCTCTGGCTATAAAACGCGCCCCTTCGAGAGCGTTCTGCGCGAAGTACGTGAGTTCTTTGGTGTGCATTCTGCAGAAGGCACAGTGCCGGGCGGTGTGCATTTCGAGATGACGGGCCAAGACGTGACAGAATGTACCGGTGGTGTACGTGCAGTGTCAGATGAGGATCTGTCCGATCGCTATCACACAGCATGTGATCCGCGCCTAAACGCCAGCCAATCGCTTGAGCTTGCGTTTTTGGTTGCCGAAGAGTTGTCAGCGCGGCGCGAAAATGCTGCTGTGAAAGCGGTAGTCTGATCGACTGACGTTCAGCATGAAATAGTTGAGGAGGGCAGTGCACGTGGTGCGCTGCCTTCTTTGTTTTAAGTGTCGTTTTTGACCAGCCTCAGGTACGGTGGGCGCCTATTTGATACCACAGGGGCCTCTGGCATCGGGGCTTGTGGGGTAAAGGTCTGGGGTGCTTCGTTGAAAGCATTTGGCGTAGAGGGTGTGTCTGACAGGTGGGCTTTTCCAAGCTTTCGTGTCGTCACACTGCGCACGTCAAAGCGCCGCGGCGCTGTACCGATATCACCCAAACTTACCATACATCCCAAGATACGGCTTACATCGCCCAAATCACTTTTGAGCGGCAGTAAGATCATACGGGCCTCTAACGTGGACTGCCCGAGACTGGCGGACGACTGCATCAAGACTTCGGCGGTGGCGGGTGTCTGGAATACTTCTTCGAGCAGTCCCGCAATCTTGAGGCGGGCGTCTTGTTCGAAGAATGCCGTGATTGGCATGCCGCGGGCTTCCATGCCCATGATGTCATGCAGATGGCTGCCTGCAATCCGCATACGCGCAACACCAGGTGCCACCCGCTCAAGGATAAAGGCATGCTCCAGCGCACTCTCGATACCACGAGGATCAATTTCGCTACGTTTGGGCATTTCACGACCTGCACGCAGCGCGTCCCAATAGGCTTCAACGAGGGAGAGTGCGGCGGAACCGCTGTGAGATTGATGCTTTGACATGCTTGAAACATTGTGTTGGATTTCGCTCGAATTGTCCATAAAGGCTCTCCGCTGGCTGGCATATGGATTGGGGAAGACGGACGGATTTTCGCAGCTTGTTCAGCTTTCAGGCGGGTTTTGGCCTGAGTACACATTTTGTGCGATGTCCGTCGTTGGGATACTCATAGCATCTGGTGCCTTATCTTGGTCATAGTTCAGTCAGAAAGGTTAACGCTGCGCATCAGCCTTGCCATGATTATATCGGAGCGAGGGGGCTTGCAGATAAGGGGGAAAAACCCCTATTCCAAACCCCAAGAGAAATTAAGAGGTGGGCTGCGATGATCTTGTCAATGACAGGCTTTGCTACGATTGCAGGCGCACTGGGGCCGCACAGCTGGAGCTGGGAGCTGCGGGCCGTAAACGGCAAAGGGCTCGACCTTCGCATTCGCGTGCCAGACTGGATTCCGGGGCTGGAAGCGGGACTGCGCAAAGTCGGGGCTGCGGATATTGCGCGGGGCAATGTCACGCTGGGCCTTCGTGTTGTGCGCGAAGAAGGCGGCGGTGGTTTGAGTGTGAATGAGGCACAGCTTAGCACTGTGCTTGAGGCGCTTGGCCGAATTGAAACTGCCGCAATGGATGTGGGCGTGTCGTTGGCCCCTTCAAAAGCGACTGATATCGTGACAATGCGCGGCGTCCTTGAGCAAGCTGTCATCGAGGACGACAATGATGAATTGGCTTCAACGCTGCTGGGGCAGTTTGAGGACGTTCTCGCCGCGTTCAACGCAATGCGCAGCAGTGAGGGTGCCGCACTTGATCGCGTTATGCGCAACCAGCTTGCCGAGATTGAAACACTGACAGCTGAGGCTGCCACACTAGCGGACGCGCGGTCTGAACACTCTGCGCAAGCGCTGAAACGTAATCTTGCGCGGGTGATGGACAACGTAGACGGGATTGAGCCTGACCGCATCGCAGCTGAGCTTGCTATGATCGCCGTAAAGGCCGACATTACCGAAGAGATTGATCGCCTTGGGGCACATGTTGCGGCAGCAAAAGTATTGCTGGATGCGCAAGGCCCTATCGGGCGAAAGCTGGACTTTTTGATGCAGGAGTTCAACCGTGAGGCCAACACCCTGTGCGCCAAGGCGCAAAACAGCGATCTGACGCGGGTGGGCCTTGCGCTTAAGGCAGTGATCGACCAGTTGCGCGAGCAAGTGCAGAATGTGGAGTAAGATATGAAACAGCGTAACCATGATTGGCCGACCCATGACTGATCGGCGGGGCCTTTTGGTCATCCTGTCTTCGCCATCGGGCGCGGGAAAATCGACTTTGGCCAAGCGGCTGATGGTTTGGGATGACACCCTGAGCTTTTCTGTTTCTGCCACCACACGTGCACCCCGTGAGGGCGAAGTTGATGGCACCGACTACCGTTTTGTCAGTGAGGAGACTTTTCGCAAGTGGGTGGGCGAAGGTGAGATGCTGGAACATGCACACGTCTTTGGCAATTTCTACGGCACACCCAAGGGTCCAGTCGAGACCGAGATTAGCGCAGGCAATGATGTGCTGTTTGACATCGATTGGCAGGGCGCACAGCAAATCCGCAACTCGCCACTTGGCCTTTACACGCTTTCGATCTTCATTCTGCCGCCTTCGATCGCAGAACTGCACCGCCGTCTGGTGAGTCGCGGACAGGATGATGAGGCCACAATCGCCAAGCGCATGCAAAAAAGCTGGGATGAAATCAGCCATTGGGATGGCTATGACTATGTCATCGTGAACGATGATCTGGACACAACCGAAGAGAAGCTGAAAACAATTATCTCCGCCGAGCGTCTCAAGCGGACCCAGCAACCACAGCTCAGCGACATTGCCCGCAAACTCCAAAGCCAGTTCGAGGATTTGAAATGACTATTTACACTCTCGCCGACATCACCCCGCAGATCGACCCAAGTGCATGGGTTGCACCCGATGCCAATGTGATCGGCAATGTCCGTATGGCTGAAAAGTCATCTGTCTGGTTTGGCTGTACCATTCGGGGCGACAACGAACTGATAAGCATTGGTGCTGGATCAAACGTACAAGAGAACAGTGTCTTTCACACTGATCCAGGCTGTCCACTAACCATTGGTGAGAACTGTACAATTGGTCACAAGGTCATGCTGCACGGCTGCACCATCGGGGATAATTCGCTGATTGGTATGGGGGCAACAGTCCTCAATGGTGCTGTGATTGGCAAAAATTGCCTGATCGGGGCAGGGGCGCTGATCACTGAGAACAAAGTGATCCCCGACGGCAGCCTTGTGATGGGCGCGCCTGGAAAAGTTGTGCGCATGCTCGATGACGCTGCGATTTCTGGGCTCACCAAAAGTGCAGAACACTACCAAGAAAACGCTATACGCTTTGGGCAAGACCTCAGGGCGCTCTAAGGCATGAAGTCTGCGCTGTCCTTGCATGATCTGGTGGCGTCCCTGCCTATGCCTGCACTGGCTGTTGCGCGCAGTGAGGACATCGTTGCACTCAATCCGGCAGCGCAGAAACTGCTGGGTATGGAGGTGCTTGGACGCCCGTTCGTCGTGGCATTGCGCCAACCTTCGGTTGTTGAGGCCGTAGAGGAGTGTCTTTCGGGCACACCGCGTGCTGATGCTGAACATCTTGCACGCAAGAACGGCACTGATCTGACCTACAGAGTATCTGTGAGCTGCGTGGGTGAGACTGGCGCTGTCTTGGTCCTATTTCAAGACGTCAGCCACCTGGGCGTCGCGAGCCAGATGCGCCGAGACTTTGTGGCAAATGTCAGCCATGAGCTGCGCACGCCGCTGACTGCCCTGATGGGGTTTATAGAGACATTGCGCGGCTCCGCACGTGATGACGCCAAAGCCCGCGCGCGGTTTCTGGAGATCATGACGGGTGAGACAGAGCGGATGAACCGCCTTGTCGGTGACCTGTTGTCGCTGAGCCGCGTTGAGGCGGACGAGCGTGTGCGCCCCAAAACAGTTGTAGATGTTGTGGCGGTGCTGCGTGAGGCATTGCGTAGCCTTGATCCTATCGCAGCTCAGGCTGGTGTAAATTTGGTGCCCGATTTGCCAACCGAGGGCACGTCATTGCGCGGTGACGTGGACCAATTGACCCAAGTGTTTACCAATATTATCGAGAATGCGATCAAATACGGTGGCCCTAACAAGCAGGTGTTTATCTCTGCCAATGCGCAAGCGAATGCGCCCATGCTGCGCAGAGGAGGCTTGGTCATCACAGTGCGCGATGAAGGGGCCGGAATCGCGAAGCGTCACTTGCCGCGCCTGACTGAACGATTCTACCGTGCAGACAACCACCGCAACCGTGCTTTAGGTGGGACGGGTTTGGGGCTGGCGATTGTGAAGCATATTCTCAACCGTCACGGTGGTTGGATCAAAATCACCTCCAAGATCGGACAAGGCACTGAAGTTAAAATCGGTTTACCGATTAAATAGAGGCTTCAACATGGGCGGATTGGAAAATTCGCACTGCGCAAGCCGACTGTCATTAAACTGTAATGCTACTGTCACAAAAGGTTAGCAACGGCGTCCTAACTTGATGCCAGATCATCATGGGGATGATCGATTTTATTTGCTGATAGGAGACATGAATGTCTTTCGCAAAACTCACGACGTCCACTCTGGCCATTGTTGCCGTATCCGCAGGCGCCGCTGCTGCGCGTGACAACATCCAAGTGGCAGGCTCCTCCACTGTGCTGCCCTACGCTGCAATCGTTGCCGAAGCGTTTGGCGAGAATTTTGACTTTCCGACACCTGTTGTTGAATCCGGCGGCTCCTCTGCGGGACTCAAGCGATTTTGCGATGGTGTGGGCGAGAATACCATCGACATCGCTAATGCGTCGCGCCAGATGCGCGAAAAAGAGATTGCCGCTTGTGCCGCCAATCGCGTGACGGACATTATCGAAGTGCGCTTAGGTTATGACGGTATCGTGTTCGCCTCCGACATCAATGGTGCGTCCTTCGCATTCACGCCTGAGGACTGGTACAAAGCGCTGGCCGCAGAGCATTTTGCGGATGGCGTATTGGTGCCGAACCCGCTCAATACATGGGACGAAGTGAACCCCGATTTCCCCGCTCAGCCGATCGTAACTTACATTCCCGGAACCAAGCACGGCACCCGCGAAGTGTTCGAGGAGAAAGTCCTGCTGGCGGGCTGTAAAGATGGTGGGTTCCTCAAGGCCATGGAAGATGCGGGTGTTGATGAAGACACTGCCGAAGGCAAATGCATGGCTGTGCGCACAGACGGGAAATCCGTAGATATCGACGGCGATTACACCGAAACGCTGGCCCGCATCGACAGCAATAAGGACGGTATCGGCGTATTTGGCTTGGCCTTCTACGAGAACAACACAGACAAGCTGCAAGTGGCGACCATGTCAGGTGTTGTGCCAACCACCGAGAGCATCTCAACTGGCGAATACCCTGTCTCGCGCCCGCTGTTTTTCTACATCAAGCAGGCGCATATCGGTGTGATCCCGGGTCTCAAGGAGTTCGCAGAGTTCTTTGTCGCGGATGAAGTGGCTGGTCCCGATGGGCCGCTTGCCGAATATGGCCTCGTCGCAGACCCCGCATTGGCCGAGACACAAGAAGCAGTCATGAATGAGACAACAATCGGCGACGGGTCCTGAACCGCAGCCCAAACACTTTTTCACAAGGGGTTGCTGTTCAAGTGACCCCTTACCTTTGACATATCCGCTGGAGCCTTTATGCCCTTGTTTTTCCTTGGCAATCCTTTGACATTGGCGCTGATCGTGCTGGTCCTCGCTGTAGCAGGCTACGCTTTGGCGCGCGGTCGTGCGATGGCGCGGGCAGGAGGCGATGCACGCAAGCTACACTCCTTGCCCAATTATTACGGCATGACTGCAGCGATGTTTGCGGCTGTGCCGGCACTTGGTGTGCTGGTGATCTGGCTGCTTGCACAGCCCATGATGATCCAGAGCGCTGTACTGCCCATGTTGCCCGCAGAGGCTGTTGGCGAGACTGGCACAAACAGCCTGATCTTGTCAGATGTCAACCGTGTGGCGGATGGATTGAACATTGCCGTGGCGCAAGGGGTGCTGGACGCGCAAAGCATTGCAGCGCTGCGCGAGGATCCTTCCTCGTTGCGCAAAACGCTTGCTGGTGTCGGGGTGGCCCTTGGATCGGATGTTGAGCCGTTTGTGCTTGCTGCAGCGGAGCGTTCGCGAAATTTGGATGCGCGCTGGGACTTGATCCGCGCAGATGTCGTGATCCTGATCGCACTTGCAGGTCTGATGATCGCTGTGCGTGCTGCCGACCCGGCATTTCGTGCGCGCAATGTGGTTGAGCGCGGGATCATGGCATTGCTGATCACAGCCGCTTCGTTGGCAATCCTGACGACTGTTGGAATTGTCTTCTCTATGGTTTTTGAATCGCTCAACTTCTTCTCCCAGCACCCTTGGCAGGACTTTTTCCTTGGCGGATCGTGGGCACCCAATTTCCGTGGCAACAGTGAATTGTCGATCCTGCCGCTGCTGTGGGGGACGCTCTATATCTCGTTTATTGCTCTGATGGTGGCTGTGCCAGTTGGCCTGTTCGCTGCGATCTATCTGTCGGAATACGCAGGACCAAAGATGCGTACGATAGCAAAGCCGCTTTTGGAAATTCTCGCGGGCATCCCTACAATCGTATATGGCCTTTTTGCGCTGCTAACGGTGGGGCCATTCTTGGTCGATGTGTTCGGGGCCGGTGGCCTTTTGAGCATGGAACAAGTTCGTGATGGGGATCCGCTTATGTCAGGTGCCACAGCCGTGATCACGGCGGGTCTGGTCATGGGCATTATGCTCATCCCCTTTGTGTCGTCTTTGAGCGATGACATCATCAATGCCGTGCCACAGTCATTGCGCGACGGCTCTTACGGTTTGGGGGCAACCCCATCCGAGACAATACGCAATGTGGTGCTGCCTGCCGCCTTACCGGGTATTGTCGGAGCGATCCTGCTGGCGGCCAGCCGCGCCATTGGCGAGACGATGATTGTAGTTCTGGGGGCAGGGGCTATCGCACGCTTCTCTGGCAACCCGTTTGAAGCGATGACCACCATCACCACCCGCATCGTGAGCCAGCTTACGGGCGATACCGATTTCGCCAGCCCAGAGACGCTGGTGGCCTTCGCCCTTGGCTTGACGCTGTTCATTCTGACCTTGGGCCTCAACGTGATCGCCCTCTACATCGTGCGGACCTATCGGGAGCAATACGAATGACCCATAACTCGCTGCTAAAACAAGACGTGCGCACGGCCAAGCGCAACCGTGCCGAGACGCGGTTCAAGGCTTACGGGTTAATCGCCATTGGCATAGGGATGCTGATGCTCATGGTTTTGCTGACGACCATTATCAGTCGCGGCACAGGTGCGTTTCAACAGACCTATCTGAGCCTTGATGTGACGCTGGATGCGGCCAATCTGGATAAAAAAGGCGAGCGGAATATCGACGATATCAAGAAGGTGTCGACCTTTGGCTACAAGCCGTTGTTGGTCGATGCGTTTGAGCAGTTGGTGGCAAGTGGTACAGTTCAATCGGACCTCAAGCCCAAGGATATGGCAGGGATATTGTCCAAAGGGGCCGAAGCGCGGATGCGTGATGCTGTGCTGGCGGATCCGGCGCTCATTGGTCAAACTGTGGCTTTCGATTTTCTGGCCTCTGGCCGTGTTGATGGCTACCTCAAAGACCGCGTGACGCGGCTGAGTATTGCCAATGACAAAAAGATCAGCGTCGAGCAGCTCGATCTTGTAGACCAGATGCGGACGGCAGGCGTCTTGGGCAAGAAGTTCAACATTGCTTTCATCACAGGGGCAGACAGCTCGGATGCACGACCAGAGGCGGCGGGCATGGGTGTGTCGATGGTCGGATCACTGATGATGATGCTTGTGGTGCTCACGTTGGCCTTGCCTATCGGGGGCGCCGCGTCGATCTATCTTGAGGAATTCGCACCCAAGAACTGGATCACGGACATCATCGAAGTGAATATCTCCAATCTCGCTGCGGTGCCGTCGATTGTGTTCGGTATTCTTGGTTTGACGGTCTTTATCAATTATATGCACTTACCCAACTCTGCGCCAATGGTGGGTGGTTTGGTCCTTACACTTATGACTTTGCCGACAATCATCATCTCTACCCGTGCCTCACTCAAGTCTGTACCGCCAAGCATTCGTGATGCGGCGCTTGCAGTTGGTGCGTCCAAGATGCAATCAGTCTTTCACCATGTGTTGCCCCTTGCGGCGCCGGGAATTCTGACAGGTACGATCATTGGTCTGGCACAGGCTTTGGGTGAAACTGCACCACTGCTGTTAATCGGTATGGTTGGCTTCATCGCCTCCAACGGACCCGAGACGATTACCGAAGGGTTGATGAACCCCAACTCGGCAATGCCCGCGCAAATCTATGAGTGGGCCAAACGCGCCGACCCTGCCTTCTATGAGCGGGCATGGGGTGGTATCATCATACTGCTGGTGTTCCTGATCACGATGAACTTTATCGCTGTTATGCAGCGCCGCCGCTTTGAGCGCCGCTGGTAGAAGGCTAGGTATCATGCAAGACATTACTCAAACATCGGAGGCTCGTGTGGCCAGCACATCAAAAATCTCAGCCAAAGGCGTCCAAGTCTATTATGGCGAAAATCATGCGATCAAGGACGTTGATGTCGAGATCGAAGATAAGACGGTTACCGCCTTTATTGGACCGTCAGGATGCGGCAAATCCACGTTTTTGCGCTGCATC
>CAWVZA010000071.1:0-13113 GCA_963934545.1 uncultured Sulfitobacter sp.
CTGGAGTTCAGACGTGTGCTCTTCCGATCTTCTATGCCATGTTCAATTTGGGCCGCGCGGATGTCTTTGCACCCGGTGATCTGGCGCTGCAAGAAGCGGTGCGTGTGCTGTTTGATTTGCCCGCACGCCCTACCGCGAAAGAGCTTGAGCAGATGGCACAGGATTGGTCGCCATGGCGGGCAGTTGCAGCGCGTCTCCTGTTCACCTACTACCGTGTTAACAAAAATCGGGAAGGTATATCATGACACGAGTCCTCACTTCAGAACGCCGCGAACCACTCTCGGGCGAGACACGCTCGGTCGTGGTTTTTTTGCATGGCTATGGTGCCAATGGTGCGGATTTGCTGGGCCTTGCTGATCCGTTGGGGGAGCATCTGCCTGACACATTGTTCATCGCGCCCGATGCGCCTGAAAGCGTCGCTGGCATGCCCAACGGCTACCAGTGGTTCCCGATCCCTTGGATTGATAACTCCTCCGAGGAAGAAAGCGCGCACGGCATGGCGATGGCTGTACAAGACCTCAACGCCTTTCTTGACGCGCTTATGGTGGATGAGGACGTGCTGCCCGAGCAGGTCGTGCTCTTTGGCTTCTCTCAAGGAACGATGATGAGCTTGCATGTGGCTGCGCGCCGTGAGGACGAAATTGCGGGTGTGGTCGCAATCGCTGGCCGTTTGCTTGATCCAGAAAGTCTCAAGGACGAGGTCGTGTCGCGGCCGCCGATCTTGCTCATTCATGGCGACCAAGATGACGTTGTGCCGCCGCAATCCCTGCCCGAAGCGGCAGAAGCGCTGCAAGAGGCGGGTTGGACCGATGTGTTTGCCCATATCATGAAGGGGACGGGCCATGGCATCGCGCCTGATGGTTTGTCTGTGGCGCTGGCCTTCATGCGTGACAAGCTGAACCTTTAGGCACAGCCCCCCTGCGACATCTTGTATGAACGTGACGCTTGCCAGCTTTAAAACACGAGATATAGTCATCCTAACTTGAGAGAGGATGACCTGCAGATGGACTCCGATTTAAAGAACGGGGATTTCAGGACCGAATTTACGCGAAGTGCGGGTGCGCTCAAGCATAGGCCTGCGCTGGTGCTTAATGCGGACTACCGCCCGCTGAGCTATTTCCCGCTATCGCTTTGGACGTGGCAGGAAGCTGTAAAAGCCAAATATCTCGACCGCGTAGATATCGTGGCAGAATATGATGATTGTGTGCATTCGCCCACGACCACATTGCGCATCCCGTCGGTGGTGGTGCTCAAAGACTATGTGAAGCCGCAAAAGAAAGTGGCCTTCACGCGGTTCAATCTGTTTTTGCGCGATGAGTTCCGCTGCCAGTATTGCGGCTCAAAGGGCGAGCTTACTTTTGACCATGTGGTGCCGCGTGCAGCAGGGGGCGTGACGAGCTGGCAAAACGTGGTGGCGGCATGCAGCCCATGCAATCTGCGCAAAGGGTCCAAAGCATTGCATCAGACTGGATACACCCTGCGCAAACCACCGCGCCAGCCTGACGCAGAAGCATTGCGCAATACGGGTCGCAAATTTCCACCTGGCCATCTTCACGACAGCTGGATGGATTTCCTTTATTGGGACGCAGAGCTAGAGGCGTGACCCGCTTTTAGACAAATCCTGCGAGCACTTTTGCTTCGCGGGCCTTCAACGCCATACGGGCCGTAGATCCATATTGGTTCAGGTCACTGCGCAGCTCTGGAAACAGCGTGAACAGCTCTTCGCGGGCTTGATAAGCAAGCGTATCGACGCCAAATGCTCCGGGATGGAAGCTCTCGGTGGGAATGCCGTTGGCAAAAATGATCTTGTGCTGCTCGCACATGATGTGGATGTAAGTCACCTCCTCCTGGTACAGGCGCGTTACATCTTTGCCGTCGATCATGTGGATCGCAGGCATCAGCACTTCGGACTGCCCAAAGAGAAGCTCGGCGCGGTAGCCCTTGACCAGCATGCGGTGCTGGGGGGAGACGATCAGGTCGTCTGTTGCACCCGGAAAGACTGATTTCGCAAAGTGGACAGGCGCAAAATTTTTCTGTGCGCTCACAGTTGTTTTACCGATCCAGCCGATCTTCTGAATGCCGTTGTCTTGGATCATCACCGGATCGCCAACTTTCAGGTCTTCGATCTTGCGCAGGCCCGCATGTGTGGCAATCATCGTGCCGGGAACAAAGCAGATGATGTTTTCGATATTGGCAAAGTTGACAACAGTTCCATCCAGCAGTTGGACCGTACCCGAGATACCACCAGCCATGTCGATTGGATTTGTGATATTGATGGTTGTGCGGTCTGCGATGCCGTTGAGGTCCAGCGTGTCGCCTTTCGTCTCGCCGCCCTCACCACCGTTGATAAAGATGGCGTCGGTGCTAGGCTCTGCCAAATCGACAAGCGTGAAGGTATCGTCGCCATCACTGCCATTGACGGTATCGCCTTGGGCCAAATCGATGACATCGTCACCATCGCCTGCACTGATTTCATCCGCGCCCATGCCGCCTTGAATGATGTCGTTGCCATCCCCAGCAGCAATGTTGTCGTCGCCGGCACCGCCGATGATGCTGTCATTGTCGGCACCTGAATCGACGTTGATATTTACGGCAGTGGCAGAGCCGTCAATGGTATCGTCTCCACCTGCATGCTGGATACGCTCAATTTCGGAAAAGACGAGCGTGTCTGTGCCGTCGGAGAGGGTGCCTGTCTCATCGGTCGAGAACAGAACTGTGACGAGATCGACAATGGATGCCGCATTGAGATTGATCGTGTCAAAGTCAGTGCCTGTTGTGGCCCCTTCACCGCCGACAGATCGTATCTGCGCCAAATCCATCCTCGACCACAAAGGTGTCGTTGCCATCACCACCGTTGATAAAGTAGGCATCCGCGCCACCATCAATGATGTCGTCACCGGCGTTGCCATAGAGGCTGTCCATCTCGGTTCCGCCCGAGATGGTGTCATTCTGGTTACCGCCAAATACGAGGTCATTGTCCGCGCCACCGTCGATCAAGTTGGCGTCTGATGAGCCATAAATTTCATTGTTGCCAGCACCACCGATGAGCGTGTCATTGCCGCTGCCGCCATCGAGACTGTCGTTGCCCGCATCACCATCAAGGGAATCTGCACCTTCGCCGCCAAGCAATGTATCATTGCCTGCCTCACCAAAGACGGTGTCGTTGCCATCACCTGCAATTACACTGTCATTGCCACCGCCTGCGAAAACACGGTCATTGCCGAGGCCCGCGTCGATGGTGTCGTCGCCTAAACCAGAAGCGACGGTGTCATTGCATGCGCCCGCTTGCACACTGTCATTGTTCGACCCATCCGCTGCGTCGTTCCCGTCGATCACATCACCTTGGGGATCAAGTGCATAGGTGCTGTCAATCAGCTCGTCGCCGGACGTACCCTCCACGATATAGTTGAGCGGAATATCGGCTTCGGTCGTGAGTGTGATAAAGGCTACGTCGGTGTTGCCTGCGCTATCGACTACCGTATAGCTGAAAGGCTCTGAACCAAGATCACCATCGGCAAGGACAGTAAGCGTGCCATCCGCGTTGAGCGTGACTTGCTCTCCTGTTGGCAGGGTAACCGTCTGTCCAAGAATAACCGGTACACGGTTGATCTCTGTAATGGTGAGGCCAAGGCTCGTGGTGTCGATGTCATTGTCGAGAACGTCGATTGTCGTTGCCGTGTTTGCTTCGATTGTTGCGTCATCGTCAAAGGCGACCGCAACGGTCTGCACACTGTTGGCCGCAATCAGCACGTTGGAGTCGTACACGCCGTCACCGCCATCGGCCAACGCGATGCGGATTGTATTCAAGTCGCCTGCGTGACAGGTGCGTTGATCGAGAGGGTCAGCGTGGTGCCGTCCATTTCGGTGTTATAGGTGTCTGCGGTAGGGTCATTGTCGCGATAAAGGTTTGATGACGTTACATCGTTGATCGTATCGATGGATGCGACGCCACTCGCCACAGGATTAAAGGGCACATAGGCCGTGTTTACCCACACACCAAAGGCTTCGTTTACGCCGCCGTTTACGTACTCAAGATACTCTTCCGAAGAAAAGGTGAAGAGCATTGTGATGTAGTCACCGACTGGTGTGAATGTGGCTTCAAGAACGACTGCATCGAATTTCGTTTGGCCCGTGGCAGTCCCAAGGGCTGTGTCGCCAGCTCCGTTATGGTTTGTGCTGGCGCCACTCTCGCCGGTATTTGTATCTGTTGTGCCGCTTGAATTGGTGAAGTCTGCTGCATTACCGGTCGACAGGATGATCCCTGGATCGCCGGGTGCAATATCGCCTAGTGTTGCGTCGGCTCCGGAGTATGTCGCCGATGCTGCAACATTACCTGTGAGCGTCGCTGTTCCGACTGTTACGCCGTTGCCGAAAATGGCCGTGGCCAACGTCAGCGCGTCAGCGCTGGTCTCAATGGCAAGTTCGTTTGCGTTAGGCATGTGCGTATCTTCCAATTCAACACCGCGACAAGGGGCCGCAGTTTTCTCGTGGCTTTGAAAAATAGCAGGCAAATGCGTGGTCAGTGCGACAACATATTGATTTAAATTGGATGATTAGCCTAAGTTGACGTGCTGAATTTACACGTCAGGGTAGGTGAATTATGGCAACTAAGGCGATAATGTTGCGAGTTGCGCTCAATTCGACCACATTTAGCTACATTTAGGGCCAAATTTTAGGAGTCTGGAAGCGGGTAGCTTTTGGTGGATTCAGGGGCATTGGGACACGAGCATAAGATAGCAGTATCAACGCCATACGGCATTTCGCACGGGCCTTGATTTCGCGCCTCCGCCGCTGCTGATAACAGGCCCGATTGAATTATTTTATCAACCGTTTGCCACGAAGCGTAGTGTTGTTTTCAGTGATAAAGTAGCGCAATTTTCCACCTCAATAGGCGCACCACAGCGCCACAGTTTTGGGTGCCGGGAGTCCATAACTGAACGGTTCAGGAGATGATGTTGAGCACGACTTACCGTACAGTCTAGCGTCGGGATACGACGGTGCGCATTGCGTTATCTGCGGTGTAAAAATGCTAAGATTTCGACATTGCTGGTAACGGCGCAATTTGCAGCGCGACGGGCAAGGAAACCAGTGAGGGGTGGGATTATCTAATTCTGTTTGAGCGACACGTAAATTTTGACACGAGGCTGTTTAAATCAAGCTCACAAATCCAGTTCTACCCAGACAGGCACGTGATCCGACGGCTTATCGCGTCCACGAATGTCTTTGTCGATCTGGCAATCGCGCAGGCGATCTGCAGTGTAGGGGCACAGCAGGAACTCGTCGATGCGGATGCCGTTGTTGCGGTTCCATGCACCCGCCTGATAGTCCCAAAAGCTGTAATGGCCGGGCCCTTGCGTGCGTGTGCGGAACGCTTCTGTCAGCCCAAGATTGATGAGCTTGCGCCACTTCGCATGACTTTCTGGTCGAAATGCAGCATCGCCGCGCCAGCTGTCGGGATTTGCGGCATCCTCATCTTGGGGGATGATGTTGTAGTCGCCCGCCATGAGGAAAGGCGTCTCTTGCGCCAGCAATTCCTCGGCGCGGGCCTGTAAGCGGTCCATCCATCCAAGTTTGTAGGCGTATTTGCCCCCTTCAACGGGGGAGCCATCGTCGTTCAATTCAACTGGGTTGCCATTTGGGAGGTAGAGGCCACAAAGGCGCACGGAATGGCTCTCGCCGACGACTGTCGCCTCGATGTAGCGCGCCTGCTCGTTGGTATCATCACCTGGAAGGCCGCGCATGACGTCTTCCAGCGGCAGTTTGGACAGGATGCCCACGCCATTAAATGATTTTTGTCCATGGACTTCGATATTATAGCCGAGGTCTTCGAATATTTCAGTTGGGAACGACTCATCAACTGATTTGATTTCCTGAAGCAAAACCACATCGGGCTGCGCCTCTTTCAGCCAGTCTTGGAGGGTGTTGATACGGGCCTTGATGCCGTTGATGTTGAATGTGGCGATCTTCATGGGGCAGGACTCCTTTGACTGGCGTGCAGATGCTATCGCGCAATTGCTATCGCAGGGCAAGGTGCCTGTGGGCGTGCGGCGCAATCGCGCAGGGGCAATGAATGGTGGCTTTTGTCTGCGTTTTATGCGATATCTCAAGTATTATACCACCGCGCGAGGATGCGAAACGCTGGTGCAGAGGGTCAATGGAACGCCACACTTGGTGAACACCAAACCCTGTCACACTGCAAAATATGCGCGCATCAAAGCATACGATGTTATCCGGATGGCCTGTATGGAGTTCCATATGTCATCTGGCCTAGCCAACGTGAGAAACGTCGGGCCGGGGAAAGATGGTTAGTGTTGATTTTCAAAGCGCTGATTTGACGTGAGGGTCAATGATAGCATCTAAGCTTTGGAACTTATTGCATCATTTCTCCGGATCCGCGTTTATCCGTTTGGACAAGTGCCCATCAGATCACATGGAAAAGGATGTGCCACAGCCGCACGATGATGATGCATTCGGGTTCTCGATGACAAACCGCGCACCAATCAATTCCTCGCTGAAATCAATCACAGCATTGGCGAGGAAGGGCAGGGAGACACTGTCCACAACAACACTTTCGCCCGCACCCGTCAGCACAAGATCGTCGTCTTTTGGCTCGTCCAATGTGATTTCATACTGAAACCCAGAGCACCCGCCGCCCTCGACCGCCACGCGCAGAACTTTGCCGTCGGTTGCGGCGCCGATTTCGGACAACCGCTCAAACGCGCGTGTTGTTACTGTAGGGGGCAGGTTCATCGGGTCACTCCGCGACATGTTTCCATTAAGTCGTAAGCGTAATATAGGTTTGAGCCAAGCGGGGTACAAGCGCCGCGTTACAGGAGCCATACAATGCGTGCATCCTTTGCCTCAGACCCTGACCGTGTACGCGGCAGGCTCGTCCATGAGGAAGAAAGCAGTTTCCGCTCTTGCTTTCAGCGCGACCGTGACCGGATCATCCATTCCAGCGCGTTTCGCAGGCTCAAGCATAAGACACAAGTGTTCGTTGAGCATGAGGGCGATTATTACCGCACGCGGCTGACGCACTCCATTGAGGTCGCCCAAGTGGCTCGCACGATTGCTGGCGCGCTCAACCTCAACGCAGAACTGACCGAGGCCGTTGCACTGGCCCACGACCTTGGGCATCCGCCGTTTGGTCACACAGGCGAGGATGCGCTTCATGCGCTGATGCAACCTTACGGTGGCTTTGATCATAACGCCCAAGCGATCAAAATTGTGACCTCGTTGGAGCAGCATTACGCCGGCTTTGACGGGCTGAACCTCACGTGGGAGACGCTGGAGGGGATTGCAAAACACAACGGTCCGGTGACAGGTGAGTTGCCCCATGCGCTGGCTGACTATAATGCGCTGCACAATTTAGAGCTACACACCCATGCCAGTGCAGAGGCGCAGGTTGCTGCTCTTTCCGACGATATTGCCTATAACAATCACGACTTGCACGACGGTCTGCGTGCGGGGCTGTTCACCGAGGTGGATATTGCAGAGTTGCCATTGCTGCGTGCCGCTTATGCCGAAGTGGATGCAATGCACCATGGACTGGACGCTTATCGCCGCCGCCACGAGGCGCTGCGCCGCGTGTTTGGCGTGATGGTCGCGGATGTGATTGAAACATCACGTGCAGCGTTAGAGGGCTCAGGGGTCAAATCAGTTGAGGACATTCGCCATCTTGGACGTCCTGTTATCTGCTTTTCTGAGGAGATGTGGCGTGACTTGGGGCAGATCCGGCGCTTCTTGTTTACACGTATGTACCGCGCACCCGCTGTGATGAAAATTCGTGAGGAAGTGACGGGGGTGGTTGAGGACCTTTTTCCATTGTTTATGGAGAAACCTGACCTGATGCCTTCTGAATGGGCAAATTATATTGCTCGTGCTGGTTCTGACCGTACAATGCTTGCACGGCTGGTGACTGACTACATTGCTGGCATGACGGACCGTTTTGCTCTGCAGGAGCACGACCGCCTGATTGGTGGCACACCGCGCGCGGAAATTTGAACCGCAAGAAGAGGGACGACTGATGTTGGAAACCAAGACTGTCAAGACACGAAAAACCAACGGTGCTCTCAAAGGGCAGCGGATTATCGTGCTGGGCGCGTGCTGCGGATTTGGCCGAGGCATGTCGCGTGCTTTGATCGCGTCAGGGGCACAGGTCATCGCAGCGGATGCAAATTCGGATGGGTTTAAGCAGCTTGCGGGGGCGGTACCACTTACGCTTAAGGGGACGCCAGAGGAAGCGCTGCGCCGAGTGGGCCGCGCTTGGGGAGAGGCGCGCCTTGATGCTGTGCTCAATCTCATGCCGCTACGGTATTCTGACAAACTCGATACGAACATTGCGGCCCTCCAAGGGATTGTGCAGGGCTTTATGCCAGCGCTTTCAGCGCGGGACGGCCAGATCGTTACTGTTGACGCCCGTCCCGAACAGCCCCTGAATGTTGGAGCAGGTGCAATGGCTCCTGCGCTTGCCTCTGCACAGTCAGCATTGGTCCACGCACTGCGCCGTGACGGTATCTCGCTTAACCTTGTCAACGTGAGCGAGGGGGCTGGGACACCTGCGCGCTCCGCTGTGATCGGGCTTTTGGCTAAATCACTGGGCCAGTTGAATGGAACCGAGCTGCGGCTTTGATTGACGCGCCCTGTCAGGGTGGTACATGACACTTCAATTTACACACTGAGAGCACTGCAATGAACCTTTTCGCCGATATCCGCTCCCTTGTTCTGACTGCCCTTGAGGCGATGGTCGCAGCTGGTGATTTGCCCGCAGGTTTGATCACCGACAATGTCACAGCAGAGCCTCCGCGCGATGCCTCTCATGGCGACATGGCAACCAATGCGGCAATGGTGCTTGCAAAGCCATCGGGCATGAAGCCGCGCGACATTGCCGAAAAGCTTGCCGTGCTGCTGGCCGAGGACCCGCGTGTCACTTCTGCCGAAGTGGCAGGGCCCGGGTTCTTGAATTTGCGTTTAGCCCCGTCCGTTTGGCAGAACGTTGCGGGCACCGTATTGGCCGCTGGCACGGATTATGGCCGCGGTTCTCTTGGTGCGGGTCGCAGCGTGAACGTGGAGTATGTCTCCGCCAATCCTACAGGCCCGCTGCACGTTGGTCATACGCGGGGTGCTGTGTTTGGCGACGCACTCGCCAGTCTGCTGGCCTTCGCGGGCTGGGACGTAACGCGCGAGTACGTGATCAATGACGGTGGCAACCAGATCGACGCTTTGGCGCGTTCGGTGTTTTTGCGGTACCAAGAGGCGCACGGTCAAGAAGTCGCTTTCCCTGATGGCACCTATCCCGGGGATTATCTGGTGCCTGTCGGGCAAAAGCTCAAGGAACAGGTGGGCGAGGAGTATCTTGGTCAGCCCGAGGACGTCTGGCTGATCCCGATCCGCAACTTTGCAACAGACGAGATGATGGAGCTGATCCGCGAAGATCTGGCTTTGCTTGGCGTCAAAATGGACCGCTTCTTCTCCGAGAAATCGCTTTACAATACGGGCAAGATCGAAGCTTGTTTGAAGAAGCTTGACGAAATGGGCCTGATCTATCGCGGAACGCTTGAGCCGCCCAAAGGCAAGCTGCCTGACGACTATGAGGCGCGTGAACAAACGCTGTTCAAGTCCACGGATTTTGGGGACGATCAAGACCGCGCAATCCAGAAGCACGATGGCGCGTGGACTTATTTCGCACCTGACATCGCCTATCATAACGACAAGGTGGAGCGCGGCTATGACGCGTTGATCAACGTTTTTGGCGCGGATCACGGCGGTTATGTCAAACGGATGAAGGCGGCGGTGCATGCGCTGTCTGGTGGCAAAGTGCCACTTGATATCAAGCTCACGCAGCTGGTTAAGCTGTTCAAAAACGGCGAAGAATTCAAGATGTCCAAACGGGCAGGTAACTTTGTGTTGCTCAGCGATTTGATCAAGGAAGTGGGCAAGGATGTGACCCGCTTTGTCATGCTCACCCGCAAGAACGATGCGCCGCTGGACTTTGACTTCGACAAAGTGATGGAGCAATCGCGCGACAACACTGTATTCTATGTGCAGTACGCCCATGCGCGCGTGGCAAGTGTCATGCGCAAAGCTGCTGAGGCTGGCATCGACGTGAGCGAGGATGCGCTGAAAGCGGCTGACCTGAGCAAGTTGAACCACGATGCGGAACTTGCGTTGCTGCGTAAGGTTGCAGAATGGCCGCGTTTGGTCGAGACGGCAGCACGCAGCAATGAGCCGCACAGGATCGCGTTCTATCTCTATGAAATTGCAGGAGATTTGCATGGATTTTGGACGCTTGGAAATGCCGAAACCAGTTTACGCTTTATCCAAGAGGACGATCCTGCAACATCCCAAGCGAAAATTGCCCTTGCGCGGTCCGTTACGATTGTAATTGCGGCAGGCTTGGGTATCCTTGGCGTAACCCCTGCGGAAGAGATGCGTTAAGCAGCCACCATAGGGCAGACAGGCAGCGACATAAGATCTGCGCGGCATTGTATCGCGCGGACAGAGAGGCGACGATGGCAGACTATACACAAAACCCTCAAGGGGGCTTTGCCCCGCATGTGCATCCTGAGTTTGCAGTGCCGCGCGCAAATACCGTGGGCAAGCTGACCAATCTAACCGGTGCCGCTGTCTCATTGGCGTTGATCATCGGCGTCGGTGTGTGGGGGTACAAGCTGTTGGTGCGTGATGTCAGTGGTATCCCTGTCGTGCGCGCTGCTGTTGGTGACATGCGCGTGCGCCCCGAAGAGCCGGGTGGCAGGTTGACTGCCAATCAAGGGCTGTCGGTCAATAAGGTGTCCTCACTTGGAACTGCGGGTGAGGCTGCTGATGAGGTTCGCCTTGCGCCGCAACCGATGGATCTGGCTGATGAAGACCAGCCAATGCCCGAAATTGAACAAGCTGCCGCTGTGAGCGCGCCTGTTGCACCTGCACCATCCGAAGTTGTGCAAGAGCAGGTAGCACCTGCCGCTGATAATATTGCAGCCGCACTTGAGAGTGGGTCAGTAGACAGTCTTGTGGCGCAGCTGACCAACGGAATTGCCCCAATTGAAGCTCTTGAAGATACGGGTGCGGCTGTGCTCGCTTCTGTCGATACACCGAATGTCCCTGCCTTGCTGACGGGTGAAGGGATGCAAGTGTCGTTGCGTCCGGCACTGCGTCCCAAGCGTAGCGTCAGTGCAACGAATGTTGTGTCTGTTGCTGCCAAGACGTCGGCAAGCAGTCTTGATCTGGACGCTTCCAGCTTGCCAGCCGGCACACGTCTGGTCCAACTTGGAGCCTTTGACAGCCCCGAGATTGCACGCGCGCAATGGGGTAAGCTGAACGCACGGTTCAGCCCTTTCATGGAAGGCAAAAAGCGGATCGTGATGGAGGCCAAGTCTGGCGGTCGCACGTTCTACCGTTTGCGTGCCCAAGGGTTTGAAGATATTGGCGATGCGCGGCGTTTCTGTTCTGCGCTGGTTGCTGAAAGTGTAGACTGCATCCCTGTGGTGACACGATGAGCCGTTTTGGCGCGACCATCCTTGATGCCGCAGGCCTGCGCCTGACGGAGGAGGAAAAAGCCCTGTTCCGCGACACTAAGCCGTTCGGCTTTATCCTGTTTGCCCGTAACATCGATACGCCAGATCAGGTGCGTGCGCTGTGCGATGATTTCCGCGACGCTGCAGGTCACAACGCGCCCATTACAATCGACCAAGAGGGTGGCCGCGTCCAACGGCTTCGTGCTCCTACGTGGCGCGAATGGCTGCCCCCGATGAATTTTGTTCAAGCAGCAGGCGAAAATGCCGCTGAGGCGATGTACCTCCGGTTCCGCCTGATTGCCCATGAACTTTATGCGCTTGGGATCGACAGCAACTGTGCCCCTATGGTCGATGTTCCAGGTCCTGATACCCATGAATTTCTTTATAACCGCTGCTACGGCACCGATGCGCGCAGTATTGCATTGATGGGGCAGGCGGCGAATGACGGGATGCTGGCGGGCGGTGTTCTGCCCGTGATCAAACACATCCCCGGCCATGGTCGCGCCACCGCTGACAGCCACTTTGAGCTGCCCCACTTGAGTGCGTCGCGTGATGATCTGGACCGCGTTGATTTCGCCCCGTTCAAACGCCTGCGCGACACGCCCATGGGGATGACAGCGCATGTTGTCTACGAAGCGATCGATATGGCGCCTGCGACCCTGTCGACAAAGATGATGACAGTGATCCGTGAAGACATCGGTTTCGACAATCTGATTATGACCGATGACATCTCGATGAAGGCGCTAAGCGGCAACTTGGGCGATCTGAGCCGGGGTGCGATTACTGCAGGGTGTGATGTGATCCTGCATTGCAACGGTACTTTGGCCGAGCGCGCCGAAGTGGCGGCAGCTGCAGGAGAGATGACAGATGCCGCACAACGCCGTGCCTTACGCGCACTGAGCTACTGCCAGACCCCCGATGATATTGACATTCCCGCCCTCGATGCGCAGCTTAAGGCGCTTGTGGGTGAGGATGTGCATGGCTGAGAACTTATTCGAGCAAGACAGCTCATCGGTTGCCGAACGGCTGGCTGCCGAGGCGCTGATCATTGATGTAGACGGGTTCGAAGGCCCGCTCGACCTATTGCTGACGCTGAGCCGTACCCAAAAAGTCGACTTGCGCAAAATCTCCGTGTTGCAACTGGCGTGGCAATATCTGGCCTTTGTGGAAAAGGCCAAGGCGCTTCGGCTGGAGCTTGCTGCTGATTATCTTGTGATGGCCGCTTGGCTTGCGTTTCTCAAATCTCGCCTACTGTTGCCGCCTGATCCTACCGAGGAAGGCCCCTCGGGTGAGGAACTGGCCGCACATCTGGCCTTTCAGCTTGAACGCCTTGCGGCCATGCGTGATGTGGCTGCCCGTTTGATGGCTCGCGATCAGTTGGGCCGTGATTTCTTTGCCCGTGGGCAGACGCAGATGGTCGAACGGGTGCGCTCGGTCACCTATACAGCGACCTTGCTTGATTTGATGCAGGGCTACGCCCGTATTCGCACCCGCGACGATTTCCGTCCCTTCGTTCTGGACCGCGAAAGCGTCTTCACGATGGAGCAAGCTTTGGAGCGCATGCGCGGCCTTATCGGCTATGCAGGTGAGTGGGGAG
>CAWVZA010000072.1:0-13027 GCA_963934545.1 uncultured Sulfitobacter sp.
AACGACGCCGGATCAAACGCCAGCCCGTCAATCGCCCACTCCAACCCCGTGCTGCGCCCCTGAACAGGTAGCATCGGGAACAGCGAGACAACTTCTCCCGCCACCATATCCAGCGTGACTTGAGGCGGTGCCAGCACGGTCACCTCATCCGCACCCACCAGAATACAAGGACGGTCCGCATGCACCAACAACGTGTGAAACGCCGCCAGTTGATGATCCACACGCCCTCCACAAAATCCGACCCCCACCACCACAGGCGCGTCCACATTGCGAAGAGCCTTGTCGAAATCGGTGGATTGTTGTTCACTCACACGGTGCTGACGCGCAATAGGCACATGGGCCAATGCCTCTGGGGGGGCGCTGTCCATATCGCCAATCACTGCATCGGGCATCCGCCCTGCAGTTTGTGCCGCCACAAGGCCACCATCCACAGCAACGAGTTTGCCACAGATAGTTAACGCATCCGCAAAGTCTACCGCGCTAGCATGTCCCCCACCGAGGAACACGACAGGACTGGAACTGCTCAGAATGGCTTTTGATTGGATACGATTCATGGCGTATACATGCCAAAATTGGCGATTGACCACAATATCGCCACACAATGATACCGCGTATGGCACAGTTTCGGGCCGCTTTGGCCTTGGCTATCATGGTAAACAAGTCCCAACTAATACGCAGAGGACGAGCATCCGATGATTAATAACAACAAAATTCTTACAGCCTCCTATGGGACTTTCTCGTGCACACTTGAGGGATTCGATGATTCCTTTGGCACGATGAAGGCCATTGCGGAGTATTTTCGCGATCTCTCCGCGGATGATCGATACTTCGGTGCCGAACCTGCACAGCCTGACGCACAAATGCTGGCCCGCATCGCCGAGCGTGAGATTTCACGCCATGTCGAGGCTCGTAAGGATAAAGGTCGCATCGTTCTCTCCGCCCAAGGCGTGCCTCAAGCAGCCGCCGCCTTGGCTGCATCAGAGGCCGTCGATGATGTTTCGGATGAAATCGCAGACGCAGCGATCGATATGGCCAACGCCGAAAAGGTTGAGGTCGAGCACCCCATCGTAGAAGACGCGCCCGAAGCCGCCGTTGAAGCGCCTGCGCCGAAGTTGGTTGCGCCCAAAGGCAAGATCATTGTGAAAAAGCCTGCTCCCGCAGCAAAAGCTCAAGACGAAACACCAAAAGCGGAGATAGAACCCATCGCGGCGCAAGAAGAGCCAGCGGCCAAACCAGTTCCTGCTGCAGAAAAAGCTGTGGCCCAAACAAAACCAGCCATAGATGAAGCAGAGCCCCGCGATATCGTCCCGAGGCGCCCGGACGAGGAAGTTGAAGCTTTCTTCGCTGATCGCGTAACTGCCGCTGTCGAAGAAGATGATCATGAATTTGAAGATGCAGCCCCGGCCCAAGAGCGCGCAAAAGCAGACAGCATTGCCGATAAGCTCAAGCGCATTCGCGCCGTAGTCTCACAGCAAGGTGAAGCATCAGAAACACCTGACTACTCCGAAGATCAACACGCCGATGCAACAGTTGCCCCCACAACCACGATCCCCGACACCATCGCCGACGAAGATGACTTCGAAGAGGACGAAGCATCTGATGATGTCCTCGCAAATACCCTGCGCGATCTCGAAGATGCCCTTGATGCCGATGATGACACCGAGACCGCCTTTGACGACGCTGAAGATGGTGCCGAAAGCGAAGAAGGCGACATTACCGCGATCCTGAACAGACTTGAGCGGGACTCAGACAGCGACGACGATGGCTCATATGATGATGAGCATGCGGAAGATTTGGCTGATGAAGACGACGATGACGACATGGGTGGCAACATCCTTGCCGCGATGGACACTGTTGAGGCCGCCGCCGATGAAACAGACCTGACAGATGAAAATCTCTTTGATGAGGTCGATGATACTGTTGAAGACGCGCTTGATGCCGAAATGGAAGCACCAGCGCCTGCGCCAGTTGCTCCTCAACCAGCACGCGTTGTTCCCCGCACCCGTGTTCTCAAAGTAAAGCGCGCCACATTAGAGGCTGCGATCCAGTCAGGTCAGCTCGAAGAGTATGATGAGGACGGCTATGAGGATGCCTATGAGAATGGGTACGAAGAGGAAGTCGAACCGGCTCCCGCCGCCCGCATACGCATTCCCGCATCCGCCGATGAGGACTTCTCACGGCTGATGGAAGAGAGCGAACAGCAATGGAGGAGCCTGAGGCCGCAACACGTCGCGATGCCTTTGCCCATCTGCGCGCCGCAGTCGCCGCCAAAAAAGCAGACGAAGCTGTCGGCGGTGCTGACGCTGATGAAGAAACTGACGAAGCCTACCGCGATGATCTCGCCAGTGTTGTGCGTCCGCGCTGTCCTGCAAGCAGTGACCGCGTCCGCACCGAACGCCCTGTCGATGCACGTCCTGCCCCACTCAAACTGGTGGCCGAACAGCGGATCGACACTGGAGAGCCACAGCGCGTTACCCCCGTGCGTCCGCGCCGTGTTGCTGCTGTCGGGGCTCCCGCAGTATCAGAAGCAGAACCCCAAGCAGATGGCTTTGCAAACTTCGCAGATGCGATGGGCGCGACCAAGCTCCCCGGCCTTCTCGAAGCTGCTGCTGCCTACTTGTCCTTCGTCGAAGGTCATGAGGAATTCTCGCGGCCTCAACTGATGTCAAAGGTCCGTCAGGTGAAAAAAGAGAATTTAACCCGTGAAGACAGCCTGCGCTCCTTTGGCAAGCTGCTGCGTGAAGGCAAGATCGAGAAAATGAAAGATGGTCGTTTTCAGGCCTCCGATCAAATAGGGTTCAAACCGGCCAAACGAGCAGCGGGTTGAACCTAAGTGATCCGAAAAACAAAAGGCGGACCTTCATGGTCCGCCTTTTTGCGTTTCTCAAGTTTAAAACTATTGGTCCAGCGGATCCTGCGGTGCGTTAGGATCAGCTTGCCCTACACCTTTAAAAACCGCTTTGAGCGGGAACGCCCAGATCACACCAGAGCCCACATATATTAGCAGCTCCACCCAAAATGGCGGACGGTCAAATTGTGCAATCACCCAAACCATGAGCACGATATAAACAGGCAGTGCCACGAGCAGTAGGAACAGGGACCAGCGGCGGCGGGATTTGTAACTCAGGGCCATCATCTTTTCCTCTGTCTGGATACGGGATAAATCACAACTGACCCACCCCGCGCTATTTTCAATTGCGACAATCAGTCCGCGAAGGGATCAGTGACCAAAATCGTGTCCTCACGCTCTGGCGAGGTCGACAGCAGCGCCACAGGACACTCGATCAACTCCTCAACGCGGCGCACATATTTGATCGCTTCCGCAGGTAAATCCGCCCAAGAGCGCGCGCCCTCAGTGGATTCCGACCAGCCCGGCATTTCTTCGTAGATCGGTGTACACCGCGCCTGTTGATCGGCAGCAGTTGGCAAATAATCCAACCGCTTGCCGTCCAACTCATACGCCACACAGATTTTCAACGTCTCAAACCCGTCCAGCACATCCAGCTTAGTGAATGAAATTCCGTTTACGCCAGAGGTCGCACAGGTCTGGCGCACCAGAACGGCGTCAAACCATCCGCAGCGGCGCTTACGGCCCGTCACAGTGCCAAATTCATGGCCCCGCTCGCCCAAACGCTGCCCATCTGCATCATCCAGTTCTGCTGGAAATGGCCCCTCGCCCACACGCGTGGTATAGGCTTTCACAATCCCCAGAACAAAATCGATGGACCCAGGCCCAATGCCAGTCCCTGTCGCCGCTTGTCCTGCGATCACGTTGGACGAGGTCACAAACGGATAAGTCCCGAAATCAATATCCAAGAGCGCCCCTTGCGCCCCTTCAAACAAAATCCGCTTACCGGCTTTGCGTTTCTCGTTCAGCACTTTCCAAACAGGGGCTGCATATTCCAAAACACTCGGCGCAATCGCCCGTAAATCAGCCAGCAGGCGTGCGCGGTCAACAGGCTCAAGACCAAGCCCACGGCGCAGCGCATCATGGTGCACAAGCGCGCGGTCAACCCGCAGCTCAAGCGTCGCATCATCAGCCAGATCAGCCACCCGCACAGAACGACGGCCAACTTTATCTTCATAGGCAGGCCCGATACCGCGCCCTGTTGTACCAATCTTGGCCACTGCCGTCTGCTCTTCGCGTGCGCGATCCAACTCACCGTGGATCGGCAGGATCAGTGGCGTATTCTCCGCAATCATCAGCGTCTCTGGCGTAATCGTCACACCTTGCTTGCGCAAACCTGCAATCTCGCGCTCCAGATGCCAAGGGTCCAGCACAACACCATTGCCGATCACCGACAACTTACCACCACGCACAATGCCAGAAGGCAAAAGGCTAAGCTTGAACACTTCGCAGTCAATGACCAGCGTGTGACCAGCGTTATGCCCGCCTTGAAAACGCGCAATCACGTCAGCCCGCTCCGAGAGCCAGTCGACGATCTTGCCTTTACCTTCATCACCCCATTGGGCGCCTACGACAACAACATTGGCCATGATATTCCTCTCAAAGCAGCGGGAGATGCGCGGCGTGCACAATCCAAATCCGTGCCCCTAATAGCGGCCCATGTGCCTGCGCGAAACCGCAAACTGACATCACGCCATAGACTTTTCGCACACAGCCACAGATATTGCGCCCAAACTGATCAAAGGACACGCCACTATGGGCTTTCTCATCCGCTGGATTTGCGCATTTGCGCTGCTGGCGCTGACGTTCAACCCGACCGAGTATAACTACGTCCAGTGGGTGCGCAGCTACGGCAGCATGAACATGTCGATCGCAGCGCTCACAGGACTGGTCCTGATCATCGGCTACATCATTTACCTGCGCGCCACTCTGCGCAGCATCGGCGCATTCGGCATGCTTCTTGTGTTGGCGGTCGTCGGCGCAGGGCTTTGGGTGCTCTATGATCTGGGCGTTCTGCGTCTGGACGACCCCAGCTTTAATGTCTGGCTCGGTCTCATCGCCCTCAGCTTCGTGCTCGCCATCGGTCTGAGCTGGAGCATCGTGCGCCGCGCCTTGTCAGGCCAAGCAGATGTGGATGACATAGACGCCTAAACGGGTCGGTGGGTAGGCGGCTTAAGCCCTAGGGTTTAACAGTCCCATCTAGCGTCACAGGCTTCCCGTGCTCGGTGGACAAATACGCCTGCTCCCACGCACTGCGCATCTCCTCAACAGCGGCAGGTGCCGCCATATCCACCTCGGCCAAAAAACCTTCGAGCGTCTCAAGCCATGCGGCAAAATAATCATCCCCGCCGTTCAAATCCTTGGCCATTCCATGCCACTTCAACGTGGCCGAGAACCGCTCCGCCCAATCAGGCCACACAAAGTGTCCCGCCTCATTCAGATGCACCGTCAGCGCAAATAATTGCGCGTGCCACGGTGCTTCAAAAACGGGTGCTTCAAACACAGGTTCAGGTGCGTTCATACAGCCTCCAAATAGCTTTGCCACAGGTCCAGTACGACTTCGTCGCGCGGATGCTCGGGGTGCTGCCACAACTCAGATGCTGGGAATACCACCGCATAAAGCGGCTCAGGAGCCTCCCCCAACCCGTGCGCATTGCTGTCCGGTAAAACATGGGTGCCATGATAGCGCATGATCCGCCCTTTTGCCCCCGCTGCGTAGGATGGCAACCGCGTATGCCCGCCGGATACGAGCACATTTTCCGCAATCCGCCGCGTCATCACTGCATCGCCAATCGTAAATAGAGGTGCCACATTACTCTCACGGGTCGCGGGTCCACCACTTGCCAGCACCCCCGCCACCTGATCCGCCGTCAACTTCTTGGTCGCTAACGCACTGATCTGGTCATCGGTTTGCCCCGCGAGCTCATCACGGGTCAACACACCCGCCTGCACCAACAGCGCCGCCAATCCGCCCATCCACTTCTCATAATAACTAAAAGCAGTGTAATCCATTGGAGCCAAACACTCCCGCGCATGGCGCGACACATCAATGTTCCATTTCCCCAAACTGCCGGAAGCCAGCACAATCGCCAAGGAGCGTGCATGCCAACCCGTGTGAAACACCTGACTGTCAGCGTCGGGGATGACGGGACCATCCCCAAAACGGCCACCCATGTCATGGAGGCGACTCACAAAGGAGCCTTCGCCAAGCCAGTCCCGATCATGCTGTCGCGCGTCACCAAATCCATAAGCGCTTCTTCTGACAAACCTTCCGCCCCTTCAGGCCGCATCGGCAACACAAGATAACGCACCTCAGCCGTCGAATCCCAAACCCGCACCGCCGTCTCGTCAGGCAGACTCACACCAAATTCAGACAACACAGCACGTGGCTCGCGCACGGCCCGCGCACGGTAGGCATCAGATTTATACCACCCCGGCGGTATCCCCAGTAGCGGCCAAGGATAGCAACTGCACAGCGTACAAACGACCATGTTATGCGTATCGGGCGTGTTCTCTACCACGACCATATGCTCGCCTTGGCGTCCGTAATATCCAAGTTCACTCAGCACTTTATCCGCATCGGTCCGCAGCGCTTTGGCAAACGCAGGATCACTCCACGCCTTGGCGACAACATGCGCACCATTGCGTGGCCCGATCTTGTTCTCGTAGGTGTCGATAATCACATCCAGAGCGGAGGCATCCACCAGCCCCTTTTGCGTCAGGATGGTTTCCAATGCTTTTACCCGCAGCGCAGGAGCCGGCGGTAAAAGGGAGTGCGGGTGATCATGGTCATGGGGCATGCTTCACAGCTTGCCCCGCAATAAACTGCTTGTCTATGCCCACCAACACCATTTGACGGCGCATCCTCCCTTGCCCCCAAACCCAAACTTGCCTAGATACCCCAAAACCGACCCAGAAAAGAGCAGCCAGCACCCCATGGAAAATGTCGTCCTAATCGTCCACCTTATTCTTGCGCTTGCCTTGATCGCAGTTGTGCTGCTTCAACGCTCGGAGGGAGGTGGCCTCGGCATTGGTGGCGGCGGTGGCGGCAATTCTGGCAGACCTCCTGCGACACCGATGAGTAAAGTCACATGGATCCTCGGCATGGCCTTCGTGGTGACGTCCATCACACTGACCATTGTAACCGCACAGCAATCTGCGGGTTCCTCCGTGCTCGACCGCTTGACCGCATCGCCCCCCGCGCTGAACCGAAGCGTGCCGACACCAGACCTCGACAATCTGCTGCCCCCTGTTGACGGCGACAACACACCGCTGGTCCCAACACTCGACTAAACGAAATACTCAATAAGATGAGGCAGATGCGATTTTAGCTACAACATGTAGCTCTCATCATCTTGCCTTGCCTTTCCGAATCCTGTTAGAATGAACTCCCGTGGGGTGTGCATATTGCACCCACTTGGGCGTGTCTCGGGCAGGCTCAATTGACGCAGATAAAACGCATAATCGCGCACGGGAGAGACTTCACATGGCACGCTACATTTTCATCACCGGCGGTGTTGTTTCCTCACTGGGCAAGGGCCTCGCATCCGCAGCCCTCGGCGCACTCTTGCAGGCACGCGGCTACTCCGTCCGCCTGCGCAAACTTGACCCCTACCTCAACGTCGACCCCGGCACGATGAGCCCGTTCGAGCATGGCGAAGTCTTCGTCACAGACGACGGTGCAGAAACCGACCTCGATCTGGGCCACTACGAACGTTTCACGGGCGTGAGCGCGCGCAAGACTGATTCCATTTCCTCGGGTCGCGTCTATTCCACCGTGTTGGAGAAAGAGCGGCGCGGCGACTACTTGGGCAAAACCATCCAAGTCATCCCGCATGTGACAAACGAAATCAAAGATTTCCTCGCAGTTGGCGAAGACGAAGTCGATTTTATGCTGTGTGAGATTGGCGGCACTGTAGGCGACATCGAGGGCCTGCCGTTCTTTGAAGCGATCCGCCAGTTCTCCCACGACAAACCACGCGGCCAGTGTATCTTCATGCACCTCACGCTCCTGCCCTATCTCGCCGCCTCTGGAGAGTTAAAAACAAAACCTACCCAGCATTCGGTCAAGGAACTCCAATCCATCGGCATCGCACCCGACATCCTTGTATGCCGCTCCGAGCATCCGATCCCCGAGAAAGAGCGCGAGAAAATCGCCCTCTTCTGCAACGTGCGCAAGGAATCAGTCGTCGCAGCTTACGATCTGAAATCAATCTACGAGGCCCCACTGGCCTATCACGCACAGGGCCTAGACCAAGCTGTCCTCGACGCGTTCCAAATATCCCCCGCACCAAAACCCGATCTGCGCGTCTGGCACGATGTCTATGACCGCATCCACAACCCCGAGGGCGAAGTAAAAGTCGCCATTGTCGGCAAATACACCCAACTCGGTGATGCCTATAAATCCATCGCAGAGGCACTGACCCATGGCGGCATGGCCAACCGTGTACGCGTGAAAATCGAATGGGTCGATGCGGAGGTCTTTGAGGAGTCAGACGATGTCGCCACCCAGCTTGAGGGCTACCACGCCATTCTCGTCCCCGGCGGATTTGGCGAACGCGGCACCGAAGGTAAAATTCGCGCTGCCCAATACGCCCGTGAGCACAAAGTGCCCTACCTCGGCATCTGTCTGGGCATGCAAATGGCCGTCATTGAGGCCGCCCGCAACGTCGCAGGCCTCAAAACTGCAGGCTCGGAGGAGTTCGACCACGAATCCACAGGCAAAAAGCGTTTTGAACCTGTCGTCTACCACCTCAAGGAATGGGTGCAGGGCAACCACAAGGTCGAGCGTAAAGTCGGCGGTGACAAAGGCGCCACCATGCGCCTCGGTGCTTATGACGCGACCCTCAAAGAAGGTTCCAAGGTCGCCGAAGTCTACGGCACTACGTCCATCGATGAGCGTCACCGCCACCGCTATGAGGTCGATATCGCCTACCGCGAGCAGCTGGAAAAAGCAGGCATGACATTCTCTGGCATGTCACCTGACGGCAAACTCCCCGAGATCGTAGAATGGTCAGACCACCCTTGGTTCATCGGTGTGCAGTTCCACCCCGAGCTGAAGTCAAAACCGTTCAATCCGCACCCCTTGTTCAAAGGGTTTGTGCAGGCCGCAAAAGACATGTCGCGACTGGTCTAAAGGACTTCCCTGCACTGGGTATGCGCAGGGAAACCACACTACCCCTCGGGCCAAACGGCCGTGTCGGGGTGAACCTGTGACCACGCAAACCAAAATGCCTGATGACTTCCAAGGTCACTGCCATCCATGTTGACCGCCCGAATACCACCTGCATCCAGCTCGATTCGTACATTCTAGAATGTAATTTTTTTGCCCTTTTATAGGGCAACAAATGCCTTGGTCCGTTGAAAGGCCACGGGCTTCCCCGAAGCAGAAATTGCCCCGATGATATCCTCTTGAACGGGTAAGCGTGGATCGACGTCCCCGATGGGAAAGATCGGCCCATTCGCATCGCGGTTGTTTCGGAAATCGAAATCGCGCCCCAGAGCCAAGGCTTTTACCAGCACAGTGGTCGTTGGATGGGCGCGCTTCCATGTTCCCCAATCTGTTGTGATGACCGTCGCTTGTTTCAAAGTCAGATCAAGCTCCGCCAGCGGCCCCGTGACTGCAGTGCCTAGAAATGTGTCAAAGATTGAATAGGTCACGACATCAAACATCACTTTGTTCGAGCGGATCAATAGACCCGATGTCCGCAGCACGGGACGTTTAAAACTCGCTGGTAACTGATCCGTGAAATAAGCCTGCGCCGCGCCGCACAACGTGCAATAGGGAATACCCAGATCACGCCCTCCAAGCGTGTCGTTGATCATTTCGCGGACTTCCATGATCCTGCGGGGATACGCGCGGTATTCTCCGTTCACTTCCACTCCAAAGACCGTTGCATCGTCGCTCAACCATGTTGCATCCTGTGCGCTGCTCACCTCGGGGTTATCGGCGGCAGGGATGCAATTACAGCGCGCATCTGTGCGGTCAAATGCGCGCTCATCAAGCGGAACACCACCCCACGAGACATGCCGCCAATCGATATCGCCCTCGACAAACAAGCTCTCCCACTGTGGCACAACACTTGTAAAAATTGCGCGCTTCACTGGTAGGTAATTCGGCGGCGCAGGAATATCCCATGCGATCAGATGATCCGTCACACCACCCCACGCATCCCTATACTCTATCCGTTTGCCCAGCAATTTTGACGCAGCATCGGTCAAGCTGGCGTTAAGTTGTTGACCAGAAGTGAACCGCATCAGATCCGCGATGATCCAGACCACTCGGGGATCGTTCGAATCCGCAATTCTGTCCAATGCGATTTCCTGATCTGCCCCCCATTGTGATTGCTGCATCGCATCTACGATCGCGGTTTGCACAGCCATACTCATCTGCGTTGAGAAGTTGCCGGTTGGGACAGCAGGTGGCGTGCCAAATTCTTCTGTCACATAGACACGAGGCACTTTGACCTCTTGAGCATCCAAACTCTGAGTCGCCATCAAAGCTGCAAAACTCATAGCGATTACCCATAAAAACGACAGTCCACGCGCACTCAATTGACTTACCATATCCATCCCCCCTCGCACTTGACGCAAAATGCGCCCTGCTGATCTCACTATGCCCTGATCAGGGGTTATCGCAAATCACAGCTGCATCACCATTTGGTGTAGCCCTCAAACGCCAGACAAGAAGATCGCTGAAATTCAGATAATATGGTCCGGTTGGCCAAACCGTTCCATTCTTCAGTGTCCAAACACACTTGCGGAAGTGCCAAACCAGACCAAAGTCCTACAACGACGCAAGCAGGATGGATTTTCAAAGCAGAGCTTCATACCAGCACAAGACCGCTTGGCCCATCTGGAAAACATAAATGCACTTCGCGGAAACATCCGTTGAACGGGACAAGCTACCCTGTTCCCACTTCGCTTTGAAACGCTTTACCCGTCCCGCCTAGCTCATTTGGATTGCAAGAAAACAATGCGATCTTGTTGCCTTGAGGGTCGCGCAGATAGCTTACGTAGAACTGCGGTCCATAGGACGCTCGGAACCCCGGTTGCCCTTCATCATGTCCCTCCGCAATGAGCGCTGCTGCATGCAGATCGCGCACTTGGCTCTGACAGGTGGCCTCAAACGCAACCATAGAGCCATTCCCAGCAGAGGCAGCGGCCCCGTCAAACGTGGGCTTCACGTAAAAATCAGGCAATAAAGGTGACTGCCCCGCAACAACGGTCAAAGCAAAGCTCAACCCCTCTGCCCCTTCCTCCAACCCATAGCCAAGCGCAGGAAGGAACGCGGTGTAAAACCGTTTTGTAGCCGCAATATCGCCGGCACCAACCGTGACATAAGCAATCATTCCATTTGTTCCCTATAGGATTTAAGCAAGCGCCAAAGTCAGAGCCTGTTTGACATACCACCACACCGCGGATCAACCGCAGTCCAAAAAACTTCGCGCTCTCGGCAAGCTCACTGTGCTACCGCGCTAACGCTCTTGTCGCGCATCAGGTACACTTGCTTGATTAGCCGTTGCGCGTACGCTCCGAATCGCTACACCGCTCCCATGCTCAGTTATCAACATATATATCACGCTGGAAATCTGGCCGACGTCCACAAACACGCCCTACTCGCGTGGATGCTCGACTATCTCACGGCTAAGGATAAACCGCTTACTTACATAGAAACCCACGCTGGCCGTGCACTCTATGACCTGCAAGCCGAAGAAGCCCTCAAAACGGGCGAGGCTGCGGCAGGTATTTCCCAAGCGCGCAAATGGTTTAACACTGAGCACCCCTATGCCCGCGTACTGGATCGCGTTAAGGCTGAGGACGGCCCCAACGCCTACCCCGGCTCGCCTCTCATCGCAGCGCATTTGCTGCGCCCCATGGATACGATCCATCTGGCGGAGCTGCACCCGCGTGAACATGCCGCCCTAGAGCTTGCCATGTCCCCCACAGGCGCAAAAATTCATCTGCGCGACGGTTTTGAGACGGCCTTTGCGCTTTGCCCTCCAATGCCCCGCCGTGGCATGCTTTTGATCGACCCCAGCTATGAGATAAAGGAAGATTACATTAATATCTTCCGCCACATAGCCAAGTTACACCGCGCGTGGAACGTCGGCATTATCGCCCTGTGGTATCCCCTGCTGACCAGCCGCGCGCACGAGCCGATGTTGGAAGCACTCAGCACCCAATTCGCAGGTGCGCTGCGCCACGAGGTCCGCTTCCCCCCCGCCCGTCCCGGTCACGGGATGGTAGGTTCGGGCATGTTTGTGCTAAACCCGCCCTACGGTTTGGCGGATGAGGCCAAACGGCTGGCAAAAGATTACGCCAAATTGCGCTAGGAACGCGATAAATTCGGGGGAGATTACACAATGGCACCAAAGGGATATTGGATCGGGAACATGGATGTGCGCGATGCGGCAGTCTATGAAAAATACCGTGCCGCAAATGCCAAACCTTTTGCCGACTATGGCGCTAAATTCTTGGTTCGCGGCGGGACACAGCAGGTCCGCGAAGGCACCGCCCATGCCCGCACAGTCATCGTAGAATTCCCCAGCTACGCAGACGCCGTCGCCTGCTATGAAAGCCCCAGCTACCAGAGCGCCAAAGACATCCGCATGACAGTCTCTGATGGCAGCCTTGTAATTATTGAGGGCTACAACGGCTAAACTATGCTATAGTGGTACCATGCGACATCTGGCCGCTGCGATCCTCGCCCTTATGCCCCTGCCCGTACTCGCTTGCGGTGCAAAGGTTTGTCTCGTGGATCCAGAGAGCTTAGTGCTCCCCGAAATCATAAATTTTACTGATACTCGGTCAGGCTTTGGCCCAGGCCACCCAATTAACGGTGTGCTGGCTCTTGCTGGTGCACGTTTTGGCGAACGCTTTGCAGGCCAGACCCTCAAGACAACTGGCGCACATGATGCTGTTGAGGGCCCCGCTTATTCCCCGCTGACCCTCTTGGCAGGAGCGCAGGGACAGAACCTTTCTGTCGTGAGATTCATGGGTGTGAGTGTTCTCAACGGCTATGGACAAGCGGGTTTTCCCAACCGCGATGGACAGGGCGAAGGCGCTATCGCAGTTCTGTTTGACGAGGATCAATCCGCACTCTCGATTGATCTGCGC
>CAWVZA010000073.1:0-12771 GCA_963934545.1 uncultured Sulfitobacter sp.
GACAGAGGTCTGTGCGCACTCCAAGACCACGCAACATACACAAGAGAGTTATGACATGCCCGAGATTTCGCAAACTGCCCCTGACTTTACGCTGCCAGTGACGGGCGGGGACAAAGTAACGCTGAGCGCGCTGCAAGGTAGCCCCGTTATTCTATTCTTTTATCCCCGCGACGACACACCGGGATGTACCAAAGAAAGCATCGGCTTTTCCGAACATCTGGCAACATTCGAGGCAGCAGGTGCAAAGGTATTTGGTCTGTCGCGTGACACGATGGCAAAGCACGACAAGTTCACCGCAAAGCATGACCTTACTGTGCCGCTGTTGTCGGACGAGGAAGGCACCGTGACCGAAGCGTATGGCGTCTGGGTTGAGAAAAATATGTACGGCAAAAAATCCATGGGGATTGAGCGGGCCACATATCTGATAGGTGCTGACGGCAATATTGCGCATATTTGGCGTAAGGTAAAAGTGCCCGGACACGTCGAAGAGGTGCTGGAAGCAGTGCGCGCGTTATGATGCCGCTCGCGCAGATGGCCGAGGCAGTCTTGCGCACAGCAGACGGACGCGAAAAAACGGCCCTGTCACATAAATATGCGGCTGAATGGCGTGCGGCGCGCAGTGATGGGTCACACCCGGAGATCGGAACAGCAAATCCGCCAATGCACCCTGCCCGCCCTGCGATACCAGAACTTCTAAGCCCGCGTGATGTACCGCACCGCAAACCTGGCACGCCCGAGGGGCGCATCGCCATAATGCACGCCGTGGCGCATATTGAGCTGAACGCAGTGGACCTGCATTGGGACATCCTTGCACGGTTCGACGACGTGAATATGCCGATCGGCTATTATGATGACTGGGTCAAAGTTGCCGATGAAGAATCCAAGCATTTCAATCTGATGTGTGATTGCCTTGAAGCGGCGGGAAGCCATTATGGCGCTTTGCCTGCCCATGCTCGAATGTGGCAAGCAGCCGAGGACACTGCGACAGATTTCCTGGGGCGCCTTGCAGTAGTGCCGATGGTGCTGGAGGCGCGCGGCCTTGATGTGACACCCAATATTATACGGCTGTTTAAGCAAGCTAAGGAAATTCAGGCTGTTGAGGCGCTTGAAATCATCTATGCGGATGAAGTTCATCATGTCGCATATGGCTCGAAGTGGTTCAATTTCCTGTGTGGCCGCCATGAGCTTGATCCAACCCAGAAATTTCATGCGCTGGTACAGCAGTATTTTCATGGTCAGCTCAAGCCGCCATTTAACGAAGAAAAGCGTGCTGAGGCAGGTATTCCACCCGATTTCTACTGGCCACTTGCCGCAGGCACTTAAACACTCGCTGACAAATCCCTAAAGTAGGCGGATTTTTGCCACTATTTCAGTTAAAATGGCAGGGCTTCGTCTTGGTGACCCACAAGGGTTGCCCGCGCCCCTTCCGAAGGGGTATTGCGATGACGTCAATGGATTAGTGAGGGACACGCCGATCCGCTTAGGGACAAAAGGGATACTATAGACGTGCGTACAAAGCTCGCGATTAAAACACATGCGTTTCTGGAAAAGCATTTTCCGGAGCGCCGCGTATTTTTAAAATCAGACAATGACACGCGGTTCATCCGTTTGCGCTCCAGCACCCAGCTCGTGGCTCTTGCAGGATGTTCTGTGATGGTTGCGTGGGCGATTATCGCCACTGCCATCATCCTGATGGACAGCATTGGCTCCGGCAATTTCCGTGAGCAAGCAAAGCGTGATCAGCGCACCTATCAAGCACGTCTCAATGATCTGAGCGCGCAACGTGACAGCCGTGCTGAAGAAGCGCTTGCTGCTCAACAACGATTTAACGCGGCGCTTTCCCAGATCTCGATCATGCAATCCGAGCTTTTGTCCTCCGAGACTCGTCGCAACGAACTCGAGACTGGTATCGAAGTCATCCAATCTACTTTGCGTGATACGATGAAAGACCGCGAAACGGCCCGCGATCAAGTTGCTGCCCTGCAAGAGGATGGCGGAGGCTCGATTCAGATTTCCGCAAGCACAGCACCAATGGATTTCATGGCGGACGCCCTCGCCCGCACCGCGCAAGAACGCGACCAAGTTGTCCTCGACGCGCAGCAGGCTTTGCTTGAGGCAGATGCGATGAGCCAGAAAATTGCCGTCATGCAGGAGCAAAACGACGCCATCTTCCGCCAACTTGAAGAAGCTATGACCGTGTCGGTTGCCCCGCTGGATCGCATGTTCCGCGCAGCTGGCATGCCAACCGACCGTATGCTCGACACTGTGCGCCGTGGTTATTCTGGCCAAGGTGGCCCGCTGACACCGTTGAGCTTTAGCACCCATGGCGAAGCACCGTCTGCTGATACGCTGCGCGCCAACCGTTTGTTGGGCCAGATGGACCGCCTCAACCTTTACCGCCTCGCAGCGTCCAAAGCGCCGTTTGCGAATCCCGTGAAGAACGCATTCCGATTCACCTCCAAATTTGGCTTCCGCCGCGACCCAAAGACGGGTGGCCGCCGTATGCACAACGGTGTCGACTTTGCCGCAGATCTGGGCACGCCGCTCTATGCCACAGCGGACGGTGTTGTGACCAACGCCGGTTGGGGCTCAGGATATGGACGTTTGGTTAAGATCCAGCACGAATTTGGCATCGAAACCCGCTATGCACATATGTCAAAAATGCGCGTTAAGGTTGGTCAAAGAGTATCGCGCGGCGATAGAATTGGTGATATGGGTGCCTCAGGACGCGTGACCGGCGTACACCTACACTATGAAGTTCGCGTCGGTGGGAAAGCCGTCAATCCAATGATCTATATCAAGGCAGCAAACAATGTTTTCTAAGAGCAAAATCAATGATGGCGCCCCGAGCGCAGATACACCAAGCACACCGACGTCTTCGGCCCCTGCCGTTCCGTCCTCTGCGCCCAAGTCAAATGAGTTCAAGGCAAGCGCGCCAAAGGCGAAGCCACCGGCCTCTACCTTGTCTGCGGACCTGCATGTCACAGGCAACATGAAGACTACTGGTGACATTCAAGTCGAAGGCACTGTTGAGGGCGACATCCGCGCGCACCTTTGCACCATCGGCGAGTCCGCTACGATCAAAGGCGAAGTAATCGCCGATGATGTTGTGGTGAACGGTCGCATCGTAGGCCGTGTACGCGGCCTCAAGGTCCGCCTCACATCTACCGCACGCGTCGAGGGTGACATCATCCACAAGACCATCGCCATCGAAAGCGGTGCGCATTTTGAAGGTTCCGTCCAGCGTCAAGACGATCCGCTGAACACAAGCGGCAAGGCGGTCACGGCACCTCCACCTAAGTCCAACCCAGCGTCCTAAGGGACGTCGGTTAAGGTTAAATTTGAAAACGCCGTGAGCCCTGCTCGCGGCGTTTTTGCTTGATAAAAGTAGTCACACCCGCCTTGTTTCACGCGCCTTGTGCGTTTCGCCAAAAAATCGCCAGGCAATCGCCATGCTGCTTTCCCATTGATTGGGTAAACCACACAGATGAGCAGATGGTGGAGAGACAATGGCATCGCAGACATATTAGACTGGCGGCATAACCAATTTTTTCAACAGCTGGAAGAATGGCGATTTGTTGGAGCGGCACCGCCATGAGAAGGTTGCCCGTTTTCATGCGCGCCTGATGCCGCTTGTTGATACCAAAAGTGAAATGGGCGATCCGCTAGCGGACCGCAGTTTCAGTGCGACACCGCTAAAATACATCGTGCAAAAACTGTCGCCCGAGAATTTCGAGCGCTATGCGGAGCGTGAGCTGGCCCGCTTTGCACCGCTGCCCCAAGCTGAGATTGAGCGTGCAGTGGATGAGATGCGCCGCCCCGCGCTGTTTCTGGACAAGACCCCTACCCCCGATGCAACTGGTGCGGCAGGCTGTTGGCTGGGCGGGTTGCCCACTCTGCCTGCAACGGTTGACTGGCCTTGGTTTCGCTTTGGCGGGGCCGATTTGGTGCCGATGGATTTTCTGGCCCAGATCAATCTGGCCGAATGGCCGCGTAATCCCGCGTTCCCCCAAATGCCCAAGCAGGGTACATTGCTCTTTTTCGCAGCAAGGCTGGCTTATCATGCCATGCACGGCGTTGATGGGTCCCCATTGTGTCGCGTGATCTATGTGCCTGACGATATCAGTGACTGTGCCCCCCGCGAGATGCCGCAGACGCCCGACCTCTCCACGCTGCCCTATGCGGAAGAATGGGCATATCACGCCCGAGACATCACCACAGACCTGCTAAAGCGCTGGAACATCGGATTTCACCCCTTTGACGATATTGACGTGCCAAGCGGGCAAGAAAGCACCGTGATCTGGCGCGCGGCACATGACGCGCTGTCGCACATCACAGAGCCGCTGGGCAAAAGGTCGGCACAAAAGCTTCGTGCAGCCACCACAAATGACGATGAGGATGGCACATACGCGCCCCTGCACCAGATGTTTGGCTGTCAGAACGGTGGCAATACCGGATCACGCAATCTGCTGTTGGCGATTGAGAATGACGACGATCGGAATCTTCGAGACGACGACATTGAGGGATTTCAGTTCACGTTTGTAAATGACGCGGCCCGTGCGCAGTTCGACTTGTCGCAAGTGTATTTGCAGGCCGAAAGTAGCTAACTTCAACGCTCAGTTGACCCAATACTGAAAAAGGGCGCCCTGCTTATCGCGAGGCGCCCTTTTCAGGTCAGCTACTGTAAGTGAGATCAATCAATAACAGTTACGGTTTTCATCATATCGGGCGTACCTTCGATGGCGCCATCGCCGCCTGTTCCGCGCTTGATCGCGTCGACCACGTCTTGGCCGTCTGTAACGCGGCCAACGACCGTGTATTGACCATTCAGGAAGTGACCTGCGTCAAGCATGATAAAGAACTGGCTGTTGGCTGAATCGGGGCTTTGTGACCGCGCCATGCCAACGACACCTTTATCAAAAGACACATCAGAGAACTCAGCAGGTAGATCGGCCATGTAGGACCCGCCTGTACCAGCGCGGCGCAGGTTGGAGGGGTCTGTGCCATGCTGAACGTCACCTGTCTGCGCCATAAAGCCGTCGATCACACGATGGAAGACAACGCCGTCGTACTTACCAGCTTTTGCCAGCTCGGTCATGCGCGCGGCGTGCTGCGGTGCCACATCCTCAAGCAGATCGATGGTGATGGTGCCATTGGCCTCGCCTGCCACTTCAATCTGGAGACCTGACGCAAGCGCCGAGCCCGCGATCAGTGTCGCGAAGACGCCGCCTGAGATAAGGCTACGCATCTGCGGCGACTTTCACGCTGATCATGCGGTCAGGGTTCGCTGGTGGCTCACCTTTGGTCAGCGCATCCACGTGCTCCATGCCGGACGTGACCTGACCGTAGACAGTGTACTGACCATTGAGGAAGTCATTGTCTTTGAAGTTGATGAAGAATTGGCTGTTGGCCGAGTTCGGGTTGGCGGAGCGTGCAGCACCCAAGGAGCCACGTGCGTGCGGGATCTTAGAGAATTCTGCGGTGACGTCAGGATGCTCGGAGCTGCCTGTGCCTGCGCCACGTGGGTTGTAGTCTTTTTCCATGTTGCCGTGTTGGACATCGCCAGTCTGCGCCATGAAGCCGTCGATGACACGGTGGAATGCCACGTTGTCGTATGCACCGGCACGGGCCAGCGTCTTCATACGCTCGCAATGCAGGGGGGCCACATCGGGCAACAACTCGATGGTGACGGTGCCACCCTTGAGTTCCATCAGGATTGTGTTTTCTGGGTCTTTGATCTCGGCCATGGGGCGCTCCTTCATAAATCTGAACTGTTACTTATGGTGCCGAGGCACATTTGCCAAGGCGGTGCATTGACCACAGGCGAGATAACGGCAAAACAACCCTCAAGTTTGAGTGAAGACGCAAAGGACGGATGAATATGGGCTGGAAATCGCTGGACGACATGGATTTGCATGGCAAAAGGGTTTTGGTTCGGGTTGATATCAACGTCCCCGTCGAGAATTTTGAAGTCACTGATGCCACGCGGATCGAACGGATCGTGCCTACGGTTCATGATATCTTGTCCAAAGGCGGCACGCCGATCCTGCTGGCGCATTTCGGACGACCGAAGGGGAAGGTAAACCTCAACATGAGTTTGCGGCAGGTGGTCCCTGCCCTCAAGCGCGCGTTGATGCGGTCGGTTGCTTTGGTCGAAACGCTGGAGGCTGCCGAAGCGATGACCGCTGAAGTTGCCGCAGCTGATGTCGTCCTGATCGAAAATGTTCGGTTTCATCCAGGTGAGGAAGCCAACGATCCGGAATTTGCAGAGCGTCTGGCCAAGCTGGGCGATGTCTATTGCAATGACGCGTTCTCAGCCGCGCACCGTGCCCATGCCTCAACGGAGGCATTGGCGCATCTGTTGCCAAGCTGTGCGGGTCGGTTGATGCAGGCCGAGCTCTCCGCACTTGAGGCTGCCCTCTCCAAGCCCGAGCGCCCTGTTGGTGCTGTTGTGGGTGGCGCCAAGGTTTCGACCAAGATCGCGCTGCTTGAAAACCTCGTGAACCGCCTTGATCTATTGGTGATTGGTGGTGGCATGGCGAATACATTTCTGGTGGCCCAAGGGGCGCAGCTGGGCGCGTCGCTGTGCGAAGAAGACTACCTCGACACTGCCCGTGATATCATGGCGCAAGCCGCAAAGGCAGGCTGCCGTGTGCTGCTTCCTGTGGACGGATTGGTCGCGCGTGAATTCAAGGCAGGTGCGGAGCATACTGTCGCTCTGCTGGGGCCTGACACGGTGCTCGAGCCTGACCAGATGGTGCTGGATGCAGGGCCTGCGATGGTCAAGCAGATGCGCACAGACATTGAGGGCCTCAAGACTGTGATCTGGAATGGCCCGATGGGAGCCTTCGAGATTGCGCCCTTCGATACAGCGACAGTTGCGGCGGCACAGGTCGCGGCCAAGCAAACCCGCGACGGCGTGCTGATTTCCGTGGCGGGTGGCGGTGATACAGTTGCCGCCCTCAATCAGGCGGGTGTAGCGGATGATTTCACGTATATCTCGACTGCCGGTGGTGCATTCTTGGAATGGATGGAGGGCAAGACATTGCCCGGTGTTGCGGCTTTAAGCGGTTAACTGGTTATCCACAATTAAATTGCAGTTTTTTCGCCTTTGCGAATCATAGGGGATTCCCTTTGCGAAGCGCTTGTGCCATACAGTTGATACCACCCGATAAGAGGTGGCTAAGACGGCAGTTTCTACAGGCACCAATTAGGCTTCAGCGCATGAGCAAACCCGCATTCGGACCCATACTCTTCTTTGCGATTGCTTTTGCGCTGAGCCTTTACTTCATGTTTGCAGCTGTTCAAGGCGATTTTGGCCTGTTCCGCCGTGCAGAAATATTGGCCGAGGCAAACAGCATGCGTGACCATCTTGCTGCGGTCCGTGTTGAAGTGGCTCAAATGGAAAACCTCACTCGCCGCCTCTCCGATGATTACCTCGACCTTGATCTTTTGGACGAGCAGGCACGCTCGGTCCTTGGAATGGTGCGCGCAGACGAGATTGTCATCCGTTAACCCAGCTTTGCACGTGGTGCAGAACAGCCCTGCACAAAGCCCCCTCGCCAAGCCTAATCGAATCCGCTATGACATAGTTTAACGTTAAACTATATTTTGCGCCGCCTGTCTGGCGCTTAAGGGAGGATCGCCTTTATGGCTGCCAAAAAGCCGAGTGCCAAAACAACTCCGTCCAATGTCTCACCTGAAGAATTGCTGGCCTATTACCGTGATATGCTGCTGATCCGACGGTTCGAGGAAAAGGCAGGCCAGCTTTACGGCATGGGCCTGATTGGTGGCTTCTGTCACCTCTACATCGGTCAGGAAGCAGTTGTCGTCGGATTGGAAGCCACCGCCAAAGAAGGCGACAAGCGCATCACCTCCTACCGCGATCATGGCCATATGCTGGCCTGCGGGATGGACCCAAAAGGTGTGATGGCAGAGCTAACGGGTCGCGAAGGCGGCTATTCCAAAGGCAAAGGCGGCTCCATGCATATGTTCTCCAAGGAGAAGCATTTCTATGGCGGTCACGGCATTGTTGCGGCACAGGTGCCACTTGGTGCGGGGCTTGCTTTCTCGGACAAATACAAAGGCAATGATAACGTAACCTTCACCTATTTCGGTGACGGTGCTGCGAACCAAGGTCAGGTCTACGAGGCCTATAACATGGCCGAAATCTGGGACTTGCCTTGCATTTTTGTGATTGAAAACAACCAGTATGCCATGGGTACGTCGACCCAGCGCTCCACCCACTCCCCCAGCTATTGGGAGCGCGGCGCCGCCTACGGTATTCAGGGTGAAGAAGTGGACGGTATGGACGTGCTGGCCGTGAAAGCAGCTGGCGAGAAGGCTGTCACGCACTGCCGTGCAGGCAATGGCCCCTACATTCTAGAAATCAAAACCTATCGCTACCGTGGCCACTCCATGTCAGACCCTGCCAAGTACCGTACCCGTGAAGAAGTACAAAAGATGCGCAACGAGCGTGACCCGATCGAACAAATCCGCTCCATGCTCCTGACGGGCAAACACGCGACCGAGGATGACCTCAAGGCCATCGACAAAGAAATCAAAGCGGTCGTCAACGAGAGTGCCGAGTTCGCCAAAGAGAGCCCCGAGCCGCATCTCGACGAGCTTTGGACAGATATTTATGCAGAGCTGGAGGCTTAAATCATGGCAACTGAAATTCTTATGCCCGCCCTGAGCCCCACCATGGAAGAAGGCACGCTGGCCAAATGGCTGGTCAAGGAGGGCGACACTGTCTCCTCTGGTGATGTCATGTGTGAAATCGAGACTGACAAAGCAACGATGGAATTCGAAGCTGTTGACGAAGGTATTGTCGGCAAAATCCTGATCGAAGAAGGCACCGATGGCGTGAAAGTGAACACAACCATCGCGATCCTGCTCGAAGAAGGCGAAGACGCCTCTGCAATGGAAACTGCCCACGAGGAGCCCGCGAGTGCGCCTGTGCCTGCGGACAAAGAGCAGTCTTCCGAGACGGCACCTGCGGCGGGCAAGGCCCACCCTGCCCCCGAGGTAGACATGACACCCGATTGGCCAGAAGGCACCAAGCTTAAGCAGCAAACTGTGCGTGAAGCGTTGCGCGATGGTATGTCCGAAGAGATGCGCCGCGATGATACGGTCTTCCTCATGGGTGAAGAAGTTGCCGAATACCAAGGTGCCTATAAAATTTCCCAAGGGATGCTGGATGAATTTGGTGCCAAGCGTGTGATCGATACGCCGATTACCGAGCACGGCTTTGCTGGCATCGCGACGGGTGCGGCCTTTGGTGGCTTGCGTCCTATCGTTGAGTTCATGACGTTTAACTTCGCCATGCAGGCGATTGACCACATTATCAACTCTGCGGCCAAGACACTTTATATGTCGGGTGGTCAGATGGGCGCGCCTATGGTGTTCCGTGGTCCCAACGGGGCTGCCGCACGTGTAGGTGCTCAACACAGCCAGGATTACGCAGCATGGTACATGCAAATTCCTGGCCTCAAGGTGGCGATGCCTTACTCCGCCTCTGACTATAAAGGCCTGATGAAGACAGCCATTCGTGATCCGAACCCTGTGATCTTCCTCGAGAATGAAATCCTCTATGGCCGCTCGTTCGATGTGCCTGATGTGGATAACTATACGGTACCGTTTGGTAAGGCACGCATCTGGCGCGAGGGCGACGATGTGACCATCGTGAGCTTTGGCATCGGCATGACCTATGCGTTGGAAGCCGCTGAGAAATTGGCTGAAGAAGGCATCAACGCTGAAGTCATCGACCTGCGCACCCTGCGCCCGATGGACACGCCAGCGATCATCAAATCTGTGATGAAAACCAATCGTTTGGTCACTGTTGAAGAAGGCTGGCCCCAAGGGTCCGTCGGCAGCTACATCAGCTCGGTCGTGATGCAGGAGGCGTTTGATTACCTTGATGCGCCAGTGACCTGTTGTACAGGCAAGGATGTTCCAATGCCCTATGCAGCCAATCTTGAGAAACATGCACTTGTGACCACAGCGGAAGTTATCGAAGCCGTGAAAAAAGTCACATACAAATAAGGAGCGGACGTTATGCCTACAGAAATCCTGATGCCTGCCCTTTCCCCAACTATGGAAGAAGGCACGCTGGCCAAATGGCTGGTAAAAGAGGGCGATACAGTCGCCTCCGGCGATGTCCTGTGCGAGATCGAAACCGATAAAGCGACTATGGAGTTTGAGGCCGTAGACGAAGGTGTGATCGGCAAGATCCTGATCCCCGAAGGCACCGAAGGCGTGAAAGTAAACGCCGCAATCGCGGTACTACTCGAAGACGGCGAAAGCGCTGACGATATTGGAGCGACAAGCGCTGCACCCGCCCCCTCTGCTGAGCCAAAAGCACAAGCGTCTGCCGCCGTGGAAGCGCCTAAAGCGACCCCTACCCCAACGGCAGCCAAATCAGACAGTAGTCGCCTGTTTGCCTCCCCACTTGCGCGGCGCATAGCCAACCAAAAGGGATTGGACCTCTCGCAGATCAAAGGCTCGGGACCACATGGTCGGATCGTCAAAGCCGATGTCGAAACTGCAACGCAAACGGCGGCACCAAAAGCAGCTGCGCCGGCAACAGCACCGACAGCCAGCACACCAGCAGCAATGGCAACAGGCCCGTCAAGCGACACTGTCGCAAAGATGTATGCAGACCGCGAACACGAGGAAATCACCCTCAATGGCATGCGCAAAACGATCGCCGCTCGCCTCACCGAAGCAAAGCAGACCGTACCGCATTTCTATCTGCGCCGCGACATCCAGCTTGATGCGCTCATGGCGTTCCGCGCCCAACTCAACAAGCAGCTTGAACCGCGTGGCGTGAAGCTGTCGGTCAATGATTTTATCATCAAAGCCTGCGCTTTGGCCTTGCAGGAAGTGCCTGATGCCAATGCGGTCTGGGCAGGCGATAAAGTGTTCAAACTCAAACCGTCTGATGTGGCAGTCGCAGTCGCAATTGAGGGAGGGCTCTTTACGCCTGTTCTCAAAGATGCCGAGATGAAATCGCTGTCTGCGCTAAGTGCCGAGATGAAAGACCTCGCCGCGCGTGCACGTGACCGCAAACTGGCCCCTCACGAATATCAGGGCGGCAGCTTTGCCATATCAAACCTTGGGATGTTCGGCATCGACAACTTTGATGCGGTCATCAATCCGCCCCACGGTGCAATCCTCGCTGTTGGTGCTGGTACGAAAAAGCCTGTCGTGAACACAGATGGTGAGCTCGGAATTGCGACAGTGATGTCAGTGACTTTGTCGGTCGACCACCGCGTCATCGACGGTGCCTTGGGCGCAGAATTGCTCAACGCGATAAAGGCAAATCTTGAAGCGCCAATAACAATGCTTGCCTAAGGGCGAGCTTCATTCGACCTCAGAACAAGGAAAAAGCCGGGGCATGCTCCGGCTTTTTTAGTTTTTCTCGTAGTTTACAAATAGCGATGAATTATTCGTCCCATGGACCCAACATATGGTTCATGGAGATTGACGGCTGATCACAACCAGCTTCGCCCATAATCCGCGCAGGAATGCCTGCAACAGTTTTACATGGCGGAACTTCTTCTAAAACAACCGATCCCGCTGCAATCCTGCTGCAATGACCAATCTTTATATTCCCCAAAACTTTGGCTCCTGCGCCGATCAGAACACCATCGCCAATCTTCGGGTGCCGATCCTCTTCCTCTTTACCAGTCCCGCCCAGTGTAACGGAGTGCAGCATAGAGACATTGTCGCCCACAACTGCCGTTTCACCAATAACAATCGAGTGGGCATGGTCGATCATGATCCCTTTGCCAATACGTGCACCGGGGTGGATATCCACACCAAAAATCTCTGAAATTCGCATTTGAAAGAAATATGCAAGATCGCGTTGGCCTTTACTCCATAAGTAATGCCCCACACGGTAGGCTTGAACGGCTTGGTATCCTTTAAAATACAAAATCGGCTGCAGCAGACGATGACACGCAGGATCGCGGTCAAAAATCGCCACCAGATCAGCCCGCGCAGCCTCAACAAGGCCAGGTTCATCGGCATAGGCCTGATCGACCACTTCCCGCACGACCATCATAGACATTTCGTTGGAGGCCAGCTTTGCCGCGACACGGTACGACAGCGCTTTTTCAATGGAGGCATGGTGCAGGATTGTGGCATGCACGAACCCCCCGATAAGCGGCTCCTCGGCAACCGCTTTTAGGGCATCGCGTTTAATCTGGTCCCAGACAGGATCGACGGACGCTATTTTGCTTTGAGGGTTGGCCATTGGTGCGGCTCCTTGTTCTGACTGTCCCACCTATTTAGCACAGTTCAGTAAAGTGCAAACCCGTACATCACATCGTCAGTCATCAATCGCCAGATGCTTTTGCAACAAAACCTCTACAACAACTGCAAAGCAGGCAAGTAAATCAGGCGTCATCATTTCGTTTTCCACATCTTCAAAACTCAGCAATGCAGCGCTGCGCAAACTCCCATCACCCCAAAGTGGATGACTTTTTTTCAACTTCTTTAGGTGCTTATCTGCGACATGCGCCTGCCACATCAACTTTTGGCAAGCGGCCTCACGTTCTTGTAATGGCTCGGCCTGTACCGCACGCGCGGCATGGTACAGGTCCATTAATCCTACTCTTCTCACGATGACGCGATCTCGACCTGCCGGAACAATCCTACCCCGTAAGAAGTCGAAATTTGCGCAACTTCGATCTGAATCGTGCCCGTCGCACGGCTTTGTTGCACAAATCTTCCTTCGGCCGGACTACCCCTTACCCCAGACGGATT
>CAWVZA010000074.1:0-12704 GCA_963934545.1 uncultured Sulfitobacter sp.
CCGACAACACTGAGAACTAGGCAAAAGTTGATCTATCCAACTATAACTGACGTTAGGTAAGGAAAGTTACGTTGAAATCTACAAGAAACACTTCGGGTATCAAAGCATCTAAGTTCGCGTTCTTCGTGTCTACTCTGGCCCAGCAGCCACTTCATTCGCAGGAAAATCTGCACAAACGCACAGTAAACCTTAACGAAGCATTAACATTGAAATTTCCAACCACAAAATAGTTGTGAAACCACAGAAAATGTATGCCGTCTGAACACTGTCCAGCCGCACTATTTTACATACGTTAAAAGAAACCGGTTTTTCAGCCGAGGAAGCTTAAAATGCTTCGGGCCGCGCTTCGCGGGCCATATGGTCCAGTACGGCATTCACAAAACGCGCCTCTTTCCCTTCGGGAAAGAAAGCGGCTGCAAGCTCAAGGTATTCTGAAATCACTACTTTTGGCGGTGTCGCCTCATCGCGAAATTCTGCGCCAGCAGCCCGAAACAGGCCACGCATCGTAGGGTCAATCCGCCCAATAGGCCATTTTGCCACCAATGCACGGTCAGTCATCTGATCAATCACTGCCTGATGGTTCACTGCATCCTCAAGGACACGCGTGAAATGGGCTTCATCGCCCTCAAGCATTTCTTCCCCATCCATGAACTCACCAAAACGGTGGTCAAGGAACTCAATCCGCACCTTATCAATCGTCAGATTGGAATGTTCCATCTGAAACAAGGCCTGCACAGCATAAAGCCGCGCCGCCGAGCGCATCTTGCGCTTCATATTGCCAGTCATGTTATCGGTGCGTGAAGCAGTCATGCGGTGGTGTTTCCATCCAGTGTGCCGGCCATCAACGTATCATCGCCCTTTGGCTTGAACCCGATGCCCGATGGTGTGGAGGACCACTTACGAGCCAGTGCGACAAGATGCAAGGCCGCCAATGCAGCCCCACCCCCTTTGTTCTGGCCCTCAGGGTCGGCGCGCACGTCCGCCTGCGCTTTATTCTCAACTGTCAAAATACCATTACCGATGCACAGACCCTGAAGCCCCAGCAGCTGCAGCGCACGAGAGCTGTCATTGCACACTGTCTCATAATGCGTGGTCTCACCACGGATCACACAGCCAAGTGCTACAAACCCGTCAAAATTGCTACGACGGTCGGATATCCCAATCGCTGTTGGTATCTCCAACGCGCCTGGCATCTCGACCACATCATAGGTGGCATTTGCTGCTTCTAGCGCGGCCTTGGCCCCCGTCAGCAATCCGGCCGCAATGTCACTATAATAGGGTGACACCACAATCAGCACCTTCACGGATGCGTCAAATTCAGGCGCAGGCAATACAGTATGCTCTAATGATGCGGCCATGGGTCTTACTCCTTGGTGATCGGGCGGCTGCCCACGATCTTGAGGTTATAGGCCTCTAGACCTGTATATTTCGTTTGCGGATTATCCGTCAGCAAAACAAGCTCATGCACGCCTACGGAGGCTAACATCTGCGCCCCTAGGCCTGTCCGCTTAATCGTGCGCGGTGCCTCGTCATCATCGTCCAAGCGCAGCCGCGGGTTCGGCTCACGCAGCAAAAGCACCGCACCGCGTCCTTCTTCCGCAATCAGCTTCATCGCGCGTGGCAGCTCATCCGGCGCACTGGTCCCAAGGCCCAGAACGTCTTCCAAGGCGTTCAACGCATGTGTCCGTGTCAACACAGGCGCACCATCGTCAACATCACCCTTGGTGAGCAACACATGGTCCGTTTCTGAAATCTGGTCCTGAAACACCCGCATGCGCCAGTCGTCGCCATAGGCGGAATTCACTGTACGGTCATCGCGCTGCACCAGCATATTGTCGTGCTTGTTGCGGTAGGCGATCAGATCACTGATTGTGCCAATCTTCATACCATGCTCACTGGCAATGGTCACAAGATCAGGCAGACGCGCCATTGTGCCGTCCGCTTTCATAATTTCGCAAATCACGGCCGCAGGCGCTTTGCCAGCCAAACGGCTGATATCGACAGAGGCTTCCGTATGCCCAGCCCGCACCAGCACGCCACCGTCGCGCGCACGCAGAGGAAACACATGACCCGGTGTCGCGATATCGGTTGCACCGTTCTTGTCATCAATCGCCACAGCTACGGTCAGAGCACGGTCGCCCGCCGAGATGCCTGTGGTCACACCCTCACGCGCCTCGATGCTCACGGTAAACGCTGTCTCGTGGCGCGACGAGTTGTTCGTCGCCATCATCGGCAGCTCAAGTGTATCCACCCGCGCCTGCGTCATCGGAAGACAGATCAGCCCGCGCCCATGGGTCGCCATAAAGTTAATCGCTGTTGCGTCTGCATGCTCTGCCGCAATGATAAAATCGCCTTCATTCTCGCGGTCCTCATGGTCCACCAGAATATACATCTCGCCTGCGCGGCACGCGGCAATCACATCTTCAATGGGCGATATCGCATTGGCCAGTTCAGCCTCAACCGGTCCGGGTGTCTCAAAACTCATGCGAGGATCCTTTTATTTCAGTCGTAAGAGTAGCCCAGCGCATCAGCCGAGACCAGCGCAACCGCTGCGTCACAAACCCTCAGGACATCTCCGCCAGCCGCGCCACATAGCGCGCCAGCGTATCAATCTCGAGGTTCACACGGTCGCCAACAGCAGTATCACCCCAGTTGGTCGACGCTTTTGTATGAGGTATAAAGTTGATACCGAAATCACAGCCATCCACTTCGTTCACCGTGAGCGACGTTCCGTTCAACGCAACAGAGCCTTTGGGCGCAATAAACCGCGCCAATGCCTCAGGTGCGCGCAATGTCACCCGCGTGCTGTCGCCCTCATCGCGCATTGCGACCACTTCCGCCATACCGTCTACATGGCCCGATACAATATGGCCGCCCAACTCGTCGCCCACACGCAACGCCCGCTCAAGGTTCACGCGCTGCCCCTGCTTCCAGTCGCCGAGGTTCGTCATATCCACTGTCTCGCGGCTGACCTGCACTTCGTACCAGTCAGACCCAAGGTCGACGACCGTCAGGCACACACCATCACTGGCAATCGACGCGCCCATATCAATGCCGCCCGTCTCATACGCCATTGTGATCCGCGCCCGCAGGTCGCCCTCTTGCGTCAATTCGGTTACAGTGCCGATATCGGTGATAATCCCCGTGAACATCGCAGGTCCTCTCAGTTAAATCTGTGGAGCAGGCCATCGGCCATAGTTTCGTCAATCTTTTGGATCTAATTAGTGTGAAGAGCAACCAAAGAAAGCCCATCATGGCACCGCACACGCCCGACAAACGGGTATTCTTGTTCCTGCAAGGGCCACATGGTCCCTTCTTTAACCGTCTGGGCAAAATGCTCCGCACGGCAGGAGCAGACGTGTGGCGTGTCGACTTTAACGCAGGCGACCGCGCCTTTTGGTTCCATCCGCGCACCTACATCCCTTACCGCGGTTCTGCCGATGCATGGCCTGACACCTTCAAATCCCTGCTCGACGAGAAATCCGTTACCGACATCGTGCTCTATGGCGATACCCGTCCAATCCATGCCAGTGCTGTTGAGGAAGCCCGCGCGCGCGGCCTCACCGTGCATGTGTTCGAAGAAGGCTACATGCGCCCCTATTGGGTGACCTATGAGCGTGGCGGCACCAACGGCAACTCCCGCCTCATGGATATGAGCATCGAAGACATGCAAAAGGCGCTCGCCAAGTCCGACATGGAGGCGCCCCTGCCCCCGGTCACTGGGGCGACATGCGCCAGCACGTATTCTATGGCGCACTTTATCATTGGTTTGTGATTTTCAGGAATGGCGACTACCGCAATTTCCGCCCGCACCGCGACTTGCCCGTCACTGCTGAATTCGCCCTCTATCTGAAACGCCTGCTGCTCATGCCGATCCAAGCGATTGAGCAGCGGCTTGCCACCATGCGCATCCGCTTGAGCGGCTTCCCCTATCACTTGGCCCTTTTACAGCTAGAGCACGACAGCTCGTTCCAGATGTACTCACCTTTCGACACTATGACCGACTTTCTCGACGAAGTGATCACAGGCTTTGCCAAAGGCGCGCCGCATCATCACCACCTCGTTGTAAAAGCGCACCCGTTGGAAGATGGTCGCATGCCTGTGCGCCGCGACATAAGGCGTCTGGCAAAGTTGCACGGTGTGAGCAAACGCGTACACTTCGTGCGTGGCGGCAAATTGGCCCAGCTTCTGAATGACGCGTGCACTGCCGTCACTGTAAACTCCACCGCAGGCCAACAAGTCTTGTGGCGCGGCATCCCATTAAAAGTCTTCGGCCGCGCAGTCTATGCCAAGCCCGAGTTTGTCTCGGAGCAGCCGCTGCCGGAGTTCTTCCAGACCGCAACACGCCCCGACAACAAAGCCTACAAAGATTTTCGCCGCTACTTGCTGGAGACGAGCCAGCTTCCGGGCGGATTTTATTCTGCACGCGGTCGCCGTCAGCTGATGCGACAGGTCGTGGACATGATGCTTGGCCCTGATGACCCCTATGAAGCACTTGATTCAGGCGCCACTCCCCCGCGCCAGCAGTTACGGCTTGTGAACTAGGGACCACAACCCCTTGTGGTGCTTGGCAAACTTAGCCCCCTATCGCGGCAGCAATGCCACACATTTCCGTCGTCAACGCGCCTTCTCCGCCTGCTTTGGTAGCTTTTGCGAAACAACTCCGCTACGTTCAGCGGTAATACGTCGAAACAATCTGCGATTTGAGGCAGAACACAGGTCGAGGAGACCGGGCAGTGAAAACCCTTAGAAACCGGTGGGTCCGTCCCATCGCAGCAGTTGCGGCTTGTGCCGTGCTCGCCTCTTACGGATTGCCGCAGGAAGGCCCGAATAAGAAATAGATTTTTGCAGGCTCCATGCAGCGCGAAGGCGATGCGTTTGTTGTTGCCGTGAATGACCGTGTGACCCGCGCCACTGCTGTGGTGCCAGCACTTGGTTTTTCCAGCGCGTTCAAGAATGCAAGCACGCTTGGCTCTGATACGATCCGTGCGGGTGACGTCCTTGGCATCACTGTATACGAGAACGTCGACGATAGCTTGCTTGGCACCGAAGGTGCGCCCGCCACACTTGAAGAAGTCCAAGTCGACAGTGCAGGCTTCATCTTCATCCCTTATGCAGGCCGGATAAAAGCAGCGGGCAACTCCCCCGAAGCGATCCGCCGCATCATCACAGCCAAACTAGCCAATCAAACGCCCGACCCACAGGTCGAAGTGCGCCGCGCTGCGGGTGACGGTTCGACCGTATCACTTGTCGGTGCTGTCGGCGGCCAAGGGGTCTACCCCATTGAGCGCCCTACCCGTTCACTCGCCACGATGCTGGCCCGCTCCGGCGGCATCACGATCGCACCAGAAATCGCACAGGTCACAATGATCCGTGGCAAAGCACGCGGCAAAATCTGGTTTGAAGATCTCTATAAGCATCCAGAACTCGACATCGCCCTGCGCGGCGGCGACAAAATTCTCGAAGAGCAGGACACGCGCTCCTTCACCGCTCTTGGTGCAACGGGTTCTCAGGCCCGCGTTCCTTTCGAGACGCAAAACCTCTCGGCCATTGAAGCGATTGCCCAAGTGGGCGGTCTTCTTGCCGCCTCTGCCGACCCGACAGGCGTCTTTGTGCTGCGCAACGAGCCTGAAGAAGTGGCCGAGCAAGTGTTGGGCCGCAACGATTTGGAGGGCGCACAGCGTTTGGTCTATGTCCTCAACCTGACAGAGCCAAATGGCATGTCCATGGCCCGTGACTTTGTGACCCGTGATGGCGATACGCTCTATGTGACCGAGGCACCGTTCACGCAGTGGACCAAAATTCTCACCGCGGTCACAGGCACAGCAAGCTCTGCGGCCAGCATCACCTCGCTGACCAGCCCCTAAGCTAAGGCGATGGGCCTAGGACCAGAGACATACAACAATACCGCCGTCGGTTCTGAAAAGGACCGGCGGCTTTTTGTGTATAACGGTTGTTTTCTGACCCAAGGCCGCATTCGTCGTATCCTCCAACTCTCGGGGCACTCCATCCACGTGGGGTTGCCCTCTGAGGACGGCGATGCCGTGGCCGTATGGGGCAACTCCCCCACAGCCCACCGCGGGGAAGGCGTGGCGCAAGCCCGTGATGCCCCTATCGTCCGCGTAGAGGATGCCCTGCTGCACTCCCTCTTCCCCGGCCGCAATGGTGAGCCGCCCCTTGGCCTCGTCATCGATCACCGCGCGGTGCATTTCGATCCATCCAAACCGTCTGACCTCGAAGTGATGCTCGCCACACACCCGCTTGACGACACAGCGCTGCTGAACCGTGCCCGCACCTGCATCGCACGGCTGCAAGAGGCACACCTGAGCAAATATGCCGCCATCCCACTGGACACCCCCACCCCAGATGCAGGCTATATCGTGGTCGTCGACCAAACCGAGGGCGACGCATCCGTCACGGCCTCAGGTGACGACCGCGCACGCTTTCTCGAAATGCTCTACTACGCCCAAGAGGAGCACCCCGGGGCGCGCATCCTGATCAAAACCCATCCAGAAACTGCCGCGGGCCATCGCAAAGGCTACTTTCGCGATAGCGACCTCAATGAGCGTGTCGAATTTTTCACAGACCCGATCAGTCCCTACACTCTCTTTGAGGGCGCACTTGGCGTCTACACAGTTTCATCGGGTCTCGGTTTCGAGGCCATATTCGCAGGCCATAAACCCCGCGTCTTTAGCCAGCCCTTCTATGCAGGCTGGGGCCTCACTGAAGACGCCTTCGAGGTCCAGCGCCGCCAACGCAAACTCACCCGTGCGCAACTCTTTGCCGCTGCAATGATCCTCTATCAGCGCTGGTACGACCCCTACCGCGACACCCTCACCACGCTCGAAGTGGTCATTGACACGCTCGAGGCCCAAGCGCGAAGCTGGCGCGAGGACCGCCATGGCTGGGCCGCTGTCGGCATGAGCACATGGAAACGCCCGCATCTACAAGAAATCTACGGCGCGTATACGCCGCTTACGTTCGCCGACCACCTCGCTGACATCTCTGACCGCCCGCAAATGGCATGGGCAGGCAAAATCGACAGTGGTGGTCGCGGCATCACCCGCGTCGAGGACGGTTTTATTCGCTCGCGCGGGTTGGGTGCTGCATTAACGCCCCCCCTCTCGCTCGTCACCGATGATCTGGGCATCTACTATGATCCCGCCCGCACTTCGCGCCTTGAGAGAATGATCGAACGACGCGCCACTCCGCGCCTCGATCAAGAGTTCCGTGCGGCCCGCCTGATCCGGTCCCTGATAGACGCAGGCCTAAGCAAATATAACACTGGCAAGCCACCCGAAGCGCTCCCCGAAGGCCACCCCATCCTTGTTTGCGGCCAAGTCGCCGATGATGCCTCCATCCGCCTAGGCACCAGCGATATCACCACAAACCAAGCGCTGCTCGACGCCGTTCGCAAAGCGCACCCAGACGCAATTATCCTCTATAAGTCCCACCCCGATGTGGAAGCAGGACTGCGGGATGGCGCCCTCACTGACCCGTCAAAAGCCACCCAAATCATCACGAATACCGACCCCGCCGCCCTTCTAGCGCAGGTTCAAGAAGTTCACACAATGACGTCGCTGATGGGCTTCGAAGCCCTCATCCGCGGCATCCCCGTCACGACCTACGGCGCACCATTCTATGCATGCTGGGGCCTCACCACAGACAAATTGGACGTCCCGCCACGCCGCCGCGCTACACCGACAATCGAAGCACTGGCCCACGCCACACTCATCGACTATCCGCGCTACTATGATCCAAAGACCGGACAGCCCTGCCCCGCAGAGGTCGCCGTCCTGCGGCTCAGCAAACACGATGTGCCAGCGCCCAGCCACACAAACCGCATCACTTCAAAACTGCAAAGAGTATTCGCCCGCTACGCGCACATCTGGCGCAAATAGCTAGCCGCGTTTCCGCACCCAGCGGTGCAGCACATCTGGCCCTACCGCCTGCGTATCAATCAAATCAAAACGCGGTGCAGCGCCCAGCCGCGCCAAGCCCATTGGGCCAATCCCCGCCAGACCTTCGGCTCCAATCACAACACCAGCGGCAAACCCAACCAGATGATCCACCAGATCCGCCCGCAGTAAGCTCGCAGCCATCGCAGAGCCGCCCTCAGAGAACACCCGCGTCAGCCCATGCGCCCCTAATTGTTGCAACACATCGCCCATATCCAACTGACCACCCGCCGCGCGACAGGGCAGCAGCACTGCCCCCATCCCACGCCACGCATCCACCAGCGTCTCAGGCGCATCCGCCCCATGACACAAGATCAGCGGTACTTCACTCGCCGTCTGGGCCAGCTTTCCTGTCAGCGGAATATCCAAGCGCCGCGACACCACAACGCGTGCAGGCTGTCGCACCACGCCCATATCGCGCACATTAAGCGTGGGATCATCGGCGCGCACAGTACCACCGCCCACCATCACTGCATCATGGCTGGCACGCATGCCATGCACCAAACGCCGTGCACCGCCTTGGGTGATCCACTGGCTCTCTCCAGTGGCCGTCGCAATGCGCCCATCAAATGATGACGCCAGCTTGAGCGTCACCATCGGACGCCCCTGCTCTACTCGGCTAAAAAATCCGGTATTGTCCTGACGCGCCTGCGCTTCCAGCACCCCCATCACAACTTCGATCCCCGCATCGCGCAACATCGCATTGCCACGCCCCGCAACACGCTCATCAATGTCACCAACCGCCACGACAACCCGCGCCACGCCCGCATCAATCAGGGCCTGCGCACAGGGCGGCGTGTGGCCGTGATGCGCACAAGGCTCCAATGTCACAAATACATCTGAACCCCGCGCGGCATCTCCTGCCTGCGCAAGCGCCTGCGTCTCCGCGTGGGGACGACCCGAGGGCGCAGTCCAGCCGCGCCCCGCAATCATGCCATCCGACACGACAACACAGCCCACCGCAGGATTGGGCCAAGTGTTGCCTAACCCGCGCCGCCCAAGGGACAGCGCGAGGGCCATGTAACGGGTGTCGCTCAACTCTCGCCGTCGGGCGGTGTGTCGGGCCGCAGCTCTTGGACAAACTTATCAAAGTCATCCGCCTGCTGGAAGTTTTTGTAAACGCTCGCAAACCGCACATAAGCAACGGTATCAATCCGCGCCAACGCTTCCATCACGATCTCGCCGATCTGCTTGGAGCCAACATCTGTCTCGCCCATGCTTTCCAACCGCCGCACGATACCACTGATCATCTGATCAATGCGCTCAGGCTCGATTGGACGCTTTTGCATCGAGATGCGGATGGAGCGTTCCAGCTTGTCGCGATCAAAATCCTCGCGCTTGCCAGATGTCTTGATCACCACCAGATCGCGCAACTGCACGCGCTCATATGTGGTGAACCGCCCGCCGCAGGCTGGGCAAAACCGTCTGCGACGAATGGATACATGATCCTCCGCCGGTCGGCTGTCTTTAACTTGTGTGTCTACATTTCCGCAAAATGGGCAGCGCATTGGCTGTGTCCCCTTGTTCCTGATCCGCCTCTATTGTGGGATCACCACCCCACTTATCCACAGGTATAGGCGAACCCATAGGTTTTGGGTAGTACCGATTTCAACCACCACATGATGGGTGTGGCCGCTGGGTCGTTGCGCCTTCCATCAGCCCTGAAATACGGGGGATTGCCGCATCGTTACTTGGTGGAGCGGGTAAAGGCATCGCGGCAATATCGCCGTGCCGCTGCGGATTTCACCATCGTACCCACAACACCAATAGTAAGCGTGTTGCGTTTGCCAGCAGCTGGCAGCCCCGCTTTGCTCAGACTAAACACAACCCCCTTGCGCCCTTTTGCCGTGCGCGCAGGCCCAAGGGCGCTACGAATATAAATTGGCGTTGCCTCGGACAATCTGCGCCGCACCTCGACATAGCTTGCAGCGGCGCACCACATCTCTGCTGCGCCCATCTGTTGCAGTCGGATCACCTCAGAATCGCTCCCCCCCCAACGGATTGATGACAAACCGCTCTTCCTCGCCCGATGTCGCAGCATGAGCGCTGACACTGACACAGGCGATCATAGCAGCAAGCGCGCCCCTCATAACCCGCTCCCTGAGCGTAAAAGCTTGTGATCCGCACAAAAGCTCAATGCATGACCAATACTTAGGTTTGCACCAGGTTGCTTAACTGAAGCACCTAGACTGCTAACTGAGGTAAGCGACAATCCACCCATATCTAAAGTGAAGGCTACCTTGTTTCGGTTGCCTGACGGGCCGGTTACATAAAGACGTTGATCCGTCGAAGCGCCGACAGCGCGGCGGGCATAATCTGCAGCGGCGCACCACATGCCCTGTGCGCCAAAAGGGCCACCTCCCTCTACTGTGAAGCCGCCCGCGCTTCGCTCGACACTCAAACCATTCTCCGCCGTAAACGCTGATGCTGCCACAGAGGACATTCCAATGAGTGTAATAGCGCTAAACATCATTAATTTCTGCACCTTAATTCCTTTCCAGAATTTCATCGTCCCACTCAAAGTTATCGCGACAAAATTGTATCGCGTGGGCAATCGGCAGGCCGACGCCTACCTGCGATGTACTCACAGAAATTGATCTCGATGGCCCCTGCGTCAGGTTCGCTGTGTTCGTCGTGAAGACAACAGACTTCCGCCCCGTCACACTGCGCGAAGGTCCGCGGGCGTCCTAAATATAAATACGCCCCTTGGCGCCCAAACGGCGCTCGGCAAATTCAGCCGCCGCACACCAAATGCCGCGCGGCCCCTCCCCGCGCGCCTCAATCACCTCAAAGATGGAGCCGCTCAGCGGGACAACATTCAGATTATTTACCGCCCGATAGGTTTGGGCGCTCGCCAAAACGGGCAAGGCAGCAGCAACAACAGCCGCAAGTATCATTCGGTGCATCATAGCGCTCTCCTTTGGCTCAAATTAAAAGATAGGTGCAAACACCTGATATTCAAATCAAAGCCCCGTGAGGGGCACGAAACCAGCAGACCAAGCGGTCCATAGCGCATAAAAAACCCGCCCAAGAAAGCTCTTGAACGGGGCTCGATCTCAAATCAAAGCGTTTACTGGTCGAGGAAGCTGCGCAACTTGCGCGAACGGCTCGGATGCTTGAGCTTGCGCAATGCTTTGGCCTCAATCTGGCGAATACGCTCCCGCGTCACGCTAAATTGCTGACCGACTTCTTCGAGCGTGTGATCGGTGTTCATGCCGATACCGAAACGCATACGCAGCACACGCTCTTCGCGCGGTGTGAGGCTCGCCAATACCCGTGTGGTGGTTTCCTTGAGGTTTTCCTGAATGGCACTGTCGAGCGGCAGCACAGCATTCTTGTCCTCAATGAAGTCACCCAGCTGGCTGTCTTCTTCGTCGCCAATCGGCGTTTCCAGCGAAATCGGCTCCTTGGCGATTTTCATCACCTTGCGGACTTTCTCCAGCGGCATTTGCAGCTTTTCTGCCAATTCTTCTGGCGTAGGCTCACGGCCGATCTCGTGCAGCATTTGACGACCCGTACGGACCAGCTTGTTGATCGTCTCGATCATGTGCACAGGAATACGGATGGTGCGCGCTTGGTCGGCAATGCTTCGTGTGATCGCCTGACGGATCCACCATGTGGCATAGGTGGAGAATTTATAGCCACGGCGATATTCGAACTTATCAACCGCCTTCATCAGACCGATGTTGCCTTCCTGAATAAGGTCAAGGAATTGCAGGCCACGGTTGGTGTATTTCTTCGCAATCGAGATCACGAGACGCAGGTTCGCTTCGACCATTTCTTTCTTGGCCTGACGAGCTTCTTTTTCGCCCTTCTGAACCTGCTGCACGATGCGGCGGAATTCAGAAATATCCAAACCAACGTACTGGCCCACTTGTGCCATATCCGTACGCAGTTCGACCACTTTATCAGCGGAGCGCTCGATGAACATCTGCCAGCCGCGACCAGCCTTCTCGCCCATCCGCTCCATCCAGTTCGGGTCAAGCTCGTGACCACGGTAGGCATCCACAAACTCTTTGCGGTTGATCCGCGCCTGATCCGCCAGCTTCACCATAGCTGAATCGATCTGCATGATGCGGCGGTTGATGCCATAAAGCTGGTCAATCAAGGCTTCAATACGGTTGTTGTGCAGGTGCAAATCATTCACCAGTAGCACGATTTCCGAGCGCAGCTTCTGATAGGCGGCCTCGTTCTTGCTAGAGAACGAGCCATTTTCGTTCAACGTGGCCGAGATACGGTTATCCTGCATCTGGCTCAGCTTGACGTAATCATCCGCAATGACGTCCAAGGCATCAAGAACCTGAGGCTTCAGTGCCGCTTCCATCGCCGCGAGCGACATATTGGCCTGCTCGTCCTCATCATCATCGTCGTCATCTTCTGCGACAATCGTATTGCCATCCGCGTCCAGCTCTGGCTGGCCTTCGGTTTTCACAACAGGTGCACCAGCAACGGGAACAACAGGCGTAGCTGTCTCTTCTTCGCCCATGGTCGTGCCAAATGTCGCCTCGAGGTCGATCACATCGCGTAGTAGAATATCTTCGGACAGAAGTTCGTCACGCCAGATGGTAATCGCCTGAAAGGTCAGCGGGCTTTCGCATAGGCCTGCAATCATCGTGTTGCGGCCCGCCTCGATGCGTTTCGCAATCGCAATTTCGCCTTCACGGCTCAACAGCTCAACAGACCCCATTTCGCGCAGATACATGCGCACGGGATCGTCGGTACGGTCCAGCTTTTCGGAGTTGCCAG
>CAWVZA010000075.1:0-12380 GCA_963934545.1 uncultured Sulfitobacter sp.
GACGCGGTGGGCGGTGCCTATGCCGAACCTGCTGTGCGCGCACTAGCATGGAAGGGTCGCTTCCTTGTGGTGGGCTTCCCTGCTGGCATCCCGAAAATTCCGCTCAACCTGACACTGCTCAAAGGCTGCCAGATCGTTGGTGTCTTCTGGGGTGCGCACACATTGCGCGAACCCGACCTGCATGCCGAGAATATGGCTGACCTCTTCCGTATGTACAAAGACGGCCAGATCAAACCGCGCATTTCCGCCCGCTTCCCACTGGAGAACGCTGCAGATGCCCTCAATTTGATGATGGACCGCAAAGTGCAAGGCAAAGTCGTTTTGGACGTTGATTAGAGACTGTGTCGATTTCTGATACAGATAAGACGTGGCGCATCTCAGAGGTGCGCCACGTCGTTGAACCCGCGCAGGATCATCCCTTCAGGGCCAATGACTACGCGGCTGATCGAACCGTTGTCCGCGCCATTAAAGCCAAAGTTGCGAGATCCCGTGACACCTGCCAGCGCAGCACCAACAACGCCACCGTGCACGACCACCGCCACTCTCTCTCCCGCATGCGCCCCCGCAATACAGTTCAATCCGCGCATGACACGCGTTTGCAATGCGACAAACGTCTCGGCCCCCGGCAACTCTCCCCAACATTCCTTTTCACGGGCGCGCAGAAACACGGGGTCATTCTCGGCAGCCCGAAACCGAAACTCGCCGCCGTCCCAATCACCAAGAGACACTTCGCGCAGATCCGCCTCAACGTTCGGTTCCAAGCCAAGTGCGGCAGCCAACGGGGCAGCAGTCTGATGGGTACGTTGCATCGTGGTTACATAAATCGCCGCTATCGTCTCATGACGAAGGCGCTCTGCCACCGCGACAGCTTGCGCCTCACCTTCAGGACGCAGCGCTGGATCACCCTGCCCGTCGATCATTGGAAAGCTCTCCCCACGGATTGCAGCCTGCGTCTCGCCGTGACGGATCAACACCAACTCACAGGCGTTGGGTTGCAGAACAAATTTGTGTTGCCGTGCCTCGTTGCTCATCATCATCCCTTTCAAATCAATCCCCCCCAAGTAAGGACTAAAACATGACAAACCGCCAGATCGTCTTTGCCAAATTGCCAAAAGGGGCGCTAGCGCCCGACAATTTCAAAATGACCGAGACCACAATGCCAACGCCTGCCGAGGGCGAAGTGCTGCTGCGCGTGATCCTGATGTCCATCGACGCTGCCAACCGCACGTGGATGCAAGGCGCCACTTACCGCGCCGCTGTGAACGCAGGCGATCCGATGCCAACCTACGCAATCTGCGAAGTGGCGCAGTCGAACTCTCCAAAACTGGCAGTTGGCGATATCGTCGCCGCGGAGGCGACATGGTCAGACTATGTCACCATGCCGAGCCATAAGGTTCAAAAGCTGCCCAAAGTACCAACGCTGTCACATCTTATGTCCGTTTTTGGCATCGCAGGAAAAACTGCCTATCACGGCCTGATGTCCGTAGGCCAACCTCAACCAGGTGAAACAGTTCTGGTTTCTGCGGCCGCAGGTTCCGTTGGTGGCTATGTCGGCCAGATTGCAAAATCCCTCGGCTGCCGCGTTGTGGGCATCGCAGGCGGCAAAGAAAAATGCGATTGGGTCATGGATCAATTCGGTTTTGACGCGTGTATCGATTACCGCGCCGAAGGCCTGTTCAAAGCAATCCGTGCGGCCTGCCCTGAAGGTGTCGACGTGTATTTCGACAATGTCGGTGGTGTGATCCTAGAGACCGCGCTCAACCTGATGAACGAGCGTGGACGCGTCGTGTGCTGTGGTGCAATCAGCCAGTATGAGAGCACATCCCCCAGCGGTCCACGCAACCTACCCGGTGCGATTGTGGTAAAGCGTCTGCGCATGGAAGGGTTCATCGTCATGGACTGGGCGCATAACGACGCGACCGCCGTGCGTGCCATGCAGGGGATGATGGAACGTGGACAGCTCAAAGTCACCGAAGACATTGTTGAGGGTCTCGAGAATGCTCCCCAAGCGTTGATCGGTCTGCTCAACGGCGACAACAAGGGCAAGCGCATGGTGCGTGTGTCCGCTGACCCATCCTGAGGAGGCACGAATATGTCTGCACGCGATACCGCGCTAGAAGAGGCGCAAACACAAATCGGCACCGAAGTCGGTGTCTCCAACTGGATCATGGTGGATCAGGCGATGATCGACCAATTCGCCACCGTCACCCATGACGAGCAGTGGATTCACATTGATCCCAAACGCGCCGCCGCCGAGACCACCTTTGGGGGCGCAATTGCCCACGGGTTTCTGACACTCTCGCTTGGCAGCCGCTTTGCCTATGACTGCTTTAACATGCTGCCCGGTCAGGTGATGGGCATCAACTATGGCATGAACAAGCTGCGCTTTCTGAAACCTGTTCTTGCAGGAAGCCGCTTGCGCGGTCGCTTCACCCTACAAAAGGCAACAGCAAAAGGGCCGACAAACATGCTGCGCGAGAACCTTCTGACGATAGAGATCGAGGGCGAGAAAACGCCCGCGCTCATTGCAGAATGGCTCGGCATGGCCGTCTTCGAGGACTAAGCGGGGGCAACGTCCTCTTTCAGACGAATAACAACCACACCGACCTGCGCATTTTGCGGGGCGGTGTGGATATCCCATCGGTCCCCCACAATCTGCACGGTCTGCATACCTGTCGGTGTCAGAATGTGACCCTTTGCGCGGATCACTTCTAAGCGGTTGGCCAGCGCTTTTGCATAGTCCTGCCCGTCTTGTTCACCTTGCGGATACTCCACCTCACTGATCAATCCTGTGGCATTGCCGTGAGGTTGCCCTGTCTGTGGCGTGCTGACGTGAGCGGGGAAAAGCACAACATCCAGCGGCAACTGACCGTGCGCAGCCTCAATCACGGACGCCCCGCGAATATGCGCATCCACGGCTTTGGCAACATCTGCTACTTGCTCAGGACTTCCCAAATCACCTTTGGTCAAAACCACCAGATCAGCCGCCTCAAGCTGGCGCACAACTGTGTCGCCAATATAGTCGTTGGCTAACTGTCCGTGAACCTGTGCCACATCAGCAAGCACAACAACACCTGCCGTCTCAATGCCAGCAACAAGGCTAAGGCTCGCAGCAATCGAGCCGGGAAGGGCGACACCACTGGCCTCCAACACAATATGATCAGGCGGCGGCTGCATCGCAGCCATCTGAGCAAGGGCCGCCATCAAATCGTCGCCGTAACTACAACAGACACACCCCCCAGCCAGCGCAATCAGGTCATCGCCCTCGGCCTCGATCAGGTCGGCATCAATTGCCAAATCGCCAAACTCATTGACCATGATCGCCAATCGCTTGCCCTCCGCCTGCCGCAGCATCTGGTTCACCAGCGTAGTTTTTCCTGCACCCAGATACCCGCTCAGGACCGTGACAGGCAGCATTATATGTCTGCCACCGCAAAAATGCGCCCGTTCTGGACCGTGCCCCACACGCGCACATCTTTAAGTTTGTCACCACCAATCTGTTCTGGATCGTCCTCCAGCACCGCAAAATCGGCACGTTTGCCTGCTTCGATGCTGCCAATCTCCTGATCCATATGCAACGTATAGGCCGCCCCCAGCGTGATCGCATGAAGCGCCTCATCAACGCTGATTTTATCCGCTTCACCCAAGGTCCGCCCCGACGCAGTCAAACGGTTCACCGCACACCATCCTGTAAACAGCGGCCCCAACGGCGTGATCGGTGCGTCCGAGTGGATTGTCATCGGCACCCCCATACGCAGGGCCGTGCCCGCAGCATTCATCCGCTCCGCACGCTCCGGTCCCACCGTCAGCTTATAATGCTCATCCCCCCAGTAAAAATGGTGGTTGGCAAAGAGGTTCACGCACAGCCCCAGCTTGGCGATTTTGCGGAACTGTGCTGCATCCGCGAGCTGGCAATGTTGTAGGACAAAGCGGTGATCGGGACTTGGGTGCTTGAGCAGTGCCGCAGTCATCGTCTCGATGACCAGCTGGGTTGCCTGATCCCCGTTCGTATGTGTGTTAACATGCAGCCCTTTTTCCAGCGCATGTTCCAAAATATAAGCCAGATGCTCGGGCGAGATATACCACAGCCCATTGGGCGCACCGTTGTAATAGCCCGGCTCCCGCAGACGCGCAGAGAACCCTTGGATTGATCCGTCCACCACAACTTTGATCTTGCCCAACCGCATCATATCCGTGCTCTTGGTTGTCAGCTCTTGAGCGTGGGCAATCAATTCTTCCGGGCTGACCCCATGATGGTACCGCAAGGACACGATACGTGTGGGATATGTCTTGCGCCCCGCAACTTCCGTGAACAGATTAACAACTTCTTCAGGCAACTTGTTCGCCAAATCGGTTGCAGTGGTCACACCTGCGCGGACGCATAATTTTCCAAAGCGGACCATACCCGTCTCGTCGCAGGCCAGCATATCGCGGTCAAACCCTACATGCGGCGACACAGGCGTCATCACATCAGGGCCTTTCAACTCACCCAACGGCATCCCGTCAGTGCCCAACGGCACACCATCATGGTTCACCCCCGTACGCATCAGCCCCGCAAGCTCGAGCGCTTTTGTGTTCACGTTCATGATGTGGCCAGAGGCGTGCATAATCCCGATGGGTCGCGTTGAGGACACCTGATCAAGGTCGTGGCGCGTCACACGCACATTGTCGAAATAGATCGGATCAAGCGACCATGCAGGCATCGGGGCGTCAGGGTCTTCAATCTTTGCCTCTGCCTCTTTCAGCTTAGCCAGAACCTCATTTAGGTTTTTGCACCCGTTCTGCATCCCGCCCTCAGGCGACATCCGGTCAAAGAAACCGACATAGGCATAGGCCCAGAGCGATCCTTCCATGAGGTGGCTGTGCGCCTCAATCAGACCTGGCATCAGCACCTTATCTGCAAAACGCTCGTCCAGCGTATACTCGCCCCACCCTTCGAGATCTTCGAGCGATCCTGTCCCCAGAATTTTTCCACCGCACACTGCGACATGTGTCGTATGCGCATGCGCTGGGTTCATCGTGATGATCTTGCGGGCGTTATAAATGGTGATCATCGAGGGCTCCTGAATTTAATCTGTTCGCCCCGATGCTACGGAATTTCCTTCCCACTACAAACAGGATTTATATGATCGCAAAACCACATTTCATGGTGTGAAGAGTGGCAAGACGGTCAAGGCGTAGCATTAAACGTAAATAGGGTCTCGCCGTTGATTCTGTACGCATTGATCAACTCGGCTGCCCGCAGGGAGGTCAGCCATTGCTCCAGCTTGAGCGCCAGATCAGCTTTCACATGAGGGTGACGGTTCGCGCTCACAGGCAGATACGCGTACTGATTAGACAGCACAGGATCACCCGCAAACAACAGCGCCAGCGTGCCCTTATTGCCAAAGTTGAGCCAGCTTGCACGGTCGCTCAGAATATAGCCATCGAGACCCGATGCTGTGTTGAGCGCAGCGCCCATTCCCGCACCGACAGATTTATACCAATCGCCAAAACCGCTCGGCTCCAGCGCAACCACTCGCCAGAGCGCGATCTCCTTTTTATGCGTCCCACTGTCATCCCCACGGCTGACAAACACGGCCTGCGCACTCTCGATCTTTTGCAACGCTCCCGCTGCGGTACTTGCCAGAACGACACCAGCATCATCACCAGTAGGGCCAATCACAACAAAATCATTGAACATAATTTCACGGCGGTACGGCCCAAAACCACTCGCGACAAATGCTTCCTCCGCGCTGCGACTGTGGACCAAGATCGCATCCACGTCCCCTGCCCGCCCCAGCGTAAGCGCCTGACCCGTGCCAACCACCAACAGCTGCACCTCAAGATCAAGGTCTTCCAAAATCGCTGGCAGTAATACGTCCGCCAGCCCTGAGTTATGAAACGAAGTTGTAACCGCCATGCGCATCACGTCCTGCGCCTGTGCAACACTCGCCCATGCGAAAAATCCAGCGGCCAAAACCATACGCATCATTCGACGATATCCCCCCTCAAGAACGCGCGGGCCTGAATGCTTTGTGGTGCATCAAAGAACGCGCCCGCATTGGAATGCTCCAACACTCGACCATGCAGCATAAAGACGATCTCGTCCGCAAGCCGCTTGGCCTGCCCTAGATCATGCGTCGACAGCACCAGCTGCGTGCCCGATGCACGCGCAGCTCGCAAAACGGCTTCGACTTTCCGTGTGGCACGTCCGTCCAATGCAGCCGTAGGTTCGTCCAGAAACAAGACCCACGGGTCGGTGATCATTGCGCGGGCAAGGGCCAGTTTTTGCTGTTCACCACCCGACAAATTATTTGCCATCTGCCCCAGCATTTCTTCAAGTCCGACACGCGTGGCCCATTCCTCTGCTTGGGTCTGCGCCTGTGCTTTTGTCACCCCGCGCATACGCAGCGGATACATCAAATTCTCTACCACTGTGCGCCGCAACATTACGGGGCGTTGAAACACAAACCCCTGCCGCGTTCGGGCATAGTTCTCATCGCAGTCCCATGTGATCTGGCCTGCCGTGAGCCGCGCAGCACCATGCAACAACCGCAGCAATGTCGTCTTGCCCGACCCATTCGGCCCCATAACAACAGTCGCCCCAGCCCCGCTCAGATCGAGGTCGATTGGGCCAACCAGCACCTTACCGCGCCGCGACGTTTCTGCCCCGCGCACTCTGAGTGGAAAGAGGTTCACCAGCGCCCCTCCTGTTCCGTGCGGCTCAGCCAATGGATCGCCAGATTGACCGTGATCGCCAAACCAATGAGGATGATGCCAAGGCCCAGTGCGAGGGCGAAATCCCCTTTACCAGTCTCTAATGCAATGGCTGTGGTCAGCACGCGGGTTGCATGATCAATGTTGCCCCCCACAATCATGATCGCCCCCACTTCGCCAATCGCACGGCCAAACCCCGCCAACGATGCCGTGAGCAGCGCCCGCCGCGCATCCCACAAAAGCGTGCGCATTTTTTGGCCTTGGGTGACATTCATAGAAATCAGCAGATCATGGTATTCACTCCACAGATCCCGCAGCGATTGGTGCGCGATACTGGCAATCAGTGGCACAATGATGATCACTTGCGCGATAATCATAGCCGTGGGCGTAAACAGCAGCCCCAGCACCCCGAAAGGGCCAGAGCGCGACAATAGCATATAAACCACCAGCCCCACCACGACAGGCGGCAGTCCCATCAACGCATTCAGCACTGCAATCACGCCGCGCCGAAACCGGAACCGTCGCACCGCCAACAATGCAGCCAGCGGAAGTGCGATAGCCGAGCCAATCACCAATGCTGTCAAGGTCACCTGAAGCGAGCGCAGCGTGATCTCCACCAGATCAGCGTCCAGCGTGACAAGCAACCGGAACGCTTCTGTTATGCCTGCCCAAAGATCGCCCATGCGCGCCTGTTCACCTCAAAATCGCTCATACGGTCGTAGGAGGATCAGTCAAATGACGCAAGCAGATCCATCGCTGTCACATGATCAAATTGCACATGCCGCGCCATCAATGCTTCGGCCTCGTCGCTCTGCCGTGTGATGATCGCCTCCGCAATTGTCGCATGCTCCAGCGCCGATGCTTTGATCGCGCCAACCGTGCGGTAGCGCGCACGGTAATAGGCCATCAGCTTACGAGCGTTCGATTTAATCATGTCGAGCAGGAAAGGATTACCCGAGGCCTCCCCTATCAAGCGGTGGAAATCGAGGTTGAGCTGGTAGTACGCATTTGGATGTCCATCGCCGTAGGCCTCATGATGCGCGACACATGCATCCACAATCCCACGCAACGCATCCGAGCGCGCAGGCGACAACCGCCGCGCCGCAAGACCCGCCGCCTGCCCTTCCAGCTTTGCGTGCACTTCAAGAATCGCGAGGAATTCCTCCAGCGTCGGCTTGAACACCACCACACCTTTGCGCGGCTGACGCGTCACCAGTCCGTGCACCTCAAGCTGCAATAGCGCCTCGCGCAGCGGCGTGCGCGAAATCTCAAGCTCGGCAATCAGGGCATCCTCGGCAATCACATCACCAGGGTTGAGCTTGCCCGTGTCGATCTTGCTCAGGATGGTGTCGATCACCAGACTTGCTTGCGATGCCATTGATCAGACCGACGGCACAGTTACGCATATCCCATCCAGATCGGCACTCATCTTGATCTGACACGACAGGCGGCTGGCATCCGTCCGCTCCACATCCGTGGAATCTAGCATCGCATCCTCGAACACTTCAACCTCTCCCAACTTGCCCATCCACGCGTCATCAACAAACACATGACATGTGGCACAGGAAAGACACCCGCCACACGCCCCCGCAATGTCAGGAATATTATTGGCCACAGCCGCTTCCATCAGGGAGACACCCTCGGCCACATCTGCAGTTTTCGTGCTGCCACCAGGCAGGGTCCATGTCGCTTTCATCACGTGCTCCTTACAAAAACAGAATATAAAAATTGCGCAGGCTGATATCGTCCATCTCAGCTGTCTTTTCGACCTCTGCCGTGCGCATGAACAGCTGGTTGTCCACCAGCATCCGACCCACTGCATCGCCCAGCACATCATCCGTTGTCAGATCCGCAATCGCCGCAGCGAGGTCCGCACCCACACCCTCATTCGCATCCGTGAGCTCAAATCCATCTCCCGTCTCAGGCGCAATGAGCGGGTATTTGTTCTCAACACCCAACAGGGCCGCCTGCAACACCGCCGCAACCGCGATATAGGGGTTGGCAGAGGCATCCGCCATGCGGTGCTCAAGCCGCGCTTTTACACCACCCTCTGCACTCACGCGCGTTGTGACATTACGGTGATCCCCGCCCCAGTTGCGCCAGTACCCAGACAGGCTTGCAGGTTGCAAACGCTTATAGCTGAGCGCAGTCGGTGCAACCAATGCTGCCAACCCACGGTGATGCTGCACCAGACCGGCAACACATCCCCGCGCCAGATCGCTCATATGCTGTGGCCCGCTTTGGCCGTCCTTGGCCAGCGCGTTGTTCCCGCTTTTATCGGTAAAGGAGAAGTTGATATGCATGCCAGAACCGCCTGCATCTTCAATCGGCTTGGGCAAAAAGCTCAGCACAATCCCGTGCTCAAGCGCCAATTCACGGGCAAGCAAACGGAACAGCACGATGTCATCGACTGCCCTGAGCGCATCATCAAACGTCAGCGTATACTCGAACTGCGGCGCGTCATACTCCGCCGTGATCATATCCAGCTTGAAGCCCAATTCAGTTGCCCGCTCCCAGATCGCATCGTTGAACCCGCGCGGATCAGTGGTGGGGCCAGTGCCGTATACAACCGCACCCGGCGCATCATATGGAATGAGCGTGCCATCATCGCTGCGCTGAAATGCAAAGGCCTCCAATTCGATCCCGATCTTCGGCGTTAGCCCCTTGGCTTCCCACGCCGCAATCGCACGCTTGAGCGCACCACGCGGACAAACTTCCAACGCCTCACCGTCCTGGTCATACAGGTCACCCAGCACAATCTTGGTCCCCTTGTGCCAACTGTCACGGATATCAGTCGCCCTCCAAACGCTCCATATCCGGCAACCCCTCCAGCATCATCGAGCCAGGAGACGGCAACAGATCACGGTCAAAATGCACCCCAAAGGTAGAGCGGCAAAACCGCGTATCATCGTCTCCAATTTTCGACGCAGGCAGGTATTTGCCCCGTATTAGGCTCAGATGGTCACAGAATATCGCGCGCAAACGGTCAGGCATTGGTCAGGTCTCCCTCAAGACATATGGACAGTAACAGGCAGGGATTTGATCCCCCCCACAAAATTAGAACGCAAGAACTTATGCGGGCTTGCCGCCTCGATCCCCGTGATGCGTTTGGACAGCTCCTCAAACAGCACCCGCACTTCGAGCCGCGCAAGCCACATGCCCAGACAGACGTGCGGCCCCCCCTGCCCAAAGGACAAATGCTTGTTCGGGGTGCGGGCCAAATCAACGCGAAGCGGCTCATCAAAGGCCTCCTCGTCACGGTTACCGGACGCAAACCAGTAGACGACTTTATCACCCGCTTTGATCGTCTTGCCGTGCAGCTCAAAATCAGCCATCGCCGTGCGGCGGAAATAAAGCGCAGGCGTCGCCCAGCGGATCACCTCATCCGCCATCGTGTCCCAGACTTTATCACTTTTTATCTGGTCCAGCAGCTCTGGCTGATGGCACATCGCCTGTAATCCAGCAGCGATAGAATAGCGTGTGGTATCGTTGCCCGCCGCAACCAGCAGGCAAAAGAAATTGCGAAACTCTGCGTCCGAAATCACACTCCCGTCAGGTCCGGGCTGCATAATCAAATGCAAGATGCCGTTGGTGTCCCCCGCAGCATTTTTCTGCGCCATCAAATCCTTGGCATAGACATACAACTCCGCGCCCGCGGGGGAGTTGAACGGCATTAGGCGAAACTCGTCCGTCGTCATCTTATCCAGCACATGATCGGTAAAATCGGGGTCAGTATTTGCAATGAGTGCATCACCTTTCTCCACCAACCAAGGCAGGTCTTCCTCTGGCGTTCCAAGGATACGGCCCAGCATCCGCATGGGCAACTCACGCGCAATCAACTTGGTTGCGTCAAAAGTTCCCTTGGGCAATGCCTCATCCAATATCTCAACGCAAAGCTCTCTGATCTGCGCCTCAAACCCTGCGATCACAGGCTTGGAAAACGCTTTGGCGACTTTAATCCGCGTGCCCATATGCTCTGTGCCGTCCGTCTCCTGAAATGCGCGTCGCGCAATCACTTCTTCGGGGGACTGGTCCTCAATGCGAATGCCATGCGCCGATGACAGCAATTCACTCTGCTTGTTGAGCGCTACAATATCCGCATGACGGGTGATCGACCAAAACCCCACACCCTGAGCATACTCCGTCCAGAACACTGGGTCGTCACGACGCAGACGCGCAAAGGTATTGTGCGGGGGACCGTTTGAGAAACTATCGTGCGAGGACAGATCGGCATGGCAGTTATCGTCAGGTGTCCAAACAGTCATAGTATCTCCTGTGATTCTTGTAGCTAATATATTTATAGTGTATAAAAATATACTAAGCAGCTTACTTCACATGTAAAGGAAAACTTATGCGCATTGCGATCCTCATGACCAACACCGATGAGAGCCCCTTTGCGCAAGAGCATCCAAAGGAGGGGCAAAAATTCTCTGAGCTGCTCTGGCGCGTGCGACCTGATTGGGAATTTGATGTGTTTGCAGTCAAGGATGACGTATTTCCAGCCACGCTTGACTATGACGGATTGTTAATCACCGGCAGCCCCGCCTCGGTTCACGACGGTGATAATTGGATCGCGCAATTGGAGGAACTGGTGCGTGATGCAGTTGCACAGAAAATCCCGATGTTTGGCGCCGGTTTTGGGCATCAGGTTATCGCGCGCGCCTTAGGTGCAGAAGTGACGTATAATCCGTCGGGATGGGTTTTGGGTAAAATCACGACAGAATTTACCAGCAAAACCACTGTCCCGCTTTATGCCGCGCACAAGGAGCAGGTTTCGACCCTACCCGATGGCGCCCGCATTGTTGCCCGGACCCCTGGATGTGAAATTGCGGGTTTTGCGATAGCAGATAATGTCCTCACAACTCAGTATCACCCCGAGATGACTCATGCGTTTGTAACGGCATTACTAGAGGCGTTCGCAGATGACATCAGCCACTATATTACACAAAAAGCATCACAAACCCTAGATGAGCCCACGGATATAGATGCCCTAGCTGGATGGATAGCCGCGTTTTTTGAAAAGGGCGCCTTACAGAATTAGGACTATTTCTGTGACATCTCCATCCACTGCCTGCACCGCCACCAAAAGGCGGCCTAGAGGTGGGTTTGCACATATGCTGCGTGGAAACGACTGGGGGCCTTCAAAGTGAGCCTGCCCCCTGCCCGTTCTGTACGGATCAAAGCTTGGAACCAACTTCCATAAAGACCCTGATCCTCAATATGCAGAACCGCACGCGCAAGCGTCCATTCTGTTCCGTCAGAAATATCTAGAGGGGCTACATTTCCTTTCACCTGCAAAGGCACAACTTTCGCAGGCTCAGGATCGCCCTGCATTCGAAGGTCATAATCTGGCCCTACGTTTTTCCACGTATCACGTGTGGTCTCAAGGATGTGCTCAATGCTAATTCCGTATTGAGTAACGCGTCCACGCGCCCCTTGACGGTGGACAACAAGCCATCCCATTGCCCGTAGTTTCGCCATTTCTCTTTTCACGGTGCGTTCATCAACACTCCATAAACGCGCGATTTCACGTTGTCCGACAGCAAGTTCGTTGCGCGCCCAGTTGTAGCGCGCCGTGACAAGCGTCATTAGTCTCAGGACTAAGCGTTGTTGGTGCTTATCACTAGAAAGCGGCTTTGTTGCACAAATATCCTTTGCCAAGGATTCACTGTCTGACTCCA
>CAWVZA010000076.1:0-12224 GCA_963934545.1 uncultured Sulfitobacter sp.
ACGATGGAGTCAGAAAGTGAATCCTTGGCAAAGGATATTTGTGCAACAAAGCCGTGCAACTCGGCTTTGGCACGTCAAAGAAATCGGCATTGGCAAAAGTGCGCAATCAGACCCGCAGTTGCAGCGGCGAAGTGGGCCGCGAAAAGATCGACCTGATCTATGTGAAGAACCGCGTCTCGGGCAAGAAGGGTTACTTCTTCGCCCGCATCGGCCGCAACAATCGTCAAACAGCACAGACCTTGTGCAGCAGCCTCAAGCGTCAGCGCTGCGCCTGCCTTGTTGTTCAAAACAAATAACAACTACAATTAATTAATCGGCACAGCTCATGCACTACATGAGCTGTGCCGCCGACTTAAATCTCGTCCGCGAAATGCTTCATTGTCATGCGAATGGGGTTCGGTGCTGCCTGCCCCAAACCGCAGATCGACGCATCCACCATGGCCGAGGACAGCTCTTCCAGCAGCCCCTGATCCCATGTGTCCGCTTGCATCAACTGCACGGCCTTGCCACAGCCGACACGGCAAGGCGTACACTGACCACAGCTTTCATCCTCAAAGAACCGCAACATATTGAGTGCTGCATCGCGTGCGCGATCCTTGTCCGACAGGATCACCACCGCCGCCGACCCGATGAACGTGCCATGCGGTTGCAGCGTGTCAAAATCAAGCGGGATATCGTTCATGGAGGCTGGCAACAGGCCAGAAGACGGGCCACCGGGCTGGTACGCTTTAAAGCTATGCCCCTCGGCCATGCCGCCTGCCGCTTCGATCACATCCATCACAGTCGAGCCTGCGGGCAGCAGGTAAACACCCGCTTTGGCCACACGCCCCGAGACAGAATAGCTACGCAAACCCTTGCGTCCGTTCTTCTCGACACCTGACAGTATTTCAGGCCCCTCACGGCAAATCCGCGCAACCCAATGCAGCGTCTCGATGTTATGGACCAGCGTCGGACGACCAAAGATACCCACCTGCGCCACAAACGGCGGACGGTGACGCGGCATCCCACGCTTACCCTCGATACTCTCGATCATCGCGGATTCCTCACCGCAAATATATGCCCCCGCCCCGCGCCGCAGCTCGATATAGCCCGCAGGCACAATGCCCGCATCTTCCAAGACGGCAATTTCCTCGGCCAGAATATGCAGCACTGCAGGGTATTCGTCGCGCATGTAGATATAGGCACGCTCCGCCTCGACGGCCCAAGCAGCAATCAACATACCCTCAAGGAAAAGATGCGGCACACGCTCAAGATAATAGCGGTCCTTGAACGTCCCCGGCTCGCCCTCATCGCCATTCACCGCGAGATAGCGGATGCCGTCATTGGCGCGAACAAATCCCCATTTCTTGCCAGACGGGAAACCCGCACCACCCAACCCGCGCAAGCCGGACGCGAGGACAGTCTCCTGCACGGCTTCCCAATCACCGCCCTTTCGCAATTCTGCCAGTTTGGCATAGCCACCCACCGCGGCATAGTCGGCATAAGTCTCATACTGGGGAATATGTGCGTGAGTATCATCCGCCGCAATCGCCGCATGCACTTTCTCGACCGTCGCATTGTCGATATGGGCATGACCCAACTCCAGCACAGGCGCCGTATCACAACGCCCCATGCACGGCGCGCGCAACACACGCACTTCCGCAGGGTCCAGCCCGTCCTCCAGTGCCGCCTTCAACGCCTGAGCGCCTGCCAACTCACAGCTGAGCGAGTCGCAGACACGGATGGTCAGCGCAGGCGGCGGTGTCTCGCCCTCTTTGACCACATCAAAATGCGCATAGAAGGTCGCTACTTCATAGACTTCAGCCATGCTCAGCCGCATCTCCTCTGCCAGCGCGCGCAGGTGCGCCGCAGAAAGGTGGCCGAACTTGTCCTGAATAAGGTGCAAATGCTCGATCAGCAGATCACGGTCGCGCTGCTCTGCTCCCAGCAGGTCACGCACTTCGCCCCATGCTTTATCCTCAAGCTGGCGACCCTTGGTATGGCGGCGGCCCTTGCCCTTGCCCGACTTCCAAACACCCTTGTCCGGTGCCTCCTCACCCAAGCCGTTCTTGTCTGTATCCAGCGCCATGTGCGTCGTCCCCTGATCTCTTTGCCAAACCCTATCAAAACCGAGGCGTTGCGTTGAGGTGAAAAACGACAATTCACACGCCCTTTGCGCGGTGCGCGATGCCCTGCTGATGCCCATCGGAAACATGCGCTGCCTCTGGCGGCAGGGCAGCGCATCTGGCATGGTTGTTTTATGAAAATACTGGCCCTGATCCTCTGCACCCTAGCAGCCCTGCCCGCTTTTGCACAATCCAATATGAGTGCTGCGGAGTTTGACGCCTATACCCGTGGCAAAACCCTCTATTACGGAAACGGGGCAGAACCTTACGGAGCCGAGATTTACCTGCCCAACCGCCGCGTGCGCTGGTCGTTTCTGGACGGGGAATGCAAGGAGGGAGAGTGGTTTGAGCAGGGCGAACTTATCTGTTTCACCTATGACGACCGCCCCGAACCGCAATGCTGGAGCTTCCAACTCGGCCCAATAGGTCTGATTGCGCGGTTTGAGAATGACCCTGCTATCACGCCGCTCTATGAGGCGAACGAGAGCACCGAAGAGCTACTGTGTATGGGACCCAAGATCGGCGTTTAGAACGTTGTGATGCTCACAGTGCAGGGCCTCTGCCCTGACTCCGCGATGCGCAGCCTCCCCGGAGTTTACAGGCCAAATGAAGTTGAGGCTTGTGCTTAGGGCGTGACGGTAACCTTGCCATCTGCGAACTGAATTTCAAGTGTTTTGGCGCTCGCGGCCTGTGTGCTGTTCGTGACGACTTCGCCTGCGCTGCGCACCACAGAAAATCCGCGCTCCAGCGTTGCCTCATAGCCCAACGTGCGGCGCAAACGCTCGGCTGCGCTGATCTGGCTTTGCCATGCGGCGATCTGGCGGGTGCCGACATCCGAGAGGAATTTTGTCGCACGAACAAGGCGGGCTGTTTGCAGCTTGCGTTCACGCTCCAGCGCGGGTGCCAGTCTTCTGGAGCGGTCCTCAAGGCGTTGGCGGTTCTGGCTCAATTTGTTGCGCAGGGTTTGCGGGCGCAGCCCGCCACTGAGATCGGACAGGTGCATTTTTCGGCGTTGCACACCCGCTATCAGGGCAGGATCAAGACGCGCCGTGGCACGTTCCAAGCGTAGTTTTGGCGTGTCCAGCATTGTGGATGCGCGCTCCATCCTGTCGCCTGCACGGTCCAGACGCTGGCGCGGACTGTCGAGCAGGCTGTCGGGGCGCGGCAGGGCGCGGGACATATCACGCAGGCGCTGGCCACGTTGAACAAGCCCCTGGCTGAGGGCGCGGCTCATCCTTGCGTGTTGCAGGTCCAGATAGGCCATCAGCTCGACCCGCACGGGCACGGCAAGTTCCGCAGCGGCAGTCGGTGTCGGCGCACGCACGTCAGAAGCATAGTCGATGAGCGTCGTATCCGTCTCGTGCCCCACGGCAGAGATCAGCGGGATGTCGGATGCCGCAGCCGCACGCACCACTGATTCTTCGTTGAACCCCCAAAGGTCCTCAACCGAGCCGCCACCCCGTGCCACGATAATCAGATCGGGGCGTGGCAGGGCGCCGCCGGGGGTGAGTCGGTTAAACCCCTCAATGGCGCGGGTCACTTCGGGGGCGCATTTCGCGCCCTGCACAGCGACAGGCCAGATCAGCACCTTACGCGGGAAACGGTCGCGCAAGCGGTGGAGGATATCGCGGATCACAGCGCCAGAGGGCGATGTGACCACACCGATGATCTCCGGCAGGTATGGTAAGGGGCGTTTGCGCGCGGTATCGAACAGGCCCTCAGCCGCCAGCGCCGCTTTGCGCTTTTCCAGCACTGCCATGAGCGCACCCATGCCAGCGGGTTGGATATCTTCGATGATAATCTGGTACTTCGACTGACCGGGGAAGGTCGTAATGCGCCCAGTGGCAATCACTTCCATCCCCTCTTCGGGCATGGTCGTGAGCTTTGACGCGACCCCTTTCCAGATGATCCCCGCCATAACGGCCTTGTCATCCTTGAGATCGAGATAGACATGGCCCGAGCGTGGCAGGCTGACCCGCCCCACTTCGGCGCGCACACGCACATGGCCGAATTCGTTCTCGATCACACGTTTGATCGCACCAGACAGCTCCCCTATGGTATATTCGGGGCTGTTGTCCGCAGCGGGGGCGTCTTCTGGCCCATCATCATTCATGTCATCAAACAGATCCATGCTTGCGTCCTTGTGCAAATCTCCCCTCCAGCATAAAACGCCCAGCAACGAGTTCCAAGGGAGTGCGCGCCATGAATATTCTAATCCTCGGCAGTGGTGGACGTGAACACAGCCTTGCTTGGGCGGTTTTGCAAAACCCCAAATGTGACAAGCTTATCGTGGGCCCCGGAAATGCGGGCATCGCCCAGATCGCCGATTGTGCGACGATTGATATAAATGACGGCGGCACGGTGGTGGAGTTTGCGGCACGCAACAACATCGACTTTGTGATCATCGGACCCGAAGCACCACTTGCCGCTGGCGTCGCCAACCGCCTGCGTGAGGCGGGTGTGCTGGTCTTTGGCCCGTCCAAAGCAGCGGCAGCACTGGAAGCGTCAAAAGCCTTCACCAAAGAGATTTGCGATGCCTGCAACGCACCGACTGCCGCCTATGGCCATTTCACCGACGCCGCCGCCGCCAAAGCCTATGTCCAGACCCAAGGTGTGCCGATTGTTGTGAAAGCAGACGGGCTGGCCGCAGGCAAAGGCGTAATTATCGCCGAGACTGTTGCCCAAGCAGAGGCCGCCATTGACGACATGTTCGGCGGTGAATTTGGGGCGGCAGGCGCAGAAGTCGTGATCGAGGAGTTCATGGAGGGCGAAGAGGCCTCCTTCTTCATCCTGTGTGACGGCGAAAACGTCCTGCCGATCGGCACAGCCCAAGACCACAAACGCGTGGGCGACGGTGACACTGGCCCTAACACGGGCGGCATGGGTGCCTATTCCCCTGCTCCGGTCCTCACCGATGAGATCGCAGAGCGCGCCATGGCAGAGATCATCCGGCCTTGTATGGCCGAGATGGCGAAACGCGGGATGCCCTATCAGGGTGTGCTCTATGCCGGTCTGATGATCCAGAACGGCGCACCGCGTCTGGTGGAGTATAACGTGCGTTTTGGCGATCCCGAATGTCAGGTGCTAATGATGCGCCTTGGTGCGCAGGCGCTGGATTTGATGCATGCTGCCGCTGAAGGGCGTCTGGACGACATGCGTGTGAACTGGGGAAATGATCATGCGCTCACGGTGGTTTTGGCCGCCAAAGGCTATCCCGCCGCATATGAAAAGGGGTCGGTTATTGGCGGGCTGGACAGCATGCCGGAAGACAGCAGCAACATGGTCTTTCACGCAGGCACCGCCGCGCGTGATGGCCAGATCGTAGCAGTCGGCGGGCGCGTTCTCAATGTGACGGCACGGGGCGACACGCTGGCCCAAGCACAGGAGCGTGCCTATGCGGTGGTCGATGCCGTCGATTGGCCCGAAGGGTTTTGCCGCCGTGACATCGGCTGGCGCGCACTGTCCTAAGCCTTACGCTCGGCTGAGGCTCAGGGATTTGAGTTTATTGGCAAAATAGAGTCAGGAAGTCGGCGCACCTTCGCAAATCACCGGCTTTTCGCTGATGTCGCTGATACGCTGCACTTCGCGGGTCCGCTCTGACAGGACCAACAGCGTGCCCTCGTCAATAAACGGGATCCAGAATAAACGGGATCCAGCAATTGCCCGGATCAGGCGCGTCCTCATAGAGAAAACAAAGGAGCGGGCCGCGCTGCTCGATCCTGCCGTAGGTGCAGCGGCCCGTCTAGTCCGCCCAAACAGACAGGTCACGGCGCAGGAATTGCTCCACCCCGACCAAATTTCCGCTTCGGATATTCGCAAAGCTCAGCGTGCGGTCATGGGCGAGGTCGAGAAATTCGTCAGGCGTAAGTTGGTCCTGAGCGGCTGCGGGTAGAGTAAGCACTGCCACAAGACTGATCGCAAGCGCCCTCACTTACAGGCCAAAGCTTTGGCGAAACTCGTGCGGTTCTTATGCGCACCAATCTCGCGGGCAGTGAGTGACGTACCATCGAATGTGACAGCCATCAGGTGCCGCCAATCCGCACTTGCCACAATCATTTCGGGGCCTGCGCCGCAGTCACGCAGACCACCGCCAATATCACGCTCCCCGATGCGGTGGTTGGCCAGCCCTTTCAGAGCGGCCATTTCAGTCAGCGCACCCTCTTCAAAGCGCCAAATGCGAAGTGTCTTTGCCAAATGAGGGCGGTCGATATAGGCCAGCTCCACGGCACCGTCGCCATCCATATCCGCAATGGCAATCGGGGCGAGCCAGCGGTTACGCTGCCCGATATACGGCGTCGCTGCGACCAAACCTGTCGCGTTGTAAATGGCCAATCGTACCCCTTGGTTTTGATTCGATTCCACAACGATAACTTCAGCGCGACCATCACCATTCGCATCCACAACGCGCGGTTCGGTATCTTCAAACACACGCTCCTTAGGCAGACGGATGGTCCTGCGCGCAGCACCGCCTTCAAGCTCAAGCTCAAGTGCGCCATGCTCAATAGCATCGCCCAGCACGCCGTGTGCATAGCGTGTCGTTGGCTCAACATAACGGGCAGAAATGATACCGCCATCCGCAGCGAACCCAGCCACAGGCACCAGTAACGAGCACAGCAATAGCAGGGCACGGCGGGCAGAACACACCCGCAGGTGCAGCACCAGACGCCGTGCCACCGCCATCATCAAATCTGCTTTTCAGGCATCTTCACGCGCAGGCCGTCCAATTCGTCCGTCACTTTGATCTGGCAGGTCAAACGGGATTTTGCGGGATCAGGCTGGTAGGCAAAATCGAGCATATCTTCTTCCATGTCGTCCTTGGCTGGGATCTTACCTACCCATGCCTCATCCACATAGACATGACAGGTTGAACAGGCACACGCGCCGCCGCAATCCGCCTCAATGCCCAGAATGTTATTGTCGCGCGCGCCTTCCATAACCGTCAGGCCATTTGCGACCTCGACAACATGTTCTTTGCCGCTGTGTTCTACGTATGTAATCTTGGCCATCAAAGCGCCCTCCAAAAGTGAATTTTACTATTTCTATCCAGGCATCCCGTGACGCGCCAGCCCCTTTTGCGCCACATCATGCCGCAGGTGATCTGTCTTCTATGCAAGGGCGGCAAAACAGGCTACCACCAGCAGGAGCAAACCAGACCCAAAGGCATTGGGCTATGACACAGGCATCCTCTTTTCGCGGCCTTCCCCGCAGTGCAACGGCCCTTCTTGGGGCTGCGTTTCTGGCTGCCTGTATACAAGGGCAGACTGTATCCGAGAGCGGTACGATTGTCGGAAACGGGCTTGCGCCCGCAGGCGCGCCTCCAGGCACATGTTGGGGCAAAATTCCCACGCCTGCCGTGGTCGAAACGGTGACCGAACAAATCCTCGTCACCCCTGCAAAGATCAACGCTGACGGCACCATCGCCACTCTGCCCGTCTACCGCCAAGAAAGTCGCCAGCAGATCGTAACCCCGCGCAAGGACCGCTGGTTCGAAATTCCATGTCCATCTGCCTTTACGGTGGAGTTCGTCTCAACCTTGCAGCGCGCACTCCAAGCACGCGGACAATATAGCAGTGCCGTGAGCGGGAATATGGATGCCGCAACACGCCGTGCTGTGCTGGCCGTGCAAACTGCTGCAGGCCTGCCCAGCGACGTTCTGTCTATTGAAACGGCCCGCGACCTCGGCATCGTCGCAGTACCGCGCACCCCGTAACTCCATAAAAAATGGGCGACCTCGTAAGGACGCCCATTTATACAGTTTTATCGAAACGCTTACTCGTCTTCGAGCGTCAGCGCCACAAACCGTGGATCACCCGCACGGCGCACCAGTAACAGCAAGGATTTGCGTCCTGCCTCGCGTGCTGCATCTACGCGACCATTGAGGTCGGCAATCGATGTGATCTTCTGCTGACCTGCTTCGGTAATAATATCACCTGCACGCAGGCCTTTTTCAAAAGCTTCCGAGCCTTCTTCGACATCTGTCACCGCAAGTCCGTTCATGTCAGCCGCCGCACCCAATTCGGTGCGCATCTCGTCCGTGAGCGGTGTCACAGTCAAACCCATAAGTGACGATACTTCAGGCGCGTCAGGCGTTTCTGGCTCTTCCTCAACAGCAGGCGTGGCTGAGCCGTCTGCATCTTCGCGGCGTCCCAGCACAACGGGGATTGTCTGTGTCTTACCCTCTCGCAGGACTGTCACACGCACTGTCGCACCCACAGGACTATTGCCCACTTGGCGCACAAGGCCACGGGTGTCCGCAACTTCAACACCGTCGAACGACATGATCACATCGCCCGTCTCAAGGCCCGCATCCTTTGCAGGACCGTCCGGCACATCGGTGATTAGCGCGCCAGTAGACGCCTCTAGCCCCATGGCATCAGCCACATCTTCGGTAACGTCCTGAATGCGCACACCCAGCCAGCCGCGGCGCGTCTCGCCAAATTCCTTGAGCTGGTCAACCACACGGGTCACTACATTGGACGCCATGGAAAAACCGATCCCAATGGAGCCGCCGTTCGGCGACAGGATCGCAGTGTTTACACCGATGACAGAGCCGTCCATGTTAAACAATGGCCCACCAGAGTTGCCACGGTTAATCGCAGCATCAGTCTGGATATAATCGTCATAAGTACCCGACAGCGCACGGTTCCGCGCACTCACGATACCAGCAGACACAGAGAAACCCTGTCCCAGCGGATTGCCCATAGCAATCACCCAATCGCCCACACGGGCCGCATCACTGTCACCAAAGCTCACAAACGGCAGCGGGCCATCCGCTTCAACCTTCAGCAAGGCAATGTCGGTATTCGGATCAGTGCCAATAACTTTCGCGATCAACTCCTCACCAGAGAAAAACTCGATGGTGATCTCATCGGCGCCCTCAATGACGTGGTTGTTCGTAACAACATATCCGTCTTCGGAGATCACAAACCCTGATCCAAGTGCGGAGGACCGACGTGGCGCAGGCGCTTCGCCACTGTCATCATCACCACGGTTGCGGTCTTGAAACTCCTTAAAGAAATCCTCAAAAGGCGACCCCTCAGGCACAATCCCACGCGGTCCAGTACGCCCTTCCACCAGTGTTGATGTCGTGATGTTCACCACCGATGGGCTGATCTTTTCGGCCAAAGGTGCAAGGCTCTCGGGCTTGGCGTAGGCCATGACCGTCTGCAAGACGATCATGGACAGCGCCATAAGCCCGATCAAGGCCGCACGGGCCATTGGGGTAAGCGCATTGCTGCGCGTCAACGCTTTTGCGCGGGAATGTTGTGGGGCGACCGTTTTGGGCTGCATATATCGTCTCCTGATCGAAACCATGCCCGCAAATGGGGCCATATTATTGCGTGTCAGACTGCATCCTGCGCCACCTGTCCGCAACATGAAACATGTATCGTATTTGCGCGATTTCAACGTATACTGACGAACCTGTGTGTTAAATCTCTGTAATGTTCAGAAATCGTGCCTCGAACACACGCCTTATGCTAAACTTGCTCCAACACATCCCCATAACCGGAGCCTCCCCCCCATGAGCCATGTTCTTCGCCGCAGCCTCACGGCAATCCAGCCCAGCATTGTGGGCGGAGAGGGCGCATATCTGATCGATGACAGCGGCAAACGCTACCTTGATGCCTGCGGTGGTGCGGCAGTTTCTTCGCTCGACCATGACAACGCTGCCGTGCGCAAGGCGGTCTGTGATCAGGTCAACACTTTGGCATTCGCGCACACGGGCCTGTTCACCAACAAATGGGCCGGAGACCTCTCCGACTACCTCATCGCCCGTGCGCCAGAAGGCACAGGCGAAGGCCGCGTGATGTATCTCGGCAGCGGCTCGGAAGCGATGGAAGCGGCCCTAAAACTCGCGCGTCAATATCATGTGGAGCGCGGTGATACTGCGCGCGCACATCATTGCTCGTGCGCCATCGTACCACGGCAATACCCTCGGCGCGCTTGCTGTCAGCGGCCATGCAGGTCGCCGTGCTCATCGAGACGCAACATATTGATGCCACCTACAACTACCGCCTCCCGAAGGACTGCGAGAGCGAGGAAGCTTTCGGGCTTCGCATGGCCAACCAGCTAGAAACGAAATTACTGGAACTCGGCCCTGAAGCTGTCTGCGCCTTTGTCGCAGAACCCGTGGTCGGCGCGTCGCTAGGCACCCAACCGCCGCCAAAAGGCTATTTCAAACGTATCCGCGAAATCTGTGACACCCACGGCGTGCTCTATATCGCGGACGAAGTCATGTGTGGTATGGGCCGCACAGGATCACTCTTTGCGCTGTCTCAAGAGGGTATTCACGCCGACATCACAACAATGGCCAAGGGCCTCGGCGCAGGCTACCAACCCATCGCCGCCGTTTTGGTCTCGCAGAAAATCTGCGAAGCAATCGTCGCGGGGTCAGGCAAGCTTTGGAATGGCCACACCTACATGAGCCACGCTGTCGCCACTGCATGTGCTATGGCCGTCATGCGCGAGATTGATGACAAGAACCTGCTGGATGCCGTTAAGGAGCGCGGCGCGCAGCTTACTTTTGAGCTGTGCGAACGTCTGGGCGAGCATCCGCATGTGGGCGACATTCGCGGGCGCGGGTTATTCTGGACCACCGAGATTGTCGCGGACCGCACAACCAAAGCGCCCTTTGACGTCAGCCGCAATATCGCAGGCAAAGTGCAGGCCGCCGCGATGGAGGCTGGCATGATCTGTTACCCCGCGCAGGGCTGTGCGGACGGCACATCTGGCGATCATCTGCTGCTTGCGCCCTGTTTTACGTCCACGCCTGAGGAAATCGACATCATCGTGGACAAGCTGGCGACGGCGATCGACCACGCCACTGCCTGAACGTAGAATGTAAAAAGGGGCCAACAGTTTCCTGCGGCCCCTTTTTCTATAGCGTTATAGTGCCGACCTTAGTCGCGCTCACCCTCGTCAGAACGTGAGCCCTGATCGGAGCGCAGGTAGTTGAAGAACTCACTGTCAGGCGACAGCACCATGCTGGTGTTACTACCTAACAAGGACTGCTCATACGCTGCCAAGGAACGGTAGAATTCAAAGAACTCGGCATCCTTGGAGTAAGCTTCGGCAAAGACGCGGTTCCGCTCGGCGTCTGCTTCACCCTCAATGATACGCGCATCACGGCTCGCTTCCGAGATGATTTCTTCGAATGTACGGTCTGCAAGGGCCGTCACACGCTGGGCCGCTTCACGACCACGCGCACGCTCGTCCGTTGCTTCACGCTCACGCTCCGCGATCATACGTTGCAGCGTCGCGTCAAAGTTCTGCTCTGGCAGGTTGGTCTGGCGCAGGCGCACGTCCACCACTTCAAGGCCCAGCGCATTCGCACGCGCATCAGAGCGGACACGGATCTGATCCATCAGCGCAGAACGCTCCGGCGACAGGATCGTGTTAGACGTCACACCCTGAGAACCCAGAACAGCACGAATCTGCGATTCGAGAATACCGCTCAGGTCATTAGCAGCACGGGACTGACCACCAGAGCCAACCGCTTGGCGATACTGGACCACATCAGCGATGCGGTAGAGCACGAATGCGTCAATCTCCAAACGGCGATCATCTGCAGGTGTGACTTCGATCAGATCTGTCTCAAGCGACAGAATACGATCTTCAAAACGCACAACTTCGTCCACCAACGGCAGCTTGAAGCCAAGACCTGGCTCGGTGCGGACCTGAACGATCTCACCAAAGCGCAGAACAAGTGCCTTCTCGCGCTCGTCCACGACGAACAAAGAGGACAGAACCGCCGCACCAATGATGGCGACAACAGGGATCAGAAAGCTGGTCTTATTCATCAGTTGTTCCCTCCGCTGCGACGCAGCTCATTGAGTGGCAGATACGGGACAACACCCTGTCCGCCTCCATCGCCTGTGTTGTTTTCAAGAATAATCTTGTCCACTTGGCCAAACACTTTTTCCATCGTCTCAAGATACAGACGCTTGCGCGTTACATCAGGAGCGGCAGTATATTCGGTCAGAACCGCTTCAAACCGCGATGCCTCACCGATGGCACCGTTGACTTCACGCGCACGGTAACCTTCGGCAGCTTCCAGCAGCTTGGCACTTTCACCACGCGCTTCGGCAACTTTCTGGTTGGCATAGGCATCCGCCGGAC
>CAWVZA010000077.1:0-12204 GCA_963934545.1 uncultured Sulfitobacter sp.
CTCACAGCGTCATGGCTGTGCAAGCTTTCCTGATGGCTGGCGATCACACGAAAGTCTGAGATCCGCGCATCGGCCAGCAACTGCTCACAGAACAGACGCGCTGCATCTTCTACAAAGATCGGATTGGCCGCGTTCAATTCGGCAAAGGCTTGTTCGTCTTCGCGCTTAACCATGACTTGGGTCTCGGTCGGCACGGCACGGCGGCAGGCCTCAATCAGGTCTTCAAACCACAAACAGTTTGCGCCCTCCTCAAGCAGGACTGACACCCGCGCAACAGAGCGCTGTGAGTGCGGCGTGGCCAGTTGGTTGCGCGTCGCACGCGCATGCTCGGACAGCTCAAGCGAACATGGGCATGTGCTGGAGTACACATAATCCAGGTGGATGATCTGCTGGCGCACGCCCGCCTGCTCAACCAGCTCAAGCGCCACATCGTAGTACTGATAGCCAGTCAGGCCAGAGCGCAGGCTGTTGATCTTCATCGGAAACGAAAACCGCATCTGGATGCGTGCGTCAAAACTCTCCAGATCGGAGATGTAATCATCCAACGCCGCCTCAATCACCTTGAAACTAAACGTGCTCTCGGCATGCTTGTAAAAGCTTCGCATGATACGGGACATGTTGATGCCCTTCTTGTCCGCCTCAAGGCTCACTGTACCCGTCACAGATGTCTCAAGCGTCAGCGGACCGTTATTACGGCTTTCAAACCGCACAGGCAGACGGAAATTGGAAATCCCCACATGCTGGATCTGCTGGTTCGCCCCTTTGATAAGGCTTGAAGGCCCGTTTTGCAGATCAGGCAGGCTCGCCTTGTACTCAGGCTCGATCTCGAAGTCGGCAGGGTAATCACGCTCGAACAGAGGATAAGCAGCCCCCCCCTGCAACAATTGCGCCACCGCAGGATCAAGCGTAGCAAGCTCTGTCGCATTGGCGCTGGACGCCCACGCACGCAGAGTTTCCAGCGCTTTTTCCGCCGCGATACGGTCCGGTGTCGGTTTGATTGGTGTTGCGATATTCATGGGAAGCCCCCCTAATCGGTCAGAAACCATATGTAGGGTCCTGAAAACACATTACCAAAAATTTATGCGACTTAACGGGGAAAGAGCGACGCAAGCCCTTTAATTTAGGCCTCCAAAGCTTGCAAAAAATCTGCAACCAGATCATCCGCATCCTCCAAACCGATACTCACCCGCACCAGACCGTCGGTGATTCCAAGGCTGGTTTTCTGGTCATCAGGCAGGCGCTGGTGCGTGGTCGTCGCAGGGTGCGTCATAATCGTCTTGGCATCACCAAGGTTGTTCGAAATCAGCCCGATCTGCACCGCATTGAGGAACTTGAACGCCCCCTCCTTGCCCCCCTTCACATCCACGGCCAGAACAGTCCCGCCTGCCCCCATCTGCGCTTGGGTCAACGCATGTTGCGCATGATCCTCCAACCCCGGATAGATCACAGCATTGAGCCGCGCATGCCCCTGCAAGGCACGCCCAACGGCCAGCGCGGAGGCCGTCTGCGCGCGCACCCGCAAGCCCATGGTCTCCAACCCTTTGAGCATGACCCAAGCGGTAAACGGCGACATGGATCCGCCTGTGTGCTTCATATAGGGCTCGACTGTGCCACGGATAAATTCACGGGTGCCAAGGATCACACCGCCAAGGGTACGCCCCTGCCCGTCAATATGTTTGGTCGCCGAATAAGTCACCACATCGGCCCCCTGTTCAATCGCACGGGAATAGACAGGTGTGGCAAAAACATTATCGATCAACACCAGCGCACCCTTAGCATGAGCCAGCGCGGCGACTGCTTCGATATCAATCACTTCCAGCGTGGGGTTCGAGATGGACTCAAAGAAAACCGCCTTGGTATCCGCGCGGATCGCCGCCTCCCATTGCCCCAGATCGGTACCATCCACAAAGGTCACTTCGACGCCGAACCGCGTCAGGATTTCTTCGAGCACATAAAGACACGAGCCAAAAAGCGCACGGGCAGAAACCACATGATCCCCCGCCTTGAGCATCGAGGTGAGTGCACCAGAGACCGCCGCCATGCCAGAAGCTGTGGCAAAAGCATCCTCCGCCCCTTCCAACGCAGCAATCCGCTCCTCGAACATCTTGACCGTCGGGTTGCCGTAGCGGGCATAGATGAACTCGTCATCGCTGGACTTGATAAACCGCTGCTCCGCATGCTCGGCACTGTCATAGACAAAACCTTGGGTCAGAAAAATCGCCTCTGACACCTCGCCATACTGGCTGCGCCGCGTGCCAGAATGCACGGCCTTGGTGGATGGTTTCCAATCGTCGCTCATCGTAAATTCTTCCTTTGCACACCTTAGGTGTGACTTTCCTGCATGCCCGTTCAAAAGGGTGGGCACAAAAAAACCCCAAGCGCGGTCAAGCGAAAGGGGGCTTTCATCCTGACCTTTTAGCGGAATATTTTAAGTGGCCCGCAATCCGGTAACAAATCGCCACATAGCTGGAGTAGGATATCTCTGCGCAAGGGTCAAGCACGCGCGCCCTTGCCCTGCTCTTCAAAACCCGCATCATGTCATGCGAAGTGATGAAAAGGACGACGCTATGACCAGCCCCATTGATCTGTATTACTGGCCCACGCCCAACGGCTGGAAAATCTCCGTCTGCCTCGAGGAAATGGGCCTGCCTTACACAACCCATCTGATCAACATCGGCAAGGGCGACCAGTTCGCCCCCGACTTCCTAAAAATCGCGCCAAATAACCGCATGCCCGCCATCACCGATCCCAATGGACCAGACGGCACGCCTGTATCCATCTTCGAGAGCGGCGCGATCCTGCAATACCTCGCTCGCAAAACAGGCCAGTTCTACGGCAAGACCGAGCGCGACCGCATCGCCGTTGATCAATGGCTCATGTGGCAGATGGGCGGCTTAGGTCCCATGGCGGGTCAAGCACATCACTTCCTAAAATTTGCAAAAGAGGATATCCCTTACGCCAAAGACCGCTACCGGGCCGAGACCGCCCGCCTCTACGGTGTTCTCGATCGCCAGTTGGCCCAAAACGAATTCGTGGCAGGCGACTTCATTTCAATCGCCGATTTCTCGATCTGGGGATGGGCAAGCTTGTGGGAAGGCCAACAACAAACGCTGGACGACAAACTCCACATGTCCCGCTGGTTGGACACAATGGCGGCGCGCAAAGGCGTGCAAGCGGGCCGCAGCCTACACGCCGACCTACGCAAATAGCGCAAAACTCTTCCCGAGAGTTTGTCCACAAATCCTCGCATGAAGATTTGGCTCAGCTCTCCAAATCAACCCGCGTCTTCACCCTCTTCGATGACATAGGGCTGAAGCTGCGCAAACTGCCAGAACAGGAACACCATCAATGCCACGGGAAAAGCGAATGTCTCAATCTTGACCCAAGCATCAGTGGACATGGTGCGCCAGATCACTTCATTCACGACTGCCAACACACCAAAGGCCATCGCCAACCGCTTGGTCAAAATCATCCAGCCTGCATGCCGCATCGGCATCATGTCGGCCATGACATACTCCAGCCAAGAGCGCCCGCGCAGCAAACCCACTGTCAGGATCAACGCCAACAGCCCATAAACAATAGTCGTCTTCATCTTGAAGAACCGCTCGTCGTTGAACCACGCCGTGAGACCACCAAAAAAAATCACCATAAACGCCGTAAAAACCTGCATCCGGCTAAGCTTGCCCGTCAGCGCCCAAAGGATGCCCATAACCACCAGCAGGATCGGCACAAAGACGACAGCGGCCACGATAAACCCCGTGTATTCCGTACCCCCGAATGTGAAAACATCATCCTTGATCCGGATATAAAGGACAAAGAACGCAAGCGTCGGGCCCAGCTCCAGCACCTGTTTCAGGATGGGATTGATCTCACGCGCATCTGCCATTCACTAGCCTCCAAATTCTACAATCACGGCCCCAAGGGCAATCAGCGCCATCAGCGCGACCCGCCTGGGGCCGACAGTCTCCTTGAGCACCAACCACCCGATCAGGGCAGCAAACACCGTCGACGTCTCTCTCAATATTGCCGCTTCGCCTACGTTATCAAGGCGCGTTGCCATCATAATAGACCCAAAGCTCGCGAATGCGATCACACCACCGATCACACCGCGCTGCATGAGCGGTGCCACAGCGGGCGGGTTCTCCATCCGGTGCCAACGGCGGTAAGCAATGATCGGCATCAAAAAACCGTCAATCATGAAAAACCACGCCAGAAACGTAAACGGGTTGGCCGTCGCCCGAATGCCGTAAGCGTCATAAGTGGTATAAAGCGCCACAAACAACCCCGTCACAAAAGCCAGCCCCAAGGCCGCATTGAGCGTCTCACGCTCGGCCTTCAGATAGACCATGTTATAGGCAGCAAGCCCGAAAATACCCGCCATTAGCACCGCAACGCCCAGCCACTGCACACCGTTGAAAACTTCCCCAAACAGCCAATATGCCCCGATCACTGTGAACAACGGTCCTGTCCCGCGCACCACTGGATAGACCACCGTATAAGCGCCGCGTGTATAGGCTGCAGCCTGCAACAGTTTGTAAAGACAATGGATAACCCACGCGCCGGCAAAGATCGGCCACATATGCGGCTCGGGCCACGGCACGACAAACAAGGCAAAGGGGGCCCCCATCAGGCAATAAGACCCGTCAATCGCGCCCCGCGTCAGCCACGGATCATGCCGCCCTTTTTGCAACGCGCCAAACACCGCATGCAAAAACGCGGCGAGCAACGCAAGGATCAGAGCAAGGGTATGCCCCGCCTCCGTCCCCTCAATCGAGATGAGCCAGTCTGTCACGCGGTTAGCGGTCCAGTCCTGTCAGAGCATCGGCAAATTCCTGTGGATCGAATGCTTGCAGGTCATCAATCTGCTCCCCCACCCCAATCGCATGGATCGGCAAACCGAACTTGTCAGCCAAAGCGACCAGCACACCACCCTTGGCCGTGCCGTCCAGCTTGGTCATCACCAGCCCCGACACGTCAGAGATTTCCTGAAACACCTTCACCTGATTGATCGCGTTCTGCCCAGTCGTCGCATCCAGCACCAATAACGTGTTGTGCGGCGCATCAGGGTCCTTCTTGCGGATCACCCGCACGATCTTGGCCAGCTCCTCCATCAGATCGCCACGGTTCTGTAAGCGTCCTGCCGTGTCGATCATCAGCAGGTCCGCACCATCGGCCTCGGCCTTTACCATCGCGTCAAAGGCAAGGCTGGCAGGATCACTCCCCTGAGGTGCCGTCAGCACAGGCACACCCGCGCGCGCGCCCCAGACCTGCAACTGTTCGACAGCGGCGGCGCGGAATGTATCACCCGCCGCGATCACCACATTCTTGCCCGCTGCGCGGAACTGGCTGGCCAGCTTCCCAATCGTTGTCGTCTTGCCAGAGCCGTTCACGCCCACGACCAGCACCACCTGCGGCTTCTTGGCATAGATCGGCAGCGGCTTGGCCACAGGCTCCATGATCCGCGCAATCTCGTCGCTCATCAACGTCTTGATCTCATTGACCGACAGCTTCTTACCCAAGCGCCCCTCGGCCATATTCGCCGTCACGCGCAGGGCGGTATCCACACCCATATCCGCCGCGATCAGCAACTCTTCGAGTTGCTCCAGCATCGCATCATCCAGCACACGGCGCACCACTGTCGCATCGCCGCCACGCCCCAAAAGACGACCCAGAATGCCACGCTTGGGCGCAGGGTCTGCCGGCCCCTCGTCAAGCATCGAGGCCACAGGAGTTATCGTCGTGCGCAAAGGCTCCACAGCTTTCGCCGCTGCGTCCCGCGCCGCTTGGGCCTCACGCGCCGCTTTCTCTGCCGCCTCTGCGTCAGCCGCCGCCTTGGCTTCACGGGCAGCCTGCGCTTCCGCCTCAGCTTCGGCTTTGCGTGCAGCCTCCTCCGCCTGACGCTTCTGCGCAGCCTCTGCCGCCACCGCCGCCGCTTCGGTTTCTTTCGCCGCCTGCTCCGCCTGCCGTTGCTGGTCCGCTTGCGCCTGCGCTTCCGCTGCACGTGCCGCATCTGCCTTGGCCCGCGCCTCAAGCGCGGCCTGCGCTGTTGCAGCGGCCTCCGCTTCAGCCAGCACTTGCTCTGCCGCCCGCGCCGCTTCCACGACCCGCGCTTCATCCGCAATTCGCTGCGCCTCAATTGCCGCCGCTTCCGCAGCAGCCTGCGCCTCACGCTCCAACGCTGCCTCATCCACTTGCGGCGCTTCAATCGCTTCAGGTTCCACCTGCCCGCCATCGCTGACAATCGCCTCAAGCCCCTCGTCAATCTTGGACGAGGATTTGAACAGTTTGTCTTTGAGCTTTTTGAAAAATGCCACGCGTCACGGTCTCCGGCTTGTATTACCCCTCTGATCTAACCCCTTGGGGCTTCGGATGGAAGGGTGCGCGATTGACAACCGCAGCTCCAGACGCCACCAACACATCATGCGGTATCTTGCGATCATTTTGCTAATCATTCTGGCCACTTTCACCCGCGCGGACCCGCGTGTGGGCCACTGCTCCTCTGAAAAATGAGGGCATTCCCATTGCATCAGGTCCGATCATTTTGTCTATGACACCTGCAAAGATGTGGAATGCTGTTTGATATCTGCGATTCAAGGGTTGGCGTGTGCAGCCCGTGTGCCGTGGAAGCAAATCAGTGGTGAATTAAGGGTTGATCGTACCACTGCGTGGCGGAGGTGGCAGCTGGCGCTGACAAAGATAGCCTCACGACTGAATGCCTAACGAATCCAATGTGTTGCAACACTTTTGTTCTCGACACATGCAACAAATGTGTTCTACCTGTAAGGCATAATGGAGAGAGTGCGTTGGAAGATGGTCCGCCCCGTTATCTTTCAAATGGCACAAAATCGGAACAACAGTTCTGTCCGCTGCGCTGAAAAAACGCCCGTAATGACCAAAGGCGACGCTGCCACCTGACCTCCACCGCCCGAAACCGCGCGATTGGGTGGGCAAAGCGCGATCTGGAGCGCAAAATGTTGACCTGACGGCTTCGTCAGGCTAGTTTGACTTGAGACTGCGGCCACTTAGGGAAAGTCTGTTAACACCCATTACGGAGCGCGCGTCTGCGGAATCCGCAATGGAATCGCCCCAAGGAGTGCTGGAATGAAGCCCATCTTAGCCGCCGCAGCCCTTTACATGGCCGCCCTTCCAGTGTCTGCGCAAGATATAACGGATTGGTCGGATTACATAAGCCCGCGGCGGGTGCTGGGCGCGCTGGTGCAATACGGTGTGGTCGCCCTTCGTACCCAGACCGATTTCACCTATGGCGGCCTGTCGCTTGATCCGGTGGAGAACCGGGCCACGATATATGACATGGTGATGCGCCCCCAGATTGGGCGTGGTCAGGACTGCCGGATCACAGTGGACCGCCTGACGTTGAAGGGCGCGCCGTGGAGCGAGTTGACCTCGCTGCGCGTGACATTGGGCCTGTCGGGGCTGAACGTCTCGCCAGGTTGCCTTCCAGCCGAGGCGGGACTGCAGCTACGCATCCTGCAACTCCGCAGTGTCAGCGTGCCGCAGTCTACCATCGATCTGCGTTATGACCTTCCCAGCGGACGGGCGGAAGTATTGGTGAATGGCATGGTTGAGTCGGTGGGGGCGGTCACGCTGGAGGCACGGTTCGACTACCTCGCCGCCGGACCGTCGGGCAGCTATGCCGGTGATCCGACGCCTGTAGCCACCTTGGCATCCGCACGCTTGCAAGTCGAAGATGGTGGTGCCTGGTCGCGTCTCGCCCCGCTCATTCCGGCAGAGTTCACTGACCCTGCAGGCGGTCCCGCCCGGAGTGCGCAGGTCTTGCGATTGCAGCGTGGGCAGATTGTCGGCCCTGGCGCCTCGGAGGCGGGGGCTGCCGCTTATGACGCCTTTGTCACCTCGATCGAGGTGACACTGGGCGATTTCCTTGCCAATCCGTCACGTCTGGTGGTGGAGACGAGCTTTGATCCAGCAACTCCGGTCCGGCTGGATTTCGACGCCTATGCCCTCGATCCGGCTCGTCTGTTTGCCGATCTGCGACCCGTCGCCTCTGTCCGGGTGGTGACCGCGCCAGACCTACCGCCGATGGCGCAACTGGCTGCCGCAATGCAGAACCCAGATCAGGTGTCAGAGTCTGTACGCCGTGCCATTGGCCTTGCGCTGCTGTCTGGGGAAGGCTTGCCGCAGAACCGATCGGCTGGGATCGCGTTGCTGTCAACCTTGCCAGACGGTGAAGATGGCGCAGTGACGCTCGCCATCGCGCGGGCCTTGGCTACGGACAGCCCGCAAGAGGCCTATGCCGCCGCGCTTAAAGCCGCACGGGGGGGGGCAGCCGGGGCGTCGGCCCTGCTTGACGAATTGGAGCCGCGCCTGTCGGCGGTAGATTTGTTCCGGCTGCAAGGTGGGCTGGAAGGTATCGAGCCGGACATGCCCGATACCGTCTTGGCGCTGCGCGACCGGGCGGTGGGGCATTTCGATGGCAAGGCGGGACGGTCCTACATCCTTGCCGCTTATTGGGCGCGCCTTGCGGCAGCTGCGGGGGATCGTGTCTCTGCACATCTGCTGGACGACATCGCTGACCGTCTGGTTGCGCTGGAACGGGGCCGCGAATGGCGGGCCGAAGATGCCAAGGCTGCAGACCGTGCCTTGTCCGACTGGGTGGCGCTGGACCTGCCAACACAGCTGGGTCAGACCGCGCCCTAAACTTCGCCTCACTCGGACGGGCGGTCAGTTTCTGACGCCTCACGGGACCCTGTGGTCCAGCAAGGAATGCGATCCAGACTCTGGTGGCTTTCGGGAACGGTTCGAATGCGGGTTTGTGCAAAGGGCATCTGCCCACCGCCCGGGCTGGCCCTTCTTGTTCAGTCAGTTCGTGCACTGCTCCGAGAACTGGAATTGATAAGTGCCGTCGAACGCACGGGCGTCAGAGCGCTTTGATGGTGCCATCGGTAGATCAAGGTCGATGATTTGCTCCAACGTCACGTCAGACCATTCGCGGTATTTCAATTCCCATCCCAGCGCGTCAGCTATGTCGTCCCGTTGGGTTTCGGTGCCACGGTCCTGGTGACGGAGGTGGCCAGTGTCTTCGCGGTGGACGGAGCGCTGTTGTGCCTTGGTGCCACGCCGCTAGATATACCCCGCGAACACAGCAGTTGAGACGTCGGGGGGCTTGCCACCCCCTTGAGCCGCCTTCCATAGCCAGCACGATCGCGGGCCCGATTTCAGCGGGCAGGCCGAGCGCGACTTAGCCTGGGCAATACCACCGGTTCTCAAGCATGAACTTCAACGTGACCCAGTTGAACTGTGGCCCACCGTTTTCGAGCAGCGCGAATATCACACGTTCCTGCCCGCGCTGGGATCCGCCCAGAGCATCGCGATCGATTGTAAAGGTCTGCGTGACGTCGGAGTTCTCGTCGTCCTGGTGCAGCTTGATCTCGGTCAGTTCGGCACTGCCCCGAAGCAGGTAATCAAACACACCTTTCCGGGCCATCATGACTGCGCCGAAGTTTCTCTGGTAGATGCTAGTGAATTCGATCTTAAAGACCTTGCCGTCGCACAAGGAAGCCTTGATTTCCGTACTTGGGGCAAGCCCCGTATATTCAGTGAATTCCGGCGATCCCGATCGGTTTTCCGGCAGCTCGGCGAATTTTCTTGCTTGGGTGAGCGTGTCGGTGACCCTCAGGAACACCGCATTCTGCGCGACCAGTTTCTCCTGCAGCGTGCTGCCCGACACCCCGAGTTCGAAATCGCCTATGGGCACGTCGGCACGTGCAGGGACCGCGCCGAAGGCGTTCGAAGTTGCTACGAATAATACTATTGCGCGCAATGCCTGTTTCATAAGTCTACTCCCGTATTGGTTTGAATTCGAACCCGTCACTCCGGATATACACCGTTTTGGGGACCGCGTTGAGGCGGGGGATCTCGAAGACCAGCAGGATCTGTTCGCCGAGTGCCCATGCGGGCATGTCGATGGCAGGCGGTATCCCGAGTTGCGCCGCCAGGGCGAGCGTCGCGGGTACGTTCACCGGGTAACGCGCGCCGGTCTCTATGCCAATTTCGATGTCCAGTTGTGAAGGCGTCAGCAACGCCGCGTCCTGTCCGGGGCGGAAGACAAGTCGCACAGGCAACAGGATTTGCCCCTTCGGGGCCAAATATTGCTCGAACGCATCGCCCATCGTCGATTACGCTTCGAGAAACGCGAAGGTCACGCGGATCTCGGGGTTGTTGACGGTGTCCTCGGCCAGGGCTGCGGCTGCCGCTTGGGTCTCGACGGCAGCAGTCTGCGCAGGTTCCTTGGGCGCAATCAGAACGAGGAATTGATCCGCGCGCTCAGTCGTTAGCAGGATTTCTTCGTAGTTGTCCCGTGACAGGACCTCTTCGCCGCGCTTGAGGAACTGCGCGATATCGGGCGCATACTCCGAAATGGCGTTGTTCAGAACCCATGTCTTCAGCGCGCTCAGTTTCTCGTCGAGAGTGGCAATGGCACGAGCCTGCCTCTCGGTTTGTTCCCAGGCAAAGCTGGCGCGGGCAGAGGAAATGCGTTCGGCCAGCGCTGGCATCGCGTCGATCTCGGTGAGTACCGCTTCGAATTGCTGCGCTTTCCTGTCGCTCCACACGCCGGTCGATGCCTGACGTAGACGGTCGAAATTGATGACGAAGTCGACGGTCAGTTCGCTGGGACTTTCGGTCGCAAACTGCCTGATCGAGTCCAGGACGTAATTAGCTTCGTCCTGCTTGAAATAGACGACCTGTGGGGGCTTCGGTACCTCCGGTTCCTTGGCGGCCGCGGTTTGGGCGCTGGCGTTCGGTGGCAGGGATACCTTCGCGCCTAGCGCGATCAAGCGTTTGATCGCTACCCGCTGGACCTTTTCGATGCACGCCTCGTTCGCGCGGCACTGCCGCCGATTATCAAGATGGCGGCGCGCCACGATCTGTGCCGTTTGCTGCCCACTGTTCTGCACTACCTGTTGGAAACCCACATTCAGGATGTTGTCCAAATCCATCAGGGTGGGGCTTGCGCAGATCGCACGCTCATCGAGAGTTGCGGCCCTGCCGCAATCGAACGAAGGCACGGAGGACATCGTCTCTTCGCAGCCATCGCATTCGTCTCCTTCGCCATCTTCGTATGACAGTTGTATGATGAACTGAAGGTATCGCGATGCGCCCAAAGGCGTCTGGATCTGGTATTTTTGCGAGCTGACGCTTTCGACATAATCCTTAAATTTGACAAGGGCGTCTTCGGTGCCCGTGCCCCAAAGCCCGTCGACCGTCGACCGTCGAATTGTAGTATCCGTTCAGAGACATCACTCCCTGAATGAGCTTCCTGTTCGGTTCGGGAAGCGCGATGAACTCCAACCTCAGGTTAGCCGTGGGCGCAATCTTGATCTTGGAAAGGGCCCCGGGATTGGTGAACCTGCAGCCTGAATCGATCTGCTTGCCGTTCTAGATGACGTAGCCGTTCTTACTCGAGAACGCCAAGCGATCCGTTCCGTTCGCAAATGTCAGGCGGATCCATTCCCCGTCGAAAATCCAGGATATGCGGTTGATGCGTCCCTGCGCTTCTAAGGTGTTGCGCGCAGTGTCGACCTTGAACAGTTCGTTGCCACACCAGATGTTGATCGTCTCTGCATGAGCGACGCCCAGACCCAACAGATATAGCAGCGCAGCCGCGACCGTTCCTCTAAACATTGACGAGCCCCTCAGGGAAGATTTCATGAGCCATACAGCCGCCCGCGCAATATTCTTTGCCTCCGGCAGTGCGCACGACTGCAGGACTGTTCCTTGTCGGAAATGGCAAGCAGCAGATCCCCATCTTTAAGGCGCGTCGGCCGATTTGGCTAAGGTCAGGATGCATTAATTTCCGCTGCGGTGCGTGCTTCATTAACATTCTCCAAGTGTCCTGCCGATTGACGGAAAGATCGTCTGAATCTGCTTGCTGAGCAAGTATTTTTTTGCCCAGCTTGGGTGTATGTGATCGCGCAGACATCTGGAAACTGAAGTGGTCCTGCTTTTTAGGACAGGTTTGCAGCTCTGCTAAGATGCATCTTGTGTGTGTTCATGCCACTTTTCGTGTTGCCGCGTTGCCAAAGGCTTTGATTGCAATTTTCATTGTTTGCTCACCGTTTTTAATTTGGGGCGCGCCCCGTTTTGAATATCATTTCAGAGTCGGTCCGAAGGGCTTTGTTGCACAAATCTTCCTTCGGCTGGACTCCCCCTTACCCCAGACGGATT
>CAWVZA010000078.1:0-12153 GCA_963934545.1 uncultured Sulfitobacter sp.
ATCCGTCTGGGGTAAGGGGTAGTCCGGCCGAAGGATGATTTGTGCAACAAAGCCGCGGTGTAGCGTCCGCGTAAAAAAGAGATGGAGCTGCGCTGGCCGGGTGTGGTTTGGCCGCTCTCACTCAAAGATTTTGTAGAAGGGGCACGCGAGGTTGTGCTGCCGGGAGTGGAATAGAAATGGGACCATTGGCATCGTTGAGGGTCGTCGAGTTTTCGGGATTGGGACCTGCCCCACTTGCAGGGCAGCTGTTGGCTGATCTTGGGGCGCAGGTTATCACCGTTGATCGCAAAGCGGCTCCTGCCGACCCAACTGATATCAATAGACGTGGCAAGCGATCTGTTGTGTTGAACCTCAAGACGATGCAGGGGCTGGAGGCTGCGCACCGTTTGATTGCCGCCAGTGATGTGCTGATTGAGGGCTTCCGCCCGGGTGTAATGGAGCGGTTGACGCTTGATCCTGATGCTTGTCCAGATACGCTGATTTATGCGCGTATGACGGGTTGGGGTCAGAAAGGGCCACTGTCGCAAACGGCGGGGCATGACATCAACTACCTTGCTCTCACGGGCGCATTGCACGCGATGGGTGACGCGGACCGCGCCCCTGTGCCACCACTCAATTTGGTGGCGGATTATGGCGGCGGGACGATGTTCCTGCTCTTGGGTATTTTGAGTGCTATGATCGAGCGTGGCGTTTCGGGCAAAGGGCAAGTGGTAGATGCCGCGATGGTTGACGGAGTGCCTGCGATGATGGGGTTGATCCATGCAATGTTGGCGCAGGGCAAATGGACTGAGACCCGCGGTGCAAACTGGCTGGATGGTGGTGCGCCGTTTTACCGATGCTATACCTGTGCGTGTGGTGGCTACCTTTCGGTTGGTGCGCTTGAGCCGCAATTTCACGCGCTTCTTTTGGAAAAAGCGGGTCTGCCGCTTGAGCATCAAGACAGTCAGAACAATGCTGCCAAATGGGCGGCGCGGCGTGAAAACTATGCTCAGGCATTTGCGCTTAAAACCCGTGATGAGTGGGCTGCGATATTTGACGGCAGCGATGCGTGCGTGGCTCCCGTTCTTACGTTTGCCGAGGCGCAATTTCATCCGCATATGGCTGTGCGTGAAACCATCATTGCACCGGGTGGCGTGCCTCAAGCGGCCCCTGCACCGCGGTTTAGTCGGACGGCGGCCCATATGCCTACTCCCCCAAGGGCGATTGGCTCAGACACTGACGATATCTTGAAGATGTTGGGGTATGATGACACCGCGCGACAAGCGATAACAGGCTGAGTTGCGCTAGGGCAGCGGGGCGCCGCGACCGCAAATAAGAGTGTTACTTGCCCCCTCTTACCGCTATATGTTGCTGTATGTCTGACGCTGCCGAATTTTCACGTGGCCCCCTCGAAGGGCTTATCATCTGTCCTGTATGTGATGCGACCTACCAGTTGCAGCGCCCCAAAAATGGTGAACGTGCGGTCTGTGTGCGATGCCACAAGGTGCTAATTGCACCGCGTACAAACGCGGGTATGCAGATTATCGCCGTATCTGTTGCAGTTGTTGTGCTGATCATCGCTGCCAGTCTTTTTCCCTTTTTACAGATTTCGGCAGCTGGGCGCAGCAATTCAGTCTCAATACTCGATGCTGCGCTGACGTTCACGGAAGGGCCGTTGCTCGTGTTGGCGTTGCTGACGGCAGGTTTCATCATATTCGTGCCACTGCTGCGGATGCTGCTCACAATCTATGTCTTGGTGCCCCTTGTGCTGGACCGCCAACCAGCGCGCCATGCGATTGCTGCGTTCTGCTATTCTGAGGCCTTGAAGCCATGGTCGATGGCAGAAATTTTTGCGCTAGGTTGTGCCGTAGCATTGGTAAAGGTCGCGGATTTGGCGACAGTTAGTTTTGGTCCTGCGTTTTGGATGTTTGGTGTCTTGGTGGTGCTGGTCATCGTGCAGGACGGATATATGTGTAAGTGGTCGGTATGGAACTCTCTGGAACACCCCAAAAGACGGTAACGGCCCGTGCGACCGGTCTTGTGGCGTGTACACGCTGCGCACGTGCTTGGCCGCTGGAAACAGAGGTTTGCGGGTGTTGTGGGGCAACGCTTGTGTCGCGGGACGTACACAGCCTGCAACGGGTTTGGGCGCTCTGGCTTGTCGGGTTGATGTGCTATGTGCCTTCCAATATCTTTCCGATGTTGCGTACCGAGCAGCTGTTCTCAGTTGATGAGAGCACAATAATCGGGGGTGCAGTGGAGCTGGCCCACCACGGCGCTTATGGTATCTCAGCGATTATTCTGTTTGCCTCCGTAGTTATCCCGATTGGTAAATTCTGGGCCATCGCGTTCCTCGCGCTGAGCGTGCGTCAAAGGGGTGGCTACGCCTCCCGCCACCGTCTGTTGATATACGAGGTGGTGGAGTATATCGGGCGCTGGTCAATGGTCGATATCTTTGTGGTTGCCATTCTATCTGCGCTGGTGCAACTCCAGGGTCTGGCATCAATAACACCGGGGCCTGCTGCTTTCTTTTTTGCCCTGTCCGTGATTTTTACAATGCTGTCTGCTCAATCCTTTGATCCGCGTATGATTTGGGATGCAGAGGCGGACACCGAAGAGGTATCTGATCATGGCTGAAACACCGCCAAAAGTAGAAATTTCCAAAACACGCAAGCGTGGCGTTTCAGGGATCGCGTTTGTCTGGCTCATCCCGCTGCTCGCACTGGTGGTGGCGTTCGGCGTGGCTTGGCAGTCCTACAGTGCGCGTGGCCCTGTGATCATCGTGACGTTCAAAGACGGCTCCGGTATCTCTGCGGGTGAGACAAAGCTCAAATACCGCGACATCGACGTGGGCGAAGTCGAAAAGATCGGGTTTAGTGCAGGCCTAACAGAAGTCGAGGCGCACATTCGCCTCGAAAAAGATATCGCAGAATATGTAGATGCCAGCTCCGTTTTCTGGATCGTCGAGCCTGAAGTCACGGCTCAGGGGATCACAGGGCTGAGCACGGTTTTGAGTGGTGTGTACATTGAAGGGTCTTGGGATGAGGAGGTTGGAACGCCCAGCTCCGAGTTTAGGGGATCTGACGTAGCACCACTGATCAAGCCGGGTAATACGGGTTTGCAGATTGCATTTCGCACCACAACCAACGGCTCCCTGACGGACAATGCGCCGATTTTGTTTCGCGGTATTCAGATTGGCAAGGTTGGACGCGCACAGATTGCCCGCAGTGGCGCCTTTGCCATCTCCGAAGCTCTGATTTACGAAGAGCATCGCCATCTGATCAACTCTTCTACGCGGTTTTGGGAGACATCAGGCTTCACGTTTTCTGTTGGACCTACCGGTGCCGAGATCGATTTTCAGTCGTTGGCGACATTGATTGGTGGCGGCGTTACGTTTGACACCTTTGTCTCTGGTGGCGATTCAGTCCGTGATGGAGAAGTGTTCGAAGTCTACGATGCGAAGGAAACGGCACGGAGCAGCTTGTTCAGAATTTCCGAAGTAGATCCGCTGCAAATCAGTGTGATCTTCGACGAAAACGTATCCGGTTTGACGGTTGGCGCACCAGTCGAGCTGATCGGACTACGCATTGGCTCTGTCGAAAGCTTGTCGGGTATTGTCGATGTGAACCAGTTTGGTGACAGCCGTGTGCGTCTCAATGTCATCATCTCGATCCAGCCTTCACGCTTGGGTATGTCAGTTGATACGAGCCCTGAAAGTGCATTAGCTTTGTTGCAGGAGCGTGTGGCGAACGGCCTTCGTGCGCGGCTCGCCTCGGCAAGCTTGTTGACAGGAAGGCTCAAGGTTGAGTTGGTGGAAGTGGAAGATGCGCCACCCGCAAGATTGACGCAGTTGGGCACTGACCTGCCAATTATGCCTACGACGAAAGGCGAAACATCGGATGCGGCAGCGACAGTTGAAGGCGTGTTCACCCGCATCAACAATTTGCCCATCGAAGAGCTGCTCAATAGCGCTATCAATGTGATGAATTCAGCTGATGTGCTGATCTCGAACGGTGACCTGCAAAAAATACCAGCCGATGTGAGCGCATTGCTGGGTGATATCTCCAATATCGTAACGTCGGATGATGTGAAGAATATTCCTGTCGCTTTGAATGCGACCCTCATCCGTGTTGAGGGTTTTGTGGCCGAGCTTGAACGCCAACGCATTGCTGAAGTGTTGGGGACTACGTTGTCCGCTGCGTCGGAAGCTGCCGAAGCTGTGACGTCCTCAGTCGTGGGTGTGCCCGAGCTTGTAGCCGATATCCAAACGGTTGCACAAAAAGCGGCAACACTGGAATTTGATGTCCTTATTGAGGAGCTGACCTCGCTTACGTCTTCTGCGAATGCATTGGTCAGCAGCCCCGAGACGGCACAGCTGCCCGTGGCTCTTTCTGGTGCGTTGGACCAACTCAATGCAACGCTTAAGGAATTGCGTGAGGGTGGTGCCGTTCAAAACGTGAACCAGACTCTGGCCTCTGCGCGGACAGCGGCAGACAGCATTGCGGTATCTGCACGTGATTTACCTCGTGTCATCACGCAACTTAATGGGCTGTTTGCGCAGGCTGGCCGTACGATCGAAGGCTTTGACAAAGGCGACGAGCTAAGCCGCTCCGCTGAATCCGCACTGCGCGACATTGCACAGGCTGCCAAAGCGCTGGAAAAACTGGCGCGTACTATCGAACGAAATCCTAATTCTCTGCTGCTGGGAAGATAATATGAAACTGTTGAAATCTTTTGCCTCTGTTGCCGCATTGGCCCTTTTGACCGCTTGCGGTGCACCTGACAGCATTGTGGTGCAACCGCCCGCGATTTCCGAGACTGTGCGCATCGGCTTTAAATCTGTTGAGGTAAAAGATGTATCTCTGCCCAGTTATGCAGCTGCGGACGAGATTTCGCAAAAATCCCCTGACGGCACGTTGATCACGTCCAAGGTGCTTTGGGCGGATGCGCCAGAGCGTGCGATTGGTCTGGAGTTAAGCCGTAACCTTGCGCGACTTACAAAACGGCGGGTGGCGTCTGAGCCATGGCCCTTTAAGGAGGATGCTGCGGCAACACTGGATGTGCGGTTTGCGGATCTGATTGCAGGAACGGACGGAACTTACCGTGCAACGGGACAGTACTTTGTTGGTGTCTATGAGGGGCATGAGCGTTCTGGTATTTTTAATCTGGCCGTAGCTTATGATCCCAAGGGTGGCCCAACTGCGATTGCGCACGCACGTGGTCAGCTCATAGTAGATCTTGCAAAATATTTGGCGGCTAAGGGTCTGCGCTAAGGCGCTCCCTTGCACGCGGGGCCTGTGCGCCCTACATCGCTGTCATGGCTCAGGTAAAATCATCATCCAAATCCGACCCGAACTATAAGGTCATCGCAGAGCACCGCCGCGCGCGGTTTGATTATGCGATCGAGGAAGATGTCGAATGCGGCATTATGCTTGAGGGATCCGAAGTGAAATCCCTACGCATGGGCGGCTCCAACATTGCTGAGAGTTATGCTGCCGTCGAGGATGGCGAGTTGTGGCTCGTGAACAGCTATATCGCGCCCTACAAGCAAGCCAAGACATTTGGCCATGAAGAGCGCCGCCGCCGCAAACTGTTGGTGAGCCGCAAGCAGTTGGCCCACATGTGGAACGAGACCCAGCGCAAGGGGATGACGCTTGTGCCGCTTGTGATGTATTTTAACCATCGGGGCATGGCCAAGATCAAGATCGGCATCGCCAAGGGTAAGAAGCTGCATGACAAGCGTGAAGACGCGGCTAAGCGTGATTGGTCGCGACAAAAATCGCGGTTGCTGAAGGATCACGGGTAGCGGGGCTTTGCCCCCTTGGCGTAAACGCCAATTCCCCCAGAGGATATATTGCCAAATAAGATAGCGGTAATGCTCTGACTGTTTGTCTGGTTTATCTTGCCCCGATTTGCGCAGGCGGGTAATCAGAAAGAACACCTCAGAGGAAGCCGATATGATTGATGATCCCAAAACACTTGTGTCTACAGAATGGTTGGCCAAGCATCTGAAGGATCCTGATCTGCGGATATTGGATGCCTCATGGTATTTGCCTACTGATACGCGGGATCCCAAGGCGGAATATAACGATGCGCATATTCCCGGCGCCCGTTTTTTTGACATCGATGAAATTTCTGATGCGCGGTCTGATTTACCGCATATGGCCCCCCCGATTGAAAAATTTATGTCGCGGATGCGGGCTATGGGTGTGGGCGATGGCCACCAAGTTGTTGTCTATGACGGTGCTGGCATTATGTCTGCGCCACGTGTCTGGTGGCTTTTAAAATTGATGGGGCAGGAGAATGTTGCCGTATTGGATGGCGGCCTGCCCAAATGGCTTGCGGAAGAGCGTCCGACTGAGGATATGCCGCCGATTGCGCGGGACCGCCATGTGACGGTGCGCTTCCAGAGCCATCTGGTGCGGGATGTGACGCAAGTTGCCCACGCGTCTAAACTGGGCAGCCCGCAAATTGTCGATGCCCGTGCCGCTGCGCGTTTCCGTGGGGAGGCGCCCGAGCCACGTGAGGGGCTGCGTGCAGGGCATATCCCCAAGTCGCGCAACGTGCCTTACGCGATGCTGCTTAATGATGATCAGACGATGAAAACGGTTGATGAGACGCGGGCGGTATTCGCGGCAGCTGGTGTCGATCTGGCAAAGCCGATTGTGACATCTTGTGGCTCTGGCGTAACGGCTGCGGTGCTTGCCTTGGCGCTGGAACGGATGGGACACAGTGACTGGTCACTTTATGATGGATCATGGGCGGAGTGGGGTATGTTCCCGACTGTACCGATTGCGACAGGAGACGCATAATGTTTGAAACACTCAAGGAGCAACCAGCAGATAAGATTCTGGCTTTGGTTCAAATGTACCGCGATGATCCGCGTGAGACCAAAGTCGACCTTGGCGTTGGGGTGTATAAGGATGCCACGGGCCTGACCCCGATCATGCGTGCTGTGAAATCGGCGGAGCACAAGCTTTGGGAAGTGCAGGACAGTAAGGTTTATACTGGCCTTGCGGGTGATCCTGCCTTTGCCGAAGCGATGGTTGATCTGGTCCTTGGGGCGGCTGTCCCGCGTGCAAATGTTGCGGCTGCTGCGACGCCTGGGGGCACAGGTGCTGTGCGGCAGGCATTCGAATTGATCCAGATGGCCCGTCCCGAGGCGCGGGTGTTTGTGTCTGATCCTACGTGGCCGAACCACCTGTCGATCCTTTCATATCTTGGGATCGAGGCGGTTCCATATCGATATTTTGATAATGAGACGCGTGGCGTTGATTTCGATGGCCTGATCGCCGATCTCAAGACCGCACAAAAGGGCGATATCGTGCTGTTGCATGGGTGCTGCCACAACCCCACAGGTGCCAATCTCAACGCGGCTGAATGGGATGCTATAATTGAGGTTTTGCTGGCTACAGGTGCCACGCCGATGATCGATATTGCCTATCAGGGCTTTGGCGACGGGCTTGAAGAAGATGCTGCCGCTACGTGTGAGGTCGCGGCTGCTGTTCCTGAGTGTCTCATCGCGGCGAGTTGTTCCAAGAATTTTGGCATCTATCGTGAGCGTACAGGGATCCTGATGGCGATCAGCGCTGATGGAAGTGCTCAGGCGCTGAACCAAGGAACGCTTGCCTTTCTTAACCGCCAGAATTTCAGCTTTCCGCCAGACCATGGTGCGCGGCTGGTGACAATGATCCTAACGGATTATGCGTTGCGGGCCGACTGGCAGGCGGAACTTGAGGATGTGCGCCAATCCATGCTCGGTTTGCGCAGCCAGCTTGCAGCAGAGTTGCAGCGCTTGTCAGGTTCGGATCGCTTTGGCTTTCTTGCGCAGCACCGGGGTATGTTCTCGCGGCTTGGGACGACGCCAGAAATGGTCGAGAAGCTGCGGCTTGATCATGGGATCTATATGGTTGGTGACAGTCGAATGAACATTGCGGGTCTGAATGCGCAGACTGTGCCGATCCTTGCTAAGGCGATTGTTGACGCTGGTATCTAGACCATTGCTTACAGCCTGACAGAATAAAAAGCCCCGCATCACAAGATGCGGGGCTTTTTCGATTTTAAAATTACGCTGTGCTTGCAGGGAGGAGATCAAGCACAGCGCATTTGTTAGCCTCTTGTGAACTCAGGATAGGCTTCCATGCCCAACTCAGACGTGTCGAGGCCCATAATCTCGGCTTCTTCGCTCACGCGGATGCCGACAGCTGCCTTAAGGATAAACCACAGAATGCTTGCTGCTACGAAGGTGAATGCACCGTAGGCTGCGATACCGACGAGCTGTGTCGTCAGGCTTGCGTCACCGTTGTAGAAGACCACGGCGATCGTACCCCAGATACCGGCGAAGAGGTGTACCGGAATGGCGCCGACCACATCGTCGATCTTGAGCTTGTCGAGGAATGGCACAGCAAACACTACGATCACGCCACCAACTGCACCAATCCATAGCGCACCAAAAAGCGAGGGTGCCAGAGGCTCTGCTGTGATGGAGACCAGACCAGCGAGACAACCGTTCAGCACCATCGTCAGGTCGACCTTTTTGTACAAAAGCTGTGTCAGGATCAGTGCAGCGGTTGCACCCGCAGCGGCGGCCATGTTGGTGTTGGCAAAGATGCGGCCGACGTCTGTGATATCGCCCACGGTACCCGCAGCAAGCTGTGAGCCACCGTTGAAGCCGAACCAACCCATCCAAAGGATGAACGTACCCAGTGTCGCTAATGCAAGGTTAGAGCCAGGCATCGGGTTTACGCGACCGTCTTTATATTTGCCCAAACGGGGCCCAAGGATCAGCGCACCGGCCAAAGCAGCCCAGCCACCGACGGAGTGTACGATTGTCGAGCCTGCAAAGTCGTTAAAGCCCATACCGTCGAGCCAGCCACCGCCCCACTTCCACGAGCCGGAGATCGGGTACAGCAGGCCTGTGAGTATCAGAACGAAGAAGAGGAAGGGCCAGAGCTTGATCCGCTCGGCCAACGCACCTGAAACGATGGATGCAGTCGCGGCCACAAACATTAACTGAAAGAAGAAGTCGGAAGCGACTGAAGCGTAGTCAAGGGATGCATCTGCGGCGGCAAGGCCTACTGGCTCAAGCACGGTTGGGGCAAAGTTAAACGCAAAATAGCCGTTGAAATCACCTGGGTACATCAAGTTGAAACCAACCAGCCAGTACATAATCGAAGCAACCGAGAAGAGCGCGATGTTCTTGGTCAGCTGCGTTGTGACGTTCTTTGAGCGGACGAGGCCCGCTTCCAACATGGCAAAGCCTGCCGCCATCCAGAACACCAGAAATCCGCCTACAAGGAACAACAGCGTGGTCATCAAGTAAGGGCCGATTTCATCAAAGCTTGGGGCGGCAGCATCTTGTGCCAGAGCCAGCGTGGGCAGCATTGCCGCGCCAAGGCTGAGAGGGATTAGATATGTCTTGTTCATCAGTATCATCCTTGAATTTAGATAGCGTCTTCGCCGGTTTCGCCTGTGCGCACGCGCACGGCCTGTTCGACATCGAGGACAAAGATTTTGCCGTCGCCGATCTTGCCAGTCTGGGCAGTCTTGCTAATCACCTCGACCATTTGGTCGGCGACGCTGTCTGCGACGACCAGTTCCAGTTTTACCTTTGGTACAAAGTTCACGATGTATTCGGCACCGCGGTAGATTTCGGTATGGCCTGACTGCGCGCCGAACCCTTTGATTTCTGTAACCATCAGACCCCGCACGCCCGCTTCGGTCAGCGCTTCGCGGACCTCTTCGAGTTTGAATGGTTTGATCGTGGCAATGATGAGTTTCACCTGATTGTCCCTCCTAAAGCGCAGGTTGTCCTGCAAGATATATTCTTAGTAAAGAGACTGGATATGCCTGAAAGGAAGAGCGCACGTGTGGATTGCACTGTTTTACCCAAGACCAAAGCCTAATTTTTAGGCGATGATCTAGAGGTGTTTAAAAAATAGGCGAAATTAGGAGGTGATAGATGGGAAGGAACGCTAAACAAACTGGTGCAAGATGTTTAAGGTGCTGGAAAACAGTAGGCGAGCAGGCCCAGAATAATGAGTGATACACCAAAGCGTAAACGCCCGTTGGTGGCGAAAAACCGGTACCGAAAAGGTGCAAAACCGGCGGCTACGAAAAAGACAGTAAAGCCGAAACCAAAGGCAAAGCGTGCGCGGAAGCCAGCACGGGTCCGTCGCAGCGGTGTCCTTGGGTTGCTGAGCGCGGTTGTGCGCTGGTTTTTCCGGCTAATCTGGGTGATCGTGTCGCGTTCTGCTCTCGTAGGCTTTGCTGTTCTTGCGCTGATCGTCGGGTATTTTTACACCACGCTTCCACCTGTCGAAGATCTGCTGGATGGCCGTGCAAGCGGCTCTGTCACTATGCTGGACTACAAGGGTGATGTTTTTGCGTGGCGCGGTGATCAGTTTGGTGGTGCGATCCGCGCAAGCAGTGTCTCGCCCTATCTTAAGAATGCTGTCCTCGCTACAGAGGACAAACGCTTCTACAAGCACTTTGGCCTCAGCCCCCGTGGTATCGCGTCTGCGGTGCGTATCAACATGAGTGAAGGGCGCGGCCCCCTGTCTGGTCACGGCGGCTCTACCATTACTCAGCAGACGGCCAAACTGTTGTGTCTTGGAGACCCGTTTGATTCGACTGCAGGCCAAACCGAAGCCGAATACGAGCGTGAATGTCGCCGTGGCTCGATCAAGCGTAAGGCCAAAGAGGCGGTTTACGCGCTGGCGATGGAGGCCAAGTACTCCAAGAATGATATCCTCTCTATTTATCTGAACCGCGCCTACATGGGTGGTGGTGCCTACGGGGCCGAAGCCGCCGCACAACGGTTTTATGGAAAATCAGCGTCAGAGGTAAATCCTGCTGAGGCTGCAACGATTGCGGGGCTGCTCACGGCACCCAGCACTTTATCGCCGACATCAAACCTTGAGCGCTCGCGCAACCGTGCCGCGACCGTGCTGCGATTGATGAACGAGCAGGGGTTTTTGACGGATGAAGAGGTTGCTGAAGCGATGGCAAACCCCGCGACACTTTCTGAGGCGGCCGAAGCGCGCGCAGGTGGCTATTTTGCGGATTGGGTCATGTCTACGGGACCAGAATTCTTCACGCGCAACACCACCGAAGATGTGATCCTGCGCACGACACTAGATCAGAGGATGCAAAGAGCGGCGGTTGAGGGCTTGAACTGGGTCTTTGACAACAAAGTACGCAAAGGATCAAAAGCACAGGCCGCGATTGTGGTGATGAGTGCGGATGGCGCCGTGCGTGCGATGGTTGGCGGGCGCAAGACAAAGGTATCAGGTGCGTTTAATCGTGCGACCCAGGCGCTGCGGCAAGCCGGATCAGCGTTCAAGCCGTTCGTCTATGCAGCTGCACTTGATCTGGGTTATTCGCCGAATGATCTGGTCGATGACAGCCCGTATTGCATTAATATTCCGGGATCTGGCGAATGGTGTCCGCGCAACTATACCAATCGTTTCTCAGGCCAAACGACGATGACAAATGCACTTGCGCAATCACTCAACATTCCCGCGGTCAAAATTTCAGAGTCAGTTGGCCGTGAAGCAGTAAGCACTGTTGCCTCCCAATTCGGGATCAAGAACAATCTAGCGGCAGGTCCTGCATTGGCACTTGGAGCGTCAGAAAGCACACTGATCGAGATGACAGGCGCATTTGCGGGTATTTTGAATGGCGGCTCCTCTGTGACGCCATACGGTTTGATTGAGCTACGTCTGCGCGGCGATGCCGAGCCCCTGATGGGCAGTGGTGGTGGTATCGGAGAACGCGTTATTCAAGAGAGTGCGGCAGGGCAGCTGATCTATATGATGGAAAAGGTTGTATCCGAAGGGACAGGCCAGCGTGCGCAATTTGGTGGTCGTCAGCTGGCAGGGAAAACTGGGACAACCTCGGCGGCCAAGGACGCATGGTTTATCGGCTTTTCTGCAGATTATGTTGCGGGTGTCTGGATGGGATATGACGACAACACCCCGCTCAAAAGTGTGACAGGTGGCGGCCTTCCGGCAGAAATTTGGCGCGAAGCGATGAAGCGGGTGCACGAAGGTGTCCCTGTTAAAGCGTTGCCAATGGTTTTGCCTGCACCTGCGCAGGTGATATTCGAGGGTGATGTAAACGAAGTGGCCCCAATTCCAGAAAGACCTGCACAAGCGCCTGCTGCGCCATCAC
>CAWVZA010000079.1:0-12053 GCA_963934545.1 uncultured Sulfitobacter sp.
GTGGTAAGTGAAGGCGAGTATTTGCGCGCACGCGCCGCTGGTGTGTCTGGCGACAAGATTGTATTTTCGGGTGTGGGAAAGACAGAGCGCGAAATTCGCGTAGCCCTTGAGGGTGGCATCCGCCAGTTCAACGTCGAGAGCGAGCCAGAGATGGAAGTCCTGAATGCTGTCGCGGTAGAGTTGGGCAAAGTGGCACCCATTACAGTGCGCGTGAACCCTGATGTGGATGCAAAGACACATGCAAAGATAGCAACGGGCAAGTCCGAGAACAAGTTTGGCATTCCTATTTTACGCGCGCGGGAAGTTTACGCCATGGCAGCGGCTATGCCCGGATTGAGCGTAATCGGCATTGATGTTCATATCGGATCGCAGCTTACGGATCTTATGCCGTTTGAGCAGGCCTATGAAAAAGTGGCGGAGTTGACCGAGCAGTTGCGCAGCGATGGTCACACCATCACGCGCCTTGATCTGGGCGGTGGCCTTGGCATTCCCTACGAGACCAGTAATGAGGCACCCCCTCTGCCAAGCGATTATGGCGCGATGGTACAGCGTACGCTGGGGCATCTTGGCTGTGAAATCGAGATCGAGCCGGGCCGTTTGATCGCGGGCAATGCGGGTTTGATGGTGAGCAAGGTGATCTACGTCAAATCGGGTGAGGGGCGTGACTTTCTGATCCTTGATGGTGCGATGAATGATCTGATCCGTCCCGCGATGTATGAAGCCTACCACGATATTATCCCTGTGGTGGAAGCGTCAGCAGGGACCGAAAAGCAACCATATGACATCGTTGGGCCTGTTTGCGAATCTGGCGATACCTTTGCCAAACAGCGCGACATGGTACCATTGGCCGCAGATGATCTGGTGGCCTTTCGCAGTGCAGGTGCCTACGGTGCTGCCATGTCGAGCGAGTATAACTCACGCGCTTTGATCCCCGAGGTTTTGGTGCACGGCGATCAATTTGCGGTTATCCGCCCACGCCCGACCTTTGACGAAATGATAAGTCGCGATACCATACCCGAATGGCTCGAAGCGCATCCCGCGAGTTGAAAGCCGCCCTTGAGAGGTCCCGATGGTTCAATTCACGCCTGAGGATTTGAAACAGACGCTGGACGGTTTGCGCCGTCCATTGTGGCTCACGCGGTTTGGCATGCGGGCCGAGGGATTGGTGCGCAGTCTTTGGCCTTTGCTCACTGTGATGATGCTGGCCCTCGCGGCAGCAATGATGGGGTTGCATGAATTGTTGCCAGTTGAAGCGATCTGGGCCTGTGTTGGGCTGACAGCAGGCGCTGCGCTCTGGGCACTTGTTTATGCGGTGCTGCATTGGTCTTGGTCCTCCACAGCGGACGCGATGCTGCGTCTTGATGGCAGTATGGTAGGGCGGCCGATAACGGCGCTGCTGGACGATCAGGCGATTGGTGGCAGCGATGATGCTTCTGCAGCTGTTTGGCGTGTGCACAAGCGGCGTATGGCCGAGCGTGCAGCAAAGGCACAGGCTGTTCGAGCTGACTTGCGAGTGTCCTCGCGCGATCCGTATGCGCTCCGCTATGTGGCGGCTTTGGCGTTTGGTATTGCTTTGGTGTTCGGCTCAATCTGGCGTGTGGGCACTGTGGCCGAGATAGCCACTGGCGGTGCTGGAACTCTTGCAGCTGGTCCTGTTTGGGAAGGTTGGGCAGAGCCGCCGCGCTACACTGGTAAGCCGACCCTTTATTTGAACGATCAGTCGGAGGGTGCGCTTGAATTGCCCGTTGGGACGATTGTCACCATGCGCCTATATGGTGAAGTTGGTGCCCTGACGGTGGCAGAAACAGTATCGGGCAATAGCGTTGTAGCCGAGCCGGAAGCACCGCCACAGATGGCGTTTGATTTCAAAGTCACTCAAGACGGCATGCTGGCCATCGATGGACCTGGCGCGCGCGCATGGGACGTTACCGTTCGCGCAGATGAAGCACCTGAGATTGTCATACTTGGTGCACCCGAAGTGGAGGCTTCGGGCGAGATGCGCCTGCCGTTTGCGGCTAAGGATGACTATGGCGTTGAAGCGGGTGAGGCGCGGATCACGCTCGATCTGGCATCTGTTGATCGCCGCTATGGCCTTGCTACCGGTCCCGATCCACGAGTTGAAGTGACTGTGCCGCTGCCCATGCCGATCGCGGGCGACCGTGCGGCGTTTGAAGAAAATCTGATTGATGACTTCTCCGAGCATCCATGGGCGAACTTGCCCGTTACGGTGGTGATTACAGCACTGGATGCCGCCGAGCAGCAGGCGCACACTGCGCTGATGCAGATGACATTGCCGGGGCGGCGTTTCTTTGATCCGACGGCGGCTGCTGTCATTGAGATGCGTCGCGATTTATTATGGAGCCGTTCAAACGCGAAACGCACGGCACAAGTTTTGCGCGCTGTGAGTTATCTGCCTCAAAATGCGTTTCGCAAGGAGACGACTGCGCTACGCTTGCGCAAGATGATCGGACGGATCGAGATATACGCGCGCTTTGGTCTCGACTTTGAGGACCAGGACCAACTGGCACAAGACATGTGGGATCTGGCGCTGGAGCTGGAAGAGGGTGATCTTGAGGATGCTCGTGAGCGGATGAAGCGTGCGCAGGAGCGGCTCAACGAGGCGATGAAGAATGGTGCAACGAACGAGGAAATCGCGGAGTTGATGCAAGAACTGCGCCGCGCCACTGAAGACTTCATGCAGCAATTGCAGCGTGAACAAGCAGAACGTCAGGACGGCGAGCAGGAGCAAGGCCAGCAACAGCAGCAGGGCGAGACCATGCAAATGACACAGGACGACCTGCAACGCATGATGGACCGCATTCAGAAGCTTATGGAGGAAGGCCGTATGGCCGAAGCCGAGCAAGCACTCAAAGAGCTGCAAGAGATGATGGAAAACATGCAGATGGCCGAGGGCCAACAGGGGCAAGGCAGCCAGTCGCCTGGTCAGGAAGCGATGGAGGGTTTGGCTGAAACACTGCGCGAGCAGCAGGGCCTCAGCGATCAGGCATTCCGTGATCTGCAAGAGCAATTCAACCCTGACGCCCAAGCAGGTGAAAGCCAGCAGAATGAAGGCCGAAATGGCGGCCAAGGGCGCGGCGAGAACCATGAGGGTCAGCAGGGCCAAAGTGAAGGCCAGCAAGAGCAACAGCATGGCGAACAAGGCGGCGGTGGTGAGCAGCGTGAGGGTGAAGGCCAAGCACAAGGTCAAGGCACCGAGCAAAGCCTCGCCGAGCGGCAGCAGCAGCTGCGTGACGAGTTGAACCGTCAGGAAGGCAATATGCCTGGACAAGGCACTCCGGAGGGGGACGCTGCACGCGAAGCGTTGGACCGCGCGGGCGAGGCCATGGACCAAGCCGAGCAAAACCTGCGCGAAGGTGATTTGGCAGATGCCATCGACAACCAATCCCAAGCCATGGAAGCTCTCCGAGACAGCATGCGTTCACTTGGTGAGGCAATGGCGGAGGAGGAACGCAACCAGCAAGCGGGGCAAGGTCAGCAAGACAGCGACCGCCGTGCGGACAACCGCGACCCGCTGGGCCGTAGTCAAGGTAGCAATGGGGCCACAGGCAGCGATGAGCAAGCGGATCTGAATGACGATGCGTATGGGCGTGCCCGCGAATTGCTGGATGAAATCCGCCGCCGGTCAGGCGAGACAGCACGCCCAGAGGTTGAGCGCGATTATCTTAATCGTTTGCTGGATAGGTTCTGATGCAGGTGGAGGGCTTAGTTGCTGTCTGCAGCGGCTGAGTCCAGCGACTTCAACATGCCTTGCACTTTTTCGTCAAGCCAGCTGCGTCCATTACCAACGATCTGGACATAGCTTTGAAGTGGCGACGCAAGAGCGGGCACTGCAGCAGAAAGCCGCGGCGCAAAGACATAGACAATTGCCAGTACGGCGAAGATCAACGGAACGGTTGTGAAGCCCGTGCGAAAGCCACGGCGCATACGTTGATGTGTCGGTGCATCAATCTCTGGATCGAGATCGGCAGCGCCAGAACCCTTCCGTGCAAAACCCGAGTGTAGAGTTGAGTTGATTTCTTCAATATCCGGTAGAAGATCGCGACGTGATCCAAGTGCTGCCACAGCTGTGGCGGATTCACCTGTGGGTGCAGTTCCACCCGCAGCTTGAACTTTGGGCGTATCATTTCCGCGTAAGCGTGCCATGCGGTCACGGGCTTCACGCGCGCGACGATCTGCTGCGTCTTCATAGGTGCCGTCTTCGAGGTCCATGCCCAAATCAGGTTGGCTTTCCAGCCCATCGGGTTGGGTGCTGCGCCGTGCCGCTTGTTCTGCTTCGGCCTCTTGGCGCAGGATATCTGCAACGGCGGGGTCAAGCGGTTTGCGCTCGGGCGCAGCCATCGGGGGCGGTGGCGGTGGGGGGGGAGGTGCTGTCTCTTCATCTGGCGCAGGCGCGTCGACTAGTTCTGATTGCTCCAATGGTGTGTGGTCTGGATGATGTTGAAACCACGTTTGACCGCAATTGGAACACTGCACATCGCGGCCCGCAACGGGCATTACGTCGTCGTGCACTTCATATTGTGCATCGCAATTTGGACAGATTAGTCTCATTTTACGCCCCGAAACATCGGTCTTTGACCAATTTACCACCCACAGTCCCTACCCTAGAGCGAATAGAGGGGCACGAAAAGTGCAATCTGTTACGATTGGCCTGTGGGTACCGATTGAAACCCAAGCGATGCTAAGGCACAACAGGCTAACCGGAGGGAACCTGCACGTGATCGAGCTGGAAAATGTAGCCTATAGTTACGGCGGAGGGGAGTTGTTGTCCGACATCTCGCTCAAGCTTGCACCGGGGTCATTTCACTTTCTAACTGGCCCATCAGGATCAGGTAAAACCACATTGATGAAGCTCTGCTATGGTGCGCTGCTGCCGACGTTTGGCAACGTACGACTGTTTGATACGGATGTTCGTACGCTGACGCGCGATGATGTTGCTTTGGTACGGCGTCGTGTGGGAGTGGTGCATCAGGATTGCAAATTTCTGGATCACCTTTCGGTGGCTGAAAATATTGCGTTGCCCCTGCATGTGTCTGGCCGCAGTGCGGAGGCAGGTGGAGAAGACCTTGACGATCTAATGCATTGGGTTGGACTTACGGAACGTGCAGCTGCTGTGCCGCCCGAGCTATCAGGAGGCGAGCGTCAACGCGCAGCCTTGGCACGCGCGGTGATTATGTCGCCTGATGTTGTGCTGGCAGATGAGCCAACGGGCAATGTGGATTGGGATATGTCCCAGCGCCTTTTGCGCTTGCTGATTGAGCTGAACCGAATGGGAAAAACTGTGTTGATCGCAACCCATGACTTGAGCCTGATCCGCGCCACCAAAGCCCAAGTGCAAGTGCGGGTTTTGCGCATTGTGAACCGCCGCATCCAACTTGCGGGAGCGGATTTGTGAACCGGATGCTGGATCTTTTGCAGAGCGCATTAAAATCGGATGCGCAATCTGACCGAGTGGTTCCCCCGTCAGGATTTACAGCGCAGCTGACTTTGGTTGCATCGGGTGCGATGGCTTTTCTGGCAGTTTTTGCTTTGGCGCTTTCGCTGGCTGCGGGGCGATTGGCAGAGCAATGGGGTGAGGAACTTGCCCGCTCAGCGACTATTCGCATTGCGGCTCCGGATGATCAGCGACAGGCGCAAACGGATGCTGCCTTACGTATTCTCGAGACAACGCGTGGCGTGGCGCAGGCGCGTGCGCTCAGCAATGAAGAACAGGCGGTACTGCTCGCGCCTTGGTTCGGAACTGAACTTGAATTGGACACACTTCCCGTGCCGCGTCTCATCGAGGTGATTGAAACGGCTGAGGGGATGGATGCAGCGGGACTTCGACTGCGCCTTGCTGCAGAGGTGCCTGCTGCTGTCTTGGATGATCACAGCAGGTGGCGCGCGCCGTTGGTCAAGGCGGCCTCACGGCTCAAGACATTGGGATGGCTCTCGATCCTTTTGATTGCAGCTGTAACAGCCGCTATGGTGACCCTTGCGGCCAATGCAGCTCTGGCTGCGAACGCCCAAGTGATTGCTGTGTTGCGGCTGGTTGGGGCCGTGGATGACTATATCGCGCAGGCGTTTATTCGGCGCTTTACACTTCGCGCACTGATTGGTGCTGCGGTGGGGATGGTTTTGGGCATGGTGGCGGTGCTGCTCATGCCAAATGGAGATGACGAAACGGCGAGCTTTCTCACGGGGCTCGGGTTTCAGGGGGCGCACTGGCTTGCTCCGTTGTTGATACCGCCGCTGGCTGCCAGTGTGGCATTTGTTGCGACCCGCATGGCTGCACGGCGGACATTGGAAGGACTGACATGAACATCTTGCAATGGATCCGTTCGATCCTGTTCTCAACCCAAGCGACCTTAATTTTGCCGATAATAGGATTGGCTTACGCGCCATGGGCGATGATGTCCAAGCGTGGGGCCTATGCGGGATGTAGCGCCTATGCACGTTGGGTGATTTGGACGGCAGGGTGGATGATCAACCTGCGCTGTGAAGTGCGTGGCACGCCACCGACTGAAGGCGCATTAGTCGCGGCGAAACATCAGTCATTCCTCGATATTTTGATGATTTACAACGCGCTGCCTGCATCCAAATTCATCATGAAAAGCCAGCTCAAATATGCGCCATTTCTAGGTCAGTATGTGACCAAAATGGAGTTCATATTTGTTGATCGTGGGAAACGCGGTGCTGCTATAACTAAGATGGTTTCTGAAGTTGAAGCAGGAAGTCGCGAAGCTGGGCAGTTGGTAATCTATCCTCAAGGCACACGTTCCGCGCCCGGAACGAAGATGCCCTACAAGGTTGGAACGGCGATCCTGTATGAGCAATTAAACCAGCCCTGCTATCTTGTCGCGACTAATGCAGGTGTCTTTTGGCCACGCCGCGGATTGTACCGCCGTCCGGGTGTGGCTATTGTGGATTTCCTGCCTCCAATTCAACCCGGATTGCCTCGGGATGAATTTTTCGCTGAACTGGAACAGCGCATCGAGACAGCCTCTGATGCGCTGTTGGAAGAGACCGGTGTGGCACATCTTTATGGAAAAGATTGAGACGATAAAGGCGCTTGAAGCGCTGTATGGAACACCCGGTGCCGCGTCATTGCGCAAGCTTTCGCCAAATTTGACGCCATTGTACCGTAAATGGATTATGGCGTCGCGCCTGTGCATGGTGAGCACGGTTGGGGAAGACGGGACAGACGGCAGCCCACGTGGCGATGACGGTCCTGTCGTGCTGGAGCTTGATTCAACGCGGCTGGCATTGCCCGACTGGCGGGGCAATCAACGGCTTGATACTCTGCGTAATATTGTTCGCGATGGCCGTATCTCACTGATGTTCATGGTGGCTGGATCGAATAATGTGGTGCGGGTGAATGGCACTGCATGGCTTACCGATGATAGGGCGTTGCGCGCACGTTTCGAAAAACAAGGACGGCAGCCTGCAACTGTCATTATCATTGATATTTCTGAGGTTTACAGCCAATGCGCGCGTGCATTGATGCGGGCGCGGGCGTGGTCAGGGGGAGATCAGAGCGAGGGGCTTCCAACGGTTGGGGAGATATTGGCAGAGGTAAGTGAAGGGGCTGAGGGCGGTGCGGCGTATGATGCCGATTGGGCACCACGCGCTGCTAAAACCATGTGGTGACAAACCCGCTCTGAGGAATTGAGGTCAGACTGTATTGCAAAGTCTGACCTCATTGATTTTTTGATGCTACATATGAATTGCGCCATCGCCACAGGCGAGGGCCGCTTCGCGCACCGCTTCCGAGTAGGTCGGGTGGGCGTGACATGTCATGGCAAGGTCTTGTGCTGATGCGCCAAATTCCATTGCAACGCAGACTTCGTGGATTAGATCGCCTGCTGCAGGGCCGATGATATGGCACCCAAGAATACGATCGGTGTCTTTGTCAGCCAAAAGCTTCACGAAACCGTCCCCTGCAAAATTCGCTTTTGCACGGGCATTGCCCATAAAGCTGAATTTTCCAACTTTGTAAGCGTGGCCTGCTGCTTTCAGGGTTTCTTCGGTTTCGCCTACATTTGCCACTTCGGGATGCGTGTAGATCACACCAGGAATTACAGAATAGTTCACATGGCCGTGCTTGCCTGCGATTTGTTCTGCGGCGGCCATGCCTTCGTCTTCTGCTTTATGTGCAAGCATGGGACCTTCAATAACATCACCAATGGCGTAGATACCTTTGACGGAGGTTTCCCAGTGATCATTGACCGCAATTTGGCCGCGATCAGTCATGGTGATATTGAGCGCATCAAGACCAAGGCCCTCAACAAAGGGGCGGCGCCCTGTAGCGAGGAGCACGGCATCTGCGTCGATGACATGCTCGCTGCCGTCCTTGAGCAGTTTGTAGGTAACTTTAGCCTTGGACTTGCTGGTTTCAGTGCTTTGGACCGCAGCACCCATGATGAAGGTGAGGCCCTGCTTTTTCAGCAATCTCTGGAATTGTTTGCTGACCTCTGCATCCATGCCGGGGGTGATATGGTCAAGGAATTCAACAACGGTCACTTCGGAGCCGAGGCGTGCGTAGACGGATCCAAGTTCCAATCCAATAACACCCGCGCCAATTACGACCATCTTTTTGGGGACCTTGCCCAATTCGAGTGCACCAGTAGATGTGACTACGGTTTTTTCGTCGACTTCGACACCCTTGAGTGGGGCAGGTTCTGAGCCTGATGCGATGATGATATTTTTGGCCTCGTGGACCTCGTCGCCGACTTTGACTTTGCCTGCTCCGGGTACGGTCGCCCAGCCTTTGATCCAGTCTACCTTGTTCTTTTTGAACAGAAATTCGATGCCTTTGGTGTTGGTATCAATGGTGGACTGTTTGTATTGTTGCATCTGGGGCCAGTCTACAGAGGGGCTTTTGCCTTTGAGGCCCATCTCGGCGAAGTTGTGTTCGGCTTCGTGTAGCATATGGGATGCGTGCAGTAGGGCTTTGGACGGGATGCAGCCTGTGTTCAGACAAGTGCCGCCTAGGGTCTCGCGTCCCTCTACACAGGCCGTTTTCAGGCCGAGTTGGGCGCAGCGTATGGCCGCGACATAGCCGCCGGGGCCTGCTCCGATAATGATGACATCATAGCTCGACATGAGAGTCTCCTTGGTCAGAAATTGGGGGGTGCGGGGCGTACACCGAGCGTGCACACCTGTACGCCGGTATGGCAGAAATCAGTTTCACAGAATGGCTGCCGCCAACATCGCGACTGTGGCGAGCAAGCCGACGAGCCAGATCATGGAGCGCCATGGCGCGAGGCCGAAGACATATGCCGGTACATAGAGGACGCGCGCGCCGAGATAGACCCACGCGCAGGCAGCGGAATAAGCTGTGTTTTGCTCGGACAGTTGGGTCACGAGCACGGCGATGGTAAATAGGATCAGCGCCTCGAAGTGGTTGTTCATGGCGCGTTGCAAACGACCTGCGGTGCCTGTGAGCACAATCGGGTTGTCGCGGGGGCCTGCTGCCTTTTTTGGGCCGACTTGGCCGACCGAAGTGGCGGAGTAGGCGCAGAATTGCACCACTTGCAATAAGGCCGTGAGGGTGAGGACGGTGAGTTCCGGTGTCATTATGCAGTTTCTATGAAAAAGTGGCTGGCGTGGGTGACGGTGTTTACGTCATCGGACTGCAGCGCGTTTGAATGGGTGATCCAAGCTTCCGCGCGGGGGCGGTCGTTGACGGACAGCAGGGCAAAGGCATTTACGGTACTGTCCGCATCGCGCCAAATTTGCAGCACACCAAGGCCTGCGTCACGGCGTGCCTCGTCGTCGGCGGTAAAGGCGGTTTGCCATGCGGCGAAATCGGTGACTTCAAAGTGGGCGATCAGTTGCATGTATTTGGTTCCCTCGGTGACGTAATCAAAATGGCGAAGAGCATTATGAAATTGATAAGCGGCGTCCGGTCGCGACAAGTATACCGCAGGGCGTCCAGTGGTCTCCGTCATCAATAAAGATATCAGCGGCGCCGACGCAGGTTGTTTTACCGATTTGTTTTGCGTGACCAACCGCGCGGAGACGTGACCCGCGTGCCGTGCCAAGCATTTTTACGGTAAAGTCCATTGTCGACATAGCGTCTCCGAGCGGCAACGCAGAGGTCACGGATAACATAGCTGCCATATCGCCCAAAGCGCCAACTGAACTGGCGGCGAAGGAGCCTGGAGGCGCTTCAAACGGTGGAGTCAGAGGCGCTTCCAGAGTTACTGATCCTGTTGTTACCGATACAACCTCCACACCCAAGGCGGGTGCGAAGGGCATCGCTCCAAGATACTGACCAAGGATCTTGGCCAGCTTTGGATCAGTGCCTGTTGTCACTGTTACAGGTCCATCAACAGGCGGCGTGGATCCTCAAGCGCTTCTTTTACGCGGACGAGGAAGGTTACTGCACCTTTGCCGTCGACGATGCGGTGGTCATAGCTGAGGGCGAGGTACATCATTGGGCGAATGACGACTTCGCCGTTCATCGCCATGGGGCGGTCCTGAATTTTGTGCATGCCGAGGATGCCCGACTGTGGCGGGTTCAGGATGGGCGAAGACATGAGCGAGCCGTAGACGCCGCCGTTGGATATGGTGAACGTGCCGCCCTGCATTTCGGCCATGGATAGCTTACCGTCACGTGCGCGTGCACCTTTTTCTGCGATAGCTTTTTCGATTGTCGCAAAAGACATGGCGTCGGCGTCACGGATGACGGGAACGACGAGACCTGTGGGCGTGCCTGCGGCGATGCCCATGTGGACGAAGTTTTTGTAGACCACATCGGTGCCGTCGATTTCGGCGTTGACCTCTGGGACTTCACGCAGGGCATGCACGCAGGCCTTTGTGAAGAAGGACATGAAGCCGAGTTTGACGCCGTGTTTTTTGAGGAAGAGATCTTTGTATTCGTTGCGCAGTGCCATCACCTCGGTCATGTCGACCTCGTTATAGGTGGTGAGCATGGCGGCGGTGTTCTGGCTTTCCTTGAGGCGGCGCGCGATGGTCTGGCGCAGGCGGGTCATCTTCACGCGCTCTTCGCGGCTTGCGTCATCGGCAGAGGAGGGCGCACGGGGTGCTGCTGCGGCTGGTGCTGGTGCTGTTTTGCCAGCGGCCAATGCTTTTGCAACATCGTCTTTCATTACGCGACCATCGCGGCCTGAACCTGTGACCTGGTCACGGTTGAGGCCTGCTTCTGCCATTGCTTTCTTGGCGGAGGGGGCGTCTTCGACGTCTTTGCCACCAGTAGAAGCTGGCGCGGCAGCAGGTGCGGGAGCAACCTCGGAGGCAGGAGCGCTTGCCGTGGCACCAGCCCCTGAAGAGATGACTGCAAGTTTGGCTTTTGCGTCGACTGTGTCGCCTTCATTGGCGATGATCTCGATGATCGTACCTGCGGCGGGGCTGGGCACTTCTACGGAGACTTTGTCGGTTTCCAGCTCGCAGAGCATTTCGTCTTGGGCGACGGTATCGCCGACCTTTTTAAACCAAGTGCTGACTGTGGCCTCGGATACGCTTTCGCCTAATGTGGGGACCATAACGTCAACCGACGCGCCGCCCTTCGGGGCTGCAGCGGGTGCAGATGGGGTTTGTGCTGCGGGTGCGTCTGATGCGGCTCCTTCAGACACTATAGCAAGCAGGGCGTCGACGCCTACTGTCTCGCCCTCGGCTGCGACAATCTCGGAGAGCGTGCCTGCAATTGGGCTTGGCACTTCCACGGTGACTTTGTCGGTTTCCAGCTCGCAGAGCATTTCGTCAACGGCGACGGTATCGCCTGCTTTTTTGAACCATGTGGCCACGGTGGCTTCGTTAACGGATTCGCCCAAGGTGGGGACGCGGACTTCGCTAGACATGATCAGGATCCTTTAACGGTGAGCGCGTCGTTCACGAGCGCTGTTTGTTGTGCTTTATGTTGTGAGGCGAGGCCAGTCGCAGGCGATGCAGCGGTGGCGCGGCCAGCGTAATCGGGGCGGCCATGCTTTGCTTTGATACGGCCCAAAACCCATTCGAGGTTCGGCTCAATGAAACTCCAAGCGCCTTGGTTCTTTGGCTCTTCCTGACACCATACCATTTCGGCATTCTTG
>CAWVZA010000080.1:0-11926 GCA_963934545.1 uncultured Sulfitobacter sp.
CTGAAAGACCAAGAAATATTCATCATAAAGTATCAGACCCAAAGCCGCCGTGTTCATGACCTCGGGATCCGTTACCTGAGTGCGTAACCCTTCAGCTGCAGCATTCGATTCCCATGCGCCAAAGGCCATGACGAATTGCATCAAAATGATCAAACCGATGAGCAATGCGAGCGGCATGTATTTGGCCATCTCCGCCTTCAACTCGGCAAAGTCGATGTCGAGCATCATCACAACAAACAGGAACAGAACCGCAACTGCCCCCACATAGACAATGATCAGCAACATTGCGACGAATTCAGCCCCAAGCAGTACGAACAATCCCGCCGCCGAGAGGAACGACAGGATCAACCACAAAACCGAGTGAACAGGATTGCGGCTGATGACCGTGAACAGGCCCCCAGCAATCACACTCACTGCGAAAAGATAGAATGCAAAAACGCTCATGCGTCACCTTCCTTGGTATCCGATTTGGCCTTGGCCGCCGTCATTTCGTCCAGCACAGGCTGTGCTATCTCTGTCGCGCGCTGCATAGCGGGAATACCCGCAAACAGTGCCATCTGGCCGATTGTCTCTATAATTTGTTGCTTGTGCGCACCCGTTTCGATTGCATGGAGTACCGTTTGGCGCACCGCAATTTCGTTTTGTGCGCCCTGCATCGTCAATCCCGCCAATGTCAGCAAAAGCCGCGTCTTGGCATCCAACCCGTCTTTGTTCTGGGTATTGCCAAAGAACGTTTCCATCATGTCTTTCGGCATCGTCCCCATCATGTCCTCAAACCCCTTGGGTGAAAACGCATCCATCGCAGGAAAGGACTTAGCCATCTCCTGCGCTTGGCGCATCATATCTTCCCAGGGGTTTTGAGAGGTCATCGGTACGGTGCATCCGTCTCGAGGTTGCGTGCAATCTCGGCTTCCCAGCGGTCACCATTCTCCAAGAGCTTGTTCTTGTCGTAGTACAGCTCTTCGCGTGTCTCGGTGGCGAATTCAAAGTTCGGTCCCTCAACAATCGCATCCACAGGACAGGCTTCCTGACAGAAACCACAATAAATGCACTTGGTCATGTCGATGTCATAACGCGTGGTGCGGCGGCTGCCGTCTTCGCGTGGCTCTGCGTCGATGGTGATCGCCTGCGCAGGGCAAACGGCCTCACACAACTTACACGCGATGCAACGCTCTTCGCCATTCGCATAACGGCGCAACGCATGCTCGCCGCGGAAACGAGGCGACAGTGGCCCCTTCTCATGCGGATAGTTAATCGTCGCCTTCGGCTTGAACATGTACTTAATGCCCAGCTTCATACCTTGGTAGAAATCCTGAAGAAGGAAATACTTCGCGTGGCGGGTATAGTCAGTCATATCAGCCTCCTACCGTGTAGCGGGCGTAGATGCCCCAGAACCATTCGAACTTCGCCGCAAAGGCCACAAACACGACCCAGAACAATGAGAACGGCAGGAACACTTTCCAACCCAAACGCATCAACTGGTCATAGCGGTAACGTGGCGTGATCGCTTTGATCAGCGAGAAGAAGAAGAACACGATGCCCATTTTGGCGATCATCCAGAAGATGCCATCCGGCAAACCGGGGATCGGAGACAACCAACCACCAAAGAACATCAATGAGATCAATGCGCACATCAGAACCACTGCCACCAGTTCACCGATCATGAACAAAAGGAACGGAGTGGATGAATACTCAACCTGATAGCCCGCAACCAGTTCTGATTCCGCTTCGGGAAGGTCAAACGGTGGGCGGTTCGTCTCAGCCAGCGCTGAGATAAAGAAGAGGATCAGCATCGGGAAGTGCGGCAACCAGTACCAGCTCAGCAAGCCATAGTCGCTTTTCTGTGCTTCAACGATGCCACTAAAATTCATGGACCCCGTGGAGATAATCACACCAATGATGATCAGACCAATCGAGACTTCATAAGAAATCATCTGCGCGGCAGAGCGGAGCGACCCGAGGAACGGGTATTTAGAGTTGGATGCCCAACCGCCCATGATCACGCCGTACACTTCCAGCGACGAGACAGCAAACACGAACAAGATCGCCACGTTAATGTCAGACAGGACCCAGCCGTCATTGAACGGGATCACCGCCCAAGCAATCAGCGCCATTACAAGGCTTACCATTGGAGCGAGGAAAAACACCGGACGGTCAGCACCCGCAGGGACGACGATCTCTTTTACGATGTACTTGCCGAAGTCAGCAAACGATTGCAGCAGTCCGTAGACACCCACCACGTTCGGACCACGGCGCAACTGCACAGAGGCCCAGATCTTGCGATCCAGATACATCAGAAATGCCAGTGCCAAGAGCAATGGAATCACAACGAGGAAAATCTGACCGACGATCAGCAGTATCATCCCCAGTGTCGTGTTAAAAAAGAAGTCAGCCATAGGTCCTCACACCGTCGGGATGCCTTGTTCACGGCAGTTTTGCGTCACCACCTAAGCATCAATAGTCTTCAAGCCTGATGGCAGGCTCGGCGAGATGGTGTAAACAGCATCAGCCCGCCAAACGCCACCCTCAATCACCACAATTGTGCGTACATGACGCGCAAAACCATAACCTCGGATTAACGTATACTGCGCTGCAGCAAATTCGGCGTAGGCAGCGACATTTTCTGACGCACGCGCCTTCGTCATAGCAACATTAAACTGCACCAGATCACCATCAAGCAGCACGGTCTTCACCCGTTTGTATTCAGGAATGAAATCTTCTGCGGTCGGTGTGGCTGGCTCACAGGCGGCAAGCGCCAAGAGCCCTATCAGCCCTACCCGCTTCATTCCGCTGCCAACGCCTCCGTGCGGCGGGCCTTGGCATTGGCCGATAGCTCCGCCATCAGGCTTGAGGCCCGTGCGATTGGGTTGGAGAGATAGAAGTCACTAATTGCATAAGAAATCGGTGCGCTGTCCATCTTGGCCTTGGCCACTGGCGTCCATTCGTTCTCTTCCACAGAATCAACCTGTCCCAGATGGGGATGTGCCGCGACCATAGCTGTTCGCAGGGCTGCAATCGAATCAAATGGCAGCGCCGCACCGATCTCAGCGCTCAAAGCACGCAAGATCGCCCAGTTCTCTTTCGCCTGACCAGGCGCAAAGTTGGCACGCTGTGCAAGTTGTGGACGCCCTTCGGTGTTCACAAACAGACCCGCTTCTTCTGTATAAGCCGCAGCAGGCAAAATGACATCCGCACGGTGTGCACCACGGTCGCCGTGGCTACCCTGATAAATCACAAACGGACCTGCAGGAATGTCGCCCTCATCAGCGCCGAGGTTATAGATCACTTCCGCATCTGTCACAGCAGCAACGCCACCGTCATTTGTGGCGCCAACATCCATTGCACCCACGCGACCAGCAGCCGTGTGGAGCACCATAAATTTCGACTGCGTCGCTTCAGCCAGCGCCATGGCAGCTGCCAGAACAGCCTCGCCATCTGCACGGGCCAATGCGCCCATACCGACGATGATAATCGATTCTTTGCCTTGCACATCAGCGTGGTCGCGTTTGAGCAAGTCATTTAAAACTGTTGGGCTGTCACCGATATGTGCCGCCTCATAGGTCAGATCGACCTGCGGACCCATAACACCGACATTGGCACCTTTTATCCATGCTTTGCGAATACGTGCGTTCAACACAGGTGCTTCCACAGCAGGGTTCGTGCCGATCAACATGATCGACTGGGCCGTATCAATATCTTCAATCGCAGCATTGCCCACATACGCGGAGCGATTGCCCGCTGGAAGTTTGGCACCATCCGTACGGCATTCAACAACACCGCCCTGCCCCTCGATCATCTGCTTGAGCGCAAATGCTGCTTCTACAGAGGCCAGATCACCAATCAGACCGCCCAATTTTTTGCCAGTCATCGCAGCAGCCGCAGCCGCTAGCGCTTCGGGCCATTCCGCTTTGCGCAGCTTGCCGTTCTCACGGATGTATGGCGTGTCCAGACGTTGCTTGCGCAGACCGTCCCAGACAAAGCGTGTTTTGTCAGAAATCCATTCCTCGTTCACACCGTCATGGTTGAGCGGCAGGAAACGCATCACTTCGCGCCCTTTTGTGTCAACACGGATGTTGGAGCCAAGGGCGTCCATCACATCAACCGACTCAGTCTTGCTCAATTCCCACGGACGCGCAGTAAACGCGTACGGCTTGGACACCAGCGCCCCAACAGGACACAGATCAATGATGTTGCCCTGCATGTTGCTGTCGAGTGTCTCACCCAGATAGGCAGTAATCTCAGCATCTTCGCCGCGGCCCGTTTGGCCCATCTGCGTGATGCCAGCAACTTCGGTGGTGAAGCGCACGCAACGCGTACACGAGATACAGCGCGTCATGTGTGTCTCAACAAGCGGCCCCAGATCAAGATCTTCGGTCGCGCGCTTCGGCTCGCGGTAGCGGGAGAAGTCCACACCATAAGCCATCGCTTGGTCCTGCAAGTCACACTCACCACCCTGATCGCAGATCGGGCAATCAAGCGGGTGATTGATGAGCAGGAATTCCATCACGCCCTCACGGGCTTTTTTGACCATGGGTGAGTTGGTTTTAACAACAGGCAGCTGGCCCTCTGGACCGGGGCGCAGATCGCGAACCTGCATGGCGCAAGAGGCCGCAGGCTTGGGCGGGCCGCCGACAACTTCCACAAGACACATCCGGCAGTTGCCAGCGATCGTCAGCCGTTCATGATAGCAAAAACGCGGCACTTCCACGCCCACCTGCTCACACGCCTGAATGAGCGTCATCGCCCCCTCAGCTTCAACTTCTTTACCGTCGATGATGATCTTGCGAATATCGCTCATGATGTCACTTTTCTCTCAGCATTGAACCGATGCGGCTCGCTTTTTGAATCTCTTTACGTCCCAGCGCGCAATAGCTTTGCGGGTCCGAGGTAACAACCCCGTTGGCCCGTAAATATGCTTCGCCTTTTGCACGCATCCGCGCCTTTTCTGCCTTCGAGTCGCCGTAGGCTTTAATCTCGTCGTCCGAGTAACCCAGACTGCGCGCATGTTTGCGCGTCGCGCGGTACAGGGAAAAGGCAGTCACAACACGCGGTGCAATGTCTGGGCACTTCTTGCGTATCTGATCTGCCACGGCAACATCAAAAACTGCGTTGTCGATCCGTGCCACGTCTCTGATTGGTTGCTTTGCCGCAACCGCTCCTGATGATAGCGCAAGGAGACTTACTGTTAAAATAAAATGGCACATCTTACTTTTCCTCATATGCTCTAGGGTTTTTGCCCTTGTTTGCATGTGTCGGACGGCCCTTTGTTATACAATATCAACGCATATTTAGTGCGCATTTCCCACCCGGTTTCACTTATCGTGCGTTGGGGCAGCGCCCCTGCAGCGTCAATGTGTCTTTCTCGATGTTCAGCTGACCTTCTGGGACATCAGGTCCCGCAGCCCAGATCATATCGGAGCTGCCATAGCTGTCCACACAGTAGACCGTCGCTTCATAAGTGCCCGCTTCCAAAGCACCCTTGAGCGATTTCGATACCGGCTTGACCGTAACGGTAAATACATCGATCTGGCGCTCGACTTTGCGAACCTTGGCATTGAACAACTGACCATCAAAGGAAATCCGGTCCTCTTGCGCTGTACAAGCCCCAAGCAGACCGATGCACAGCCCGATACCAATCCAAATCTTCATCACCGTCTCCTCCACACATTTTTGTGCGGTTTTTTATACGTCTTTGATCCTGTTATTACGCAATTTCACGGTTAGGACCAGCGCTTCTTGTATCAACTGCGCTTACGCGTCCGCAAAGGTGCCACACCATCCAGCGCCTTCGCAGAAATGCGATAGCCAGATTAAGCCCGATATAAAGCATCCCGACAGTCGGGACATAAATCCACGCTGATATCGCGCCAGCTGTAACTGCGACGTAGGTAGCCCATGCAGGCGCACCAAATACAACCAGTGTCAGCGCAAACGCGCTAAAACTCAGTACACCATCCCAGATATTACGGAAAAAACCCATGACTTGACCCTGTACTACAAGAAGCATCTGCACCCGCGTCTCTTTTATGCGTTCAACAACTGATAGCCATAATACAGGGCAAGAACCAGCGCACCCAGCCCCAAGATCACGATGATGCCCCCGATCCGCGGGCTAATCTCAAACACAGCTCCAAAAAACTGCTTCCGCCAGTGCATATACCCCAAAGGTACAGACCAGCAGGCTCAGCCCGAGCACCGCATTATTCTGAAAATATTCGCCAAGAAAAAAGCCGATGCCACCCACAACAAGGATCGCAATAGGCCACAACAACTGCGCAAGAACCGAGCCGCCACTGCCCTCCTCCTTACGCGTCATGCCCGATTACCGCTGCGCCGCTACGGGCCAGCGCGCAATCGCAAGAACGAACAAGGAGATAAATGCAATCAGCACCATCAAAATTTGATAGAGCGGGATGACCCAAGGGATCGGACCAAGCACCTCATAAAAGGTAATCCAGCCACCGCCGAGATATATCCCGATTTGGCTGAACACCGGCACAAAGGCGAACAATGCTGTCCAGCGCGGCACGCCTGCTTTAGCAAGGATCAGCGCAAAAAACACAAGTTGAATCACCGCCATCACCAAAGGGATCGCGATGAAATTCAAGATTTCGAGCAGCAAAGCACTATTCTGCCGCGACGGGCGCTACACTGCTGCCAAGCTTGTGGGCAATTCGATCTTCGATATCCCCACGGAAATGACGGATTAGACCTTGGATCGGCCAAGCCGCCGCATCGCCGAGTGCGCAAATCGTGTGGCCCTCAACCTGCTTTGTCACATCCAGCAGCATGTCGATCTCTTCTGGGTCGGCATCGCCTTTCACCAGACGGTCCATGACCCGCATCATCCAGCCCGTACCTTCGCGGCAAGGCGTACACTGCCCACAAGACTCGTGCTTATAGAATTTCGCCAGCCGCCAGATCGCTTTGATCACGTCGGTCTTTTGATCCATCACAATCACCGCCGCCGTGCCGAGGCCCGACTGCAATTCATTGCGCAGATAGTCGAAATCCATAGTCGCTTCGCGCATAGCTTTGCCTGGAACCATCGGCACCGATGACCCACCCGGGATCACAGCCTTGAGGTTGTCCCAACCGCCACGAATACCGCCGCAATGCTTCTCGATCAGCTCCTCGAACGAGATGCTCATCGCCTCTTCAACCACACAAGGGTTGTTCACATGGCCCGATATCGCAAACAGCTTGGTGCCCGCGTTGTTCGGACGGCCAAAGCCCGCAAACCACCCACCGCCACGGCGCAGGATCGTCGGCACGACAGCAATGGATTCTACGTTGTTGACAGTCGTCGGACAGCCATACAGACCTGCGCCCGCAGGGAATGGCGGCTTCATCCGCGGCATACCCTTTTTGCCCTCAAGCGATTCCAGCAAAGCAGTCTCTTCACCGCAAATATACGCACCCGCACCGTGGTGGAGGTAAATATCAAAACCCCAGCCCGACTTGCACGCGTTCTTACCGACCAGACCCGCATCATAGGCCTCATCAATCGCTGCCTGAAGCGCTTCCTTCTCGCGGATGTACTCACCGCGAATGTAGATGTAGCAAGCATTGGCCTGCATCGCGAAGGACGCGATCAAGCAACCCTCGATCAGCGTATGCGGATCATGGCGCATGATCTCGCGGTCCTTGCACGTACCGGGCTCGGACTCGTCAGCATTCACCACCAGATAAGAAGGACGACCGTCGCTCTCCTTGGGCATGAACGACCATTTCAAACCAGTCGGGAAACCCGCACCACCACGACCGCGCAGGCCCGATGCTTTCATCTCGTCGATGATCCAGTCGCGGCCCTTTTTGATGATCGCCGCCGTACCATCCCAATGGCCGCGCTGCTGCGCGCCCTTCAGCGTGCGATCATGCATGCCGTAGATGTTGGTGAAAATCCGGTCTTTGTCCTGCAACATGGTGCTCATCCGTCTCTCTCAGATTGGCGGCTTCGCCACATTCTGAATGCTTGTATAAATACCCATAGGAACACGGCAGCAATGCCAAGCTCCAACAGGCCCATTGTTTGATTTGACCACCCAAGGATGGCCCCTGCGGCCTCAATGCCGATAAAGGCAAAGGCGCCCACAACACTTACCAAAGCAAGAAGCCGTCCGTCACGCGACAGTTTGTCGTCATTGTCTGCCACGAACGGCTCCTAAACTCAGGTCTTTTTCTTCTTCGAAAACTCAGTCTCTCCGCCCTTGGCCAAAACCTTGGCTTGAGACATCCAGTCATCCCGCTCGATACGGCCCTTAAAGCGCAAACGCTCGTCGACCCAAGCGACGTCTTTTTTCTTGAACTTAGCAACCTGATCAAAGTGGTAAATGCCCAGATCATTCAGCGTCTGCTCCAGTTTGGGACCAACACCGCTGATCAGCTTAAGATCATCCGCACCGCCCGCACGCGCAGCACTCAACATCAATTCAGGCTTTGCATCTGCTGCCGCGGGTGCCGCAGCTTTTGCTTTCGGTGCCGCCTTGGCCTTTGGTTCCGCTTTTGCAGATGCCGCAGCTTTCGCTTTAGGTGCTGCTTTTGCTTTCCGCGCTGCCTTTGGCTTAGTCGTGGCTTTTGCATCCGCCGATGGCGCACTCATCAAACCCGCTGGCGCTTGTTCTGCCGTCGTGGAATGGACACCAGTCCAGTTGCCCGCAGGTGCCGAGGTATCAAGTGCATCAGCAGGAACAGTACCCGCCTCTGGACCACCAACTGTCGTTGCACGGGTCGTCGCTGTGGCCGAAACTCCTGTCGTCTCGCCAGCAGTACCGGGCGTGGTGCCCGCAGTGCCAGCAACTGTGCCTGCTGTTCCCGCAGCAACACCTGCTGCACCAGCAACAACACCTGCCGTGCCAGCAGTGGCGGCATTCGTATCGCCCCCAACCATCGCTGCCAGACGCGCCGCTTTACGCTCTTCAGCCTCTGCTGCATAACGCATCGCAGGCTTGTCCTCAAACGCAAGATCATCCGCTGCCGTTTGTGAGCTACAGATTGTCAGGCTCAAAATCGCGCCCAAAACTGTGCCGATCAAACCGCCGATAAAGATCGCTTGCAATGCACCGAAGTCGGCCATCCAATATAGCATGACCATAGCCACGAAGCCCGCAAACGCTGCTATCCCCCAGCAAGTGATCATACATTCTGTGTTATTTTGTTTCGAAGCCATGGTCTAAATCTATCCCCCAGATGGATTATGGTGAACGTTAATTATAATGTCCGTCTTTGCGGGCTTTTGCGGAGAATTCAGTCTCCTCCCCCCGCGCCAGCTTTTGTGCCCGATCAACCCAACTGTCGCGCGATGCACGACCCTTGAAGCCTTCAAGGTTCTGATCAACCCAAGCAAGCTCATCTTGCCCCCATTTTGCGATTTGGTCAAAATGGAAAAAACCCATCGAATTCACCATGACTTCAAGCTTAGGGCCAATACCCTTGATCAACTTGAGATCGTCAGCGCCAGATTTGCGCGGCGCGCTCATTGTGCGCGGCTTCTTGCCCTTGCCTGCTGGAGCGGCCGCTTCTGCCTTTGGCGAAGCCGCTTTGGGAGCAGGCTTGGCCACACTCTTGGCCTTGGTCACTGGCGCTTTCGCCTCTACCTCGGCTTTCGGCTTAGCCGCAGCAGGCTTTGCCGCTTTGGCAGGTTTGCTACCCGTGTTCGCCGCTTTACCTTGCCAAGGTGCCAACAACGGCACTTCGGTCCCATCGATCCGCTTGATCGTGTCACCAATATCGGAGGCCCGCTGAACAGAAGCATTATACTGCGTCTTGCCACTATCGTGATCCGTGAGCGAGGTCAGACCGCTCAATGGCTCCGACGCATAACGTCCGTTCTGCGGACCAGGTGTCGGGACTTCGCCGCGTGCCAACTCCTCAAGCATCGCAGTAAATCGCTCCGCCGTCAGATCTTCGTAATAATCTTTGCCGATCTGTGCCATGGGCGCGTTGGAGCACGCACCAAGACACTCGACCTCTTCCCACGAAAACTTTCCATCCGAAGACAGCTGATGCGCATTAGGTGCAATCTTATCCTTACAAATCCCAATCAGGTCTTCGGCGCCACAAATCATACACGACGTGGTTCCGCAAATCTGGATATGTGCCACAGAACCAACAGGTTGTAGCTGAAACATGAAGTAGAATGTCGCCACTTCCAGACCACGAATATAGGCCAGCCCCAGCCTCTCGCTGACATGCTCGATTGCGGGACGGGTCAGCCACCCCTCCTGTTCTTGCGCACGCCACAGCAGCGGAATGATCGCAGAGGCCTGACGCCCCTCGGGGTACTTCGTGATCTGTGCTTGCGCCCATGCTTGGTTCGCTGGGGTAAAGGCAAATGCTTCGGGCTGGTCTGGGTGTAGTCTACGCAACATATTTTGGTTCCTAGCGCTCTCAAGCTTTGCATTCAGGGGGCAAAAACAACAGCGTTTTATCATCAGTATCGAAGGCAACGATGCCCTCTGCTATCAAATTGCCGATCATCGTCACGGCGTCATCTTGTTCAATCTTCAGCTTGGCCAGCATGGCCTGCGTCACGTCGGGCGACATTTTGCACCTGTTGTTCTGCATCACTTCTATCACGTCATGGCGTTTACCATGTGCTGCATGTGCATTCGCTTGGGACGCTCCGACAACCATTGTAACAATCGCCAACGCTATCTTCACCGCAGCAGCCTTCTCAGTTTTCTTGGATCAAGGTACACACGCTGTCACCCCGTCCCATCAGAATTGCGGTTTGACCACTCTTACCGACCGTCCGCGCTTTGCGTTTCAAAGTTCCCGTTGCGGGGACACAGTTTTGATCAGCCACAGCCTGACTGCTCATAAATGTATCAAGCACCAGTTGCACAGTCGCATCGTCCTTGTCGCTGCGCCCCGCTGCAGGTTGGTTCAGAACGGGCAGCAAAGCCTGCGATTGCGCACTAAAGGGTTTGCATTGCGCCCGAGACAAAGCACAAAGTTGCCCCGATTTCTTTGGCGCCGCCGCACCTTGCGCCGCGGAGGCAGAAGTCCCTGCCCCCTCATCACACGCCGTCAAAGCGAACAGTGCAGCAAACCCGAACGCGGCAGACCGTTTCATCTATCCACCTCACCAAACACGATATCCATCGTACCGATAATCGCCGCCACATCCGCGAGCTGGTGACCCTTTGCGAGGTAATCCATCGCTTGCAGGTGCAAATAACCGGGCGCACGCAGCTTGGCGCGGTAAGGCTTGTTGCTGCCGTCAGCGACCAGATAGACACCGAATTCACCCTTGGGCGCTTCAACACAGGCATACACTTCACCCGCTGGCACGTGGAACCCTTCGGTATAAAGCTTGAAGTGGTGGATCAGGCTCTCCATTGAGGTCTTCATATCCGTGCGCTTGGGCGGTGTAATCTTACCACGAGCAAGGATATCGCCCTTCCCTTCGGGTGCGCGCAGTTTTTCAATCGCTTGCAACATGATGCTGGCCGATTGACGCATCTCTTCCATCCGCACGAGGTAACGGTCATAGCAGTCGCCGTTCACGCCTGTCGGGATTTGGAATTCAAACTCGTCATAGCACTCATAAGGTTGCGCGCGGCGCAAATCCCACGCAAGGCCGGAGCCGCGCACCATCACACCGGAGAAACCCCAGTCCTGAATGTCCTGCTCACTCACAACGCCAATATCAACGTTACGCTGTTTGAAAATACGGTTTTCCGTCAGCAGCGTGTCGATATCGACCATAAATCCGCTCAGAAACTTATGCGTCCACGTCTCGATGTCGTCGAGCAACGCCTCTGACAGGTCCTGATGCACACCACCGGGGCGGAAATACGCTGCGTGCAAACGTGCGCCACTGGCACGTTCATAAAAGATCATCAGGTCTTCACGCTCTTCAAAACCCCACAGCGGCGGGGTCAGCGCGCCAACGTCCATCGCCTGCGTGGTTACATTCAGC
>CAWVZA010000081.1:0-11801 GCA_963934545.1 uncultured Sulfitobacter sp.
CGGACCTATTGATTACAAATCAATTGCTCTACCAGCTGAGCTATAGGGGCATTGATGGGCCGTTTAATGTGAATGCAAAGATCGTGCAAGAGGCTTTTATCGTTCTTTTGAAGGTTTTACAGCTCTGGTAGATTTAGGTGCACATAAAAAAATAGATGGGCAGCATAAAATGAAATTGGTCCTACACGTGGGCGTGCACTTTACCGAAGAAGACCGCATGATGAAGTGCCTTTTGCGCAATGCGGATGACTTTGCCGCAGAGGGCGTAATGGTGCCAGGGCATGGCAAGTACCGTGCTATTCTGCGCGATAGATTGAACGCGATGGTTAGCGCGCCGCCCTCCGAGATGGCGCGCGATGTTTTGGTAGATGCTTTTCTGGATGACAGTGATGCAACCCGTGTGATCATCTCGGACGCAAACTTTTTCCGGACGCCCAAAACAGCGGTGCAAGAGGGGATGCTGTACCCTTCCGCGCCTGCACGCATGATGCGTATGGCCCAGATTTTTGAGTAGGACGAAGTCGAAATTTTTATGGGCATTCGCAACCCTGCGACGCTTCTACCGGTTCTTTATGGCAAAGCCAAAAATCCTGATCCTGCCGCGTTTTGGGGTGGCCGTGATCCGCGAGATATCTTGTGGTCCGAGACTGTAAGCCTGTTGCGCGAAGCCGTGCCGAATGTGCCGATCACGATGTGGTGCAACGAGGACACGCCGCTCATCTGGGCGCATATCATCCGTCAAATGGCGGGTCTGCCTGATGATCAAAAGATTATTGGTGGATTTGATCTCCTAAGCTCGATCATGAGCACCGAAGGCATGAAACGCTTTCGCGCCTACCTCAAAGACCATCCCATCATGACAGAGCATCAAAAACGTCGCACGATCGCAGTATTTCTGGACAAATATGCACTTGAGGGTGAAGTGGAAGAAGAACTGGATATGGCTGGCTGGACCGACGACGTGGTCGACGAGATGACCGAAATATACGACGAAGATGTGGCAAAGATTGCCAAAATGCCTGGTGTTAGGGTTCTGATGGCTTAGCGCGCACGCGCGGCACGGTAGAGCGTCATAGATAGAAAAGGTCAAAAAGATGAGCGACTTTGACACTGCGTCTAGCGGCGCAAAAATGGATTTCGCCAAAGATATGTCCTACGGGGATTGTCTTGGCCTTGATCCGATCCTGAACGCGCAACACCCCTTGTCGTATGCGCATGATGAGATGCTCTTTATATTCAGCACCAGACATCAGAGCTTTGGATGCGGCTTGCCATTCATGAGCTTGAAGCGGCGCGTGCTGCGATGGTGGGGGGACAGTTGCCTGCTGCGTTCAAGATGCTGAGCCGCGTGGCGCGGATATTTGAGCAGTTGAACAACGCTTGGGACGTGCTGCGGACAATGACACCCAGTGAGTACACAGCTTTTCGTCCAAGTCTCGGAAACTCGTCGGAGTTTCAATCACACCAATACCGTCTGGTGGAGTTTCTGCTGGGCAACCGTAACGAGGCGTTGATGAAGCTGCACAAGCACAAGGCAGAGTCGTTTGCGCGGCGTGAAGGAGAGTTGGCCGAGCCGAGCCTGTATCAAGTGGCAATAGCATTGCTCTGTGAACGCTTTTCGCATGTGCCATTGGCAGGAGAGCCGGGGAGGTCTGATTGGCAAGCGGACCAAAGGGTGCAAGATTTGTGGCAACGCGTCTATGAAGATCCAAGTGCTCACTGGGACTTATACGAACTTGCCGAGAAGCTGGTTGATCTGGAGGATTACTTCCGCCGCTGGCGCTTTAACCATGTCACCACAGTAGAGCGGATCATCGGCTTTAAACGCGGCACGGGCGGCACGGCAGGTGTGTCGTACCTACGCAAAATGCTTGAAGTCGAGTTGTTCCCTGAGCTTTGGAATTTCAGAGGGGCGCTTTGACGCTTAAGATTATTAATGATCAATGGGATACGAGGCGTAGTTAATAGATTGGATCAATCACACCTGAGCGCATATTGGGAGCACTGAGCGCAAACAACGCGACCCGCTATTCTGATACGGCTTGGCGCTGCGATAGTGTGAAAAGCAAAGATACCGCACCCGAACTCATTTGCCGCTCTGACGGTGGTTGTGACCAGCATGGCGATAAGCCTTGGACTGCCGTGCTTGCTTTGATGGGCGACAGGAGAGTGTCTAATGCCATCCTCATTCAGCAATTTTACGATGAAATGGTGACATGTTGGGTCTCTGGGCTGAACCAATTATGATGCTGAGAAAAAAACTGGCCCCAAGCAAAGCGTTGGGGCCAGTTGCGTATCAACAATCGTCTATTGCCTAAACTGCGATCTTGCCGCCGCCTTGTTTGGTGACCACCACCACCACGGCAGGGCACGGCGGCATGGCGGGATCAAAGTCCGGCCAGCGGGTAGCAGGGTCTTCAAATGTCGAGGCGCGGTTGAAGCCTGCCAGCTCGTTGGTCCCGTCCGTGCCGGGATGTTGTACCGCTAAAAACAGGGTTTCTTGATCATCGGTGAAGTAGGGACCGCACATTTCGCCGCCGACGGGACAGCGGAAAAACAGCTTGGACGTGCCGCGTGCCGCACCTTCTGTCTCAACACCGTACAGGCCGTCTGATTTGCCCGTCTTGCTCCAGTTGCGGCCCTGATCGATGAAGACCCACAGGCGGCCCTGCGCGTCCGTTGCCGCGTTGTCAGGCGACCCAAACCAGCCATTCTCGGAGGTGTCAGGGTTCCAGACTGCGCCCACTTCGGCCACAGCAGGGTCACCGCAGCGTACAAGGATCGACAATGTGCCAGGCGCTGCGCCGTGATCGCCGCCATCTTCCTTGATCTCGATGATATGGCCAAAGCGGTTTGGCTCATTGGGTTCTTTGGTGATATCAAAGCGGTAATGCATGGGGCCCCATGCGTACAACCCGCCCGGTACGCCATAACGCTTGTGCCGCTCGGCCTCCCGTACGGGGAGCGTGGAGAGATCGGCTTTGCCTTCTGCATCGCGGTTGGAGGTCATGAAATAGCCGTGGAAATTCTCTTCTGCCATCAGGTAGGTCCCCCAAGGGGTCATGCCGCCTGCGCAGTTGTTCAGAGTTCCGATTATGGTCATGCCCTCTGGGTCTGCATCGGTTTGCAGGCGCGGATGCCCAGCGGCGCGGCCATCGATAGTCATTGCAGTATCAAGGGGGGGTAATGCGGCGGTTACGTGGACTGGAGTGGTCCACACGCCATGCACCTGTTGTTTCTTTTTCGATCTCAACGACTGTACCGCCGTGGGCGGCCATCTCAATGTCGATCAGCTCTGGTGTCATGCCAGCAAAATCGGCGCTATCCTGACGTCCCAAACCGGGGAACATGACTTCCTCGTTGTGTATTCGTGGTTCACACATAGCATTCCGCGTGTCCCTGCGGCGTTCAGAGGAGTGAAACCCACATAGTCATTGTTATAGCCGAATTGTTTGAGCTGGGCGGCAGCGGTCTGGTTCATAACATCAAACTCTGGCGCGTCTGTCGTGATAGGATCACCCCAACGCAACAGGATGTCGGCGTCATAGCCCTCGGCCACATGGTGCGTAGTGTCATTGCCCCGTTCAAGTTCGTTGAAATTATAGCGTGAGGGGGTGCCTGCGGTCGCTTGGCGGGGCGCAACGAGCGCGGAGGATCCAAAGAGCGCAGTCGTCGCTGTGACGGCCAACGCTCCGCGAAACATCTCACGGCGCGAAAAACGTGCTGCGACCACCTCGCCGATGGTGCGGCTGAGGTTAAGGTTTGTCGGAATGTCGTCAAAGGCCTCATAGGCTTCGGCTTTGTTGCCAATGGCAGGGTCGTTGATGATCTCTTTACGGTTCATAACATGCACCAGAACAGGATTTCGGATGCCTGTGGTGTGGATTGCTTTCGTCACAGGCGTGTGACGGTTGAATAAAGGTTGTGTGACACGTGGAGCGGCCCCCCGCACAGTGCGGGGATCGGCCGGTTTTAGCTTTAACCAGCGCTCAGCGATTTCCAATAGGTCACTTTGTCGTCGCCTGCGCCCCAGAAGTCGCTGATGCGGTGCTCTTCGTCATAGCCTTTTGCCGCGTAAAAGCCCCGCGGGGCGGCAAAGCCTGCATCGCCAGGGGTATCAGCGATCACGATACGTGCACCTCGTGTCCGCAACTCGGTTTCAAGCGCATGGGTGAGCGCCCCGCCAATCCCTGCGCCCTAGCGCGAAGGGTCCACAGCGATGGCCAGCATGTTCCACGCGCCCTCTGCCATTTGTTCGGGCACTGTGTAGCGTACCCATGCGACTCTCTCGCCCTCACGCGCTGCCAGTCAGACGGCATCAGGCGTATTACCCGCCAAATAGTCCGCGATCATATCGGAGAGCATCTCGCTGGGAAAAAGCTCTGTTGCGTCGAGGATAGTGCACAAGGCGGGTAGGTCGTCTTTGATGGTTTGTTTGATAGAATAGTTCGTCATTGGTTTTACAATCTTTCATAGATCCGTTGTCAGGGTACCCCCTCAAACGGATGAACTGCGCTGGTGGCCACAAAATATATATTGCTGATCCACATCGGTTCAGCAGATTTTCATGACAGTCTGGCGGAACCAGACCTTAGCGGATGCCCGCAATCGTAAACATCAATACTCCAACGTCCGTGCGTAAATGCCGAACGTCTCTGAAGTTTAAACGGGTGACCTCATCAGAGCAAGCGTTCGCGGGCAAACTGGTCCAGCAGAGCAGGGATGTGTTTGCGGAATTTGAGGAACCCAGCCGTAGCCATTGGCCATGCTGCAGTGTCGATCTCGCGACGCACCTCAGTGATGGGCGTGCTGCCTGTCTTACGCGCACGGCGCAGGACACTGCGCATTGGGCCGACAGGGGCGTGGGGCGTTATAATCTGGTCAAGTTGGTGCTCAGCTGCCCAGACATTGAGGGCCGCATCATTTTCGAGCACCACAGCATTAGGTGAGACATCATGCAAAAGCGCAGTTCTAAAGTCAGCCACCATCGCGCTTGTCTGCCAAGGGCTTTGCGCATGGGTGTAGTCAATATAGGCGACGCTGACGGGCGTGACCTGATGCGCGTCAAGGAAGGGCGCACCGATGTCGTCTGAGTGCAGCAAGAGGCCCACACGATCAGCAGGCGCACCGCTGTAGGGCGCTAGTTTAGGGGTTGCTTGACGCTCTGGCGCTGTTGGGGCGCTGATTGGGGGCGCCTCAGAGGCGAGACCTTGCACACCCACAAAACGTCCATTGGTGAATTTTGCGATATTGGATGGATCAGCAAGATATGTTTTGCCCTGAGTCTGGATGCCCGCGACCCAGCGCCAACTGAGTGTGTTCACGGCTGCGTCGCCGTCCAGAAGGTGGCGCAAAAAGAAATCTGCGCCCAACGGCCATGGCAGTTTGAGCGTGAATATCCAGATCGAGGCGAACCACATGCGCGCATGATTGTGCAAATAACCTGTCTCAGCCAGCTCCTGCGCCCAATGATCAAACGGCTTGATCCCCGTTTTGCCCAGACAGGCGTCTTCCCAACGTTGGCGCAAACCACTTTGGGTCTGCACCTCGTTGTGCAGCCGCGTTAAATCATCGCGGTAGGTGGTCCAAACCGCTGGCCGCTGCTCCATCCAGCCTTTCCAATAGGTACGCCACCAAACTTCCGCGATAAACTTGTCGGCATCGCGGGCGTCCATTTGGTCGAGCACGGCGCGGGAAACATCGCCCTCATCGATTACTTTCATCCGCAAGTAGGGCGACAGGGTCGAGACGTGGCTGTGCGCCGTGGCACCCAAGTCAAAGTTGCGCTTTTGCGCATAGTTTGCGCCGGCATTGGGGGCAAACTCCGCGAGCCGTTCACGGGCTGCGGTGGCGCTGGGCGGGAAGGGGGGATGCTCGTTGTTCATGATCTGCGAAGTAGGTCAGCACCGCGTGAGATCAAGCAGGGGAACAATCGGGCATCAGCCCCCCTTGAAGCTCCCCGTTGGCGGGACTAATCTTGTAGTAACAAATGGCGGGTATGGTCCCGCTCAATCACCATCTGAAGGCAGAGCATATGCAAGATCCCGTCGAGACATACATGAACCTCGTTCCCATGGTTGTGGAGCAGACAGCACGCGGCGAGCGCGCCTATGATATCTTCTCGCGCCTGCTCAAAGAGCGGATTGTGTTCATCAACGGTCCGATTCACAGCGGCATGAGCCACCTGATCGTAGCGCAGTTGCTGCACCTCGAATCCGAGAATCCATCAAAAGAAATCAGCATGTACATCAACTCACCCGGTGGTGAGGTGTCTGCTGGTCTGTCGATCTATGACACGATGCAGTATATCCGCCCGAAAGTGTCCACGCTGATCTGTGGCATGGCGGCCTCCATGGGCTCGGTTATTGCAATCGGTGGTGAGAAGGGGATGCGTTTCTCGCTGCCCAACTCCGAAGTGATGGTGCACCAGCCCTCAGGCGGATCGCAGGGTAAAGCATCTGATATCCTGATCTCGGCCCGCCACATCGAGAAAACGCGCGAGCGTATGTATCAGCTTTATGTGCAGCACTCGGGTCAGGACTATGAAACTGTGCAAAAAGCCATGGACCGCGACACGTGGATGACACCGGATGAGGCCAAAGACTGGGGTCACATCGACGAAATCGTCGCCAACCGCGGCAAAGAAGATGACAAAGACGCGCCTAAGCCCAAGAAGAGTAAGTAAGCCACATCGCCGCACTCCTCGGTTTATGCGATTGCAGGACCGAGGAGCGTGACTTAGTGTGAAACCCAACTCGATTTGTGTCACCTGAACGTGGGTGACAACCCCAAGCATCAGACCTGAAAGGGCTCACATGGCCAATTCAACCAGCGGCGATAGCAAAAACACCCTCTACTGCAGCTTTTGCGGCAAGAGCCAGCATGAAGTGCGCAAGCTGATCGCAGGCCCAACAGTCTTCATCTGTGATGAATGTGTTGAGCTGTGCATGGACATTATTCGTGAAGAAACAAAGGCTTCTGGCCTTAAGGCGACGGACGGTGTGCCGACACCCAAAGACATCTGCGAAGTGCTTGATGACTACGTCATCGGCCAAGCGATGGCCAAGCGGGTTTTGTCTGTAGCGGTGCACAACCACTACAAGCGCCTGAACCACGCGCAAAAAGGCGGCGACATCGAGCTGGCGAAGTCCAACATTCTGCTGATGGGTCCGACGGGTTGTGGTAAGACGCTTCTTGCACAAACTTTGGCTCGTATCCTTGATGTGCCGTTCACAATGGCTGATGCGACCACATTGACCGAAGCTGGCTATGTGGGCGAAGATGTCGAGAACATTATCCTCAAGCTGCTTCAGGCATCCGAGTATAATGTTGAGCGTGCACAGCGCGGCATCGTCTATATCGACGAAGTAGATAAAATTACGCGTAAATCTGAAAATCCGTCCATTACCCGTGACGTATCGGGTGAGGGCGTTCAGCAAGCACTGCTCAAGCTGATGGAAGGCACGGTAGCATCCGTTCCTCCACAGGGCGGTCGCAAGCACCCCCAGCAGGAATTCCTGCAAGTGGACACAACGAACATCTTGTTCATCTGTGGCGGTGCCTTCGCTGGTTTGGACAAGATCATTGCCGCACGCGGTAAAGGGTCTGCTATGGGCTTTGGCGCGGATGTCCGTGATCAAGACGCACGTGGCATCGGCGAGATTTTCACTGATCTTGAGCCTGAAGACCTGCTCAAGTTTGGTCTGATCCCTGAATTCGTGGGCCGTTTGCCTGTTCTGGCAACCCTTGAAGACTTGGACGAAGACGCGCTCATCACGATCCTTACGCAGCCAAAGAACGCATTGGTCAAGCAGTACCAGCGTCTGTTCGAGATGGAAGACACGCAGCTGTCCTTTACCGAAGATGCGTTGGCGGCTATCGCCAAGCGTGCGATTGATCGCAAGACAGGCGCGCGCGGTTTGCGCTCCATCCTTGAGGAAATCCTGCTTGATACGATGTTCGACCTGCCAGGTATGGACACCGTCACGGAAGTGGTTGTGAACGAAGAAGCAGTGAATTCGGATGCAAAGCCGCTGATGATCCACGCTGAATCGGAAAAAGAGCCTGCGACTGCGGGCTGAACGGTTCGCGAGAGTTTTTAAAGAAGGGCAGGCCTCATGGCCTGCCCTTCTTTCGTTTTGGAGGATGATATGAAACGTATTTTTTCTGGTGGTGAGTTTGAGAAGAAGATCGGTTATTGCCGCGCTGTCGTCGCGGGTGGCTTTGTACATTTTGCGGGGACCGTGGGGCAGGGCGATGATGTGACCGCGCAGTGCCGTGATGCGCTGCGGATCATTACAGCGGCGTTGGAAGAGGCAGGCAGCAGCATAGCGAAAGTGGTGCGCGTGACATACATGTTGCCCGACCGTGCAGAGTTTGAGCTGTGCTGGCCCATTTTGGCGGAGGCATTTGGCGAGAACCCGCCTGCTGCTACGATGATCGAGTGCGGTTTGATTGATCCCAAGTACCGTATCGAGATCGAAGTCACGGCACTTGTTTAAGTGACACGCCGAGCTGCGAAATTTTGGGTACTGATATTTGACATTTCATTGCTCTCGGGGTGTCTTTCATTATCCGCGGACCAATTCGCGCAAAGTATCTTTGTTGATCTTGCGTATACGAAAGTCTTGGCATTCAAGAGCCGTATAAAGACGCCCCATGGCTGTAGTTATCTGGTTCTGGAACTTCCTGAAGATACAGAAGTGGCGCCACCTGTACCCGTCTTTCCCGATTATGTAGGCCCGTCGGAGCGCGTATGGGCGTCGACGCTGGACGCTCAAAATGTCGAGATCAATAGCCGTCACCCTTGTTTGATATTGGAACCAGAGAAATTCGATTGGGCTGGTGTCGCAGGCTTTAGCAGCCAGATTACGACAATACTGAAACAGCAGGGCGCATGGTTTGTCAGGAGTGGCGGTGTTGAGGGTATTGAATTGGTTGTTTACGCGCCACAAGATCGTCTTGCCGTCTACTTGCGGTTTGGCGATTAGGCGTGTTTTTTCCGATTGCACGGTCACGTCACTGGACCTGCGCCGCAGGATAGGCCATATCAGATTCAACAATTAAAGGAGACTCCCATGGGTATTGTCAGCAAAATTTTGAGCGCGTTCACATGGTGGAACGGGCAAACGCTCAACACACAGTTTTTCACATGGCGCAAAGGTGAGAAAGTGGGTGAGGATGCGCAAGGCAATATCTATTACCGCAATGCCGATGACAGCAAACGCTGGGTGATCTTCAACGGTGAAGTTGAGGCCAGCCGGATCAATCCTGATTGGCACGGCTGGATGCACCGCACCTATGACGAGCTGCCAACAGACAAGCCGCTGATCCACAAAGAGTGGGAAAAGCAGCATCAGGAAAACCTGACAGGCACCGTGCTGGCCTATGCCCCAAGCGGTTCTATTCGCCGTGAAAAGCCTGCGGATCGCGGTGATTACGAGGCATGGAGCCCAGAGTGAGACGCGCTCTTGCACTCGTTGCGGCGCTTTGCGCTACGTCTGCTGCGGCAGAGGCTACGAGCAATGGGGCTGGTGCGATTTTGCGTGCACTGGATAAGACGTCTGGCACGACAATTGATCTCTCAATCTCCAATGGGCAGCTTGCGAACATCGGACGTTTGCAGATTGTTTTGAACGAATGCCGCTACCCTGCAGGCAATCCTTCTGGGGATGCCTACGCCGCGCTGGAAGTGTCTGAGACAGGTCGCGCTGGAACTGTATTCTCTGGCTGGATGATTGCCTCGGCGCCTGCGCTGAACGCGATGGAGCATTCACGCTACGATATTTGGATCATGCGCTGTATCATATCCTGAGGGGTTGCCTGTGGTGCTGCTGTAAAGGATGCGATGCTGTTTTTAGCATGAGCAAGATGCGCATGATATTGTGCGCGGCTGATCTCGATACCGCCCAATGAGGCAAGATGATCCGTTATGAACTGCGTATCAAACAGCAGAAATCCACCTTGGTTCAGGCGGTCGACGAGGCAGGCAAGTGCTATTTTCGAGGCGTTGGTGCGCCGCGAGAACATGCTCTCTCCGAAAAATGCGGCGCCAAGGACCACACCGTAGACACCGCCCACCAGTTCATCACCTTCCCAGACCTCTAGAGAATGTGCATGCCCACGTGTGAACAATGCAGAGTAGAGACTGCGAATTTCTGCGTTAATCCAAGTGTCCTCGCGATCAGCACAGCCGTCGACTACACCCTCAAAATCGCGGTCGATGGTAACTGTCCAAGCGCTGCGTATCATTGCACGACGCAAAGAGCGCGACGTGTGGAAACCGTCCAGAGGCATGATACCGCGCTTGCGCGGATCGACCCAGAATATTTCTGGATCGTCACGCGCCTCGCTCATCGGGAATATACCGACGCCGTAGCCGTGTAGCAAAAGCTCGGGTGTCAGGTCGGACATAAAACTTAGGCTTCGCCGAAATGCGTTTCCAGCCAGTGCTCAAGCCAATGGATGTTATAGCCACCGGTGTGGATGTCTCTTTCCTGCAAAAGCGCATGGAACAGGGGCACTGTGGTGTCGACGCCGTCTACGATCAACTCACCCAAGGCACGGTTGAGCCGCGCGAGCGCTTCGGGGCGGTCGCGGCCGTGCACAATGAGCTTTCCGATCAAACTGTCGTAATAGGGCGGAATGGAGTAGCCATCATAAAGGGCGCTGTCCATTCGCACACCAAGGCCACCAGGCGCATGGTATTGCGTAATCCGACCTGGACAAGGCGAGAAGTTCGGCAGCTTTTCCGCGTTGATACGCACTTCGATAGCGTGACCGTTGATGGTCAGATCATCTTGTTCGAACGACATGGGTAAGCCTGCTGCCACGTTGATTTGCTCACGCACCAGATCGACGCCAAAGATGGCTTCGGTCACGGGGTGCTCGACCTGCAAACGTGTGTTCATCTCGATGAAATAGAACTCACCATTCTCGTAAAGGAATTCGATCGTTCCTGCGCCGATGTAGTTGATGTTGGCACAGGCATCCGCACAGACCTTACCGATGCGCGCACGCTCGTCAGGGGTGATCGTTGGGCCAGGGGCCTCTTCGAACACTTTTTGGTGGCGGCGCTGGAGAGAACAATCGCGCTCTCCCAGATGTACGGCGCGGCCTTTGCCGTCGCCAAAGACCTGAATTTCGATGTGGCGTGGCGTTGTGAGGTATTTCTCGATATACACCTCGTCATTACCAAAATTTGATTTACCCTCGGCACGCGCTGTTTGGAATGCGCTTTCCATGTCAGCAGCCGTTTGTGCCACTTTCATGCCCTTACCACCGCCACCAGCCGTCGCCTTGATGATAACAGGGTAGCCGACTTCCTCGCCGATGCGCTGTGCATCCTCAAGTGTAGGAACCCCGCCCACGGAGCCGGGTACGCAAGGCACGCCAAGTGCCTTCATTGTATCCTTGGCCGTAATTTTGTCGCCCATGACACGGATATGCTCGGCTGTCGGACCGATAAAGGTCAGGCCGTGATCCTCAAGAACCTGCACAAAGCCTGCGTTCTCGCTCAAAAATCCGTAACCTGGGTGGATCGCTTCGGCACCTGTGATTTCACAGGCTGCAACGATTGCAGGGATGCTGAGGTACGACTGTTGTGAGGAGGGCGGACCGATGCACACACTCTCGTCGGCCATACGAACATGCATCGCATCGCTGTCAGCCGTGGAATGCACTGCAACAGAGGCAATGCCCATTTCACGCGCCGCACGGATAACACGCAGGGCAATCTCGCCACGGTTGGCGATCAGGATTTTCTTGAACATGGGCTGTCCTCCTTATTCGAGGATGACGAG
>CAWVZA010000082.1:0-11779 GCA_963934545.1 uncultured Sulfitobacter sp.
GGGGTGTCGTTGAACTTCATCTGGATATTGGTTTGGTCGCTGGCGGGGGTTGTGGCCCTTGTCGCGGGGATCATGTGGGGGGCGAAGTCTGGCGTTCAGTTCTCGCTCTCGCTCATTGCCCTCAAGGCTTTGCCAGTTCTGATGTTGGGTGGGTTTACGTCCATTCCAGGTGCTATTGTCGGTGGCTTGATCATTGGCGTCGGCGAGAAGCTGTTTGAATTCTTGATTGGTGCGCCGTTCCTTGGTGGGGCTACCGAGAACTGGTTTGCCTACATGCTGGCACTGCTGTTCTTGGTTTTCCGTCCGCAAGGCTTGTTCGGGGAGAAGATCATTGAGCGTGTTTAGATTGCGGGCGAGCGACCACTCGACGCGGTGCCTCATGACACCCGACCACCCGATAAACTTCGATAATAAATGGGAGCTTGGCTGATGTTCTACCGTGAAGCAGGCGATTACAGCACGACCTACGCCGAGGACCAGCAGACGTTTCCGATCAAGTTTGATCGTTACCGCTATTATCTGGTGATGTTCATTGCCATCTTTGTAGTGCCGTTTGCGCTCAATGATTATTGGGTGAACTCGCTGCTGCTGCCGTTTTTGATCTATGCGATTGCCGCACTGGGGCTGAATATCCTTGTGGGGTATTGCGGTCAGGTGAGCCTGGGGACTGGTGGTTTCATGGCTGTGGGGGCGTACAGCTGTTACAAGTTCATGACGGGTGTGGATATCTGGTGGGGCGGCGAATTGCTGTTCCGTTTGCCAGAGTTCAACATCTTCTTCTCCGTGATCATGGGAGGTGTGATGACGGCCCTCGTGGGTGTCCTGTTCGGTCTGCCGAGCTTGCGGATCAAGGGGTTCTACCTCGCTGTGGCAACACTGGCAGCGCAGTTCTTTCTTGTATGGCTGTTTAACCGTGTTGCATGGTTCTACAACTATTCCGCGTCGGGTCAGATTAACGCGCCTGAGCGGGATTTGTTGGGTGTGCTGATCACTGGGCCATCAACGGAGCCTTGGGCGACTTACCTGTTCTGCCTCTTCTTCACGATCATCAGTGCTTATATCGCGCGGAACCTCACGCGGGGGTCTTCTGGGCGCAAGTGGATGGCGATCCGTGATATGGATATCGCGGCAGAGATTATCGGGGTGAACCCGCTGCGCGCTAAGCTGACTGCCTTTGCTGTCTCGTCCTTCTTCATTGGTATCTCTGGGGCGCTGTTCTTCTCCGTCTATCTGGGCGCTGTGGAAGTGGGTGAAGTGTTTGGCATTCAGAAATCGTTTCTGGTGCTGTTCATGATCATCATTGGTGGTTTGGGCTCGATCTTTGGCTCCTTTGCTGGGGCGGCGTTCCTTGTGTTGCTGCCTGTGGCGCTTAAGGTTGTCGGCGTTGACTGGCTCGGATGGCCTACGGACATCGTGGCGCATTTGAATCTGGTCGTTGTCGGATTTTTGATTATCGTATTCCTGATCGCGGAGCCGCACGGCATTGCCCAGCTGTGGCGCGTGGCGAAGGAGAAACTGAGATTGTGGCCCTTCCCGCACTGATGTGGGGCGGAAGCCATGAACAACCGAGGTGGGGAGAACCCCATCCAAGAAGACCAATCGGATAAAATCCAAGGGAGGAAACTACCGATGAAATATAAACTAGGTACTTTAGCTATCGCGGCTGTTATGGGCGCAAGCCCTGTTCTGGCGGACCTCGTGTTCCCATCACTTAGCTATCGCACAGGCCCATATGCGGCGGGCGGTATTCCGTTTGCGGACGGTTATGCGGATTACTTCAACATGCTCAATGAGCGTGATGGCGGTATCGGCGGCGTGATGACGCGCGTTCTGGAATGTGAGACAGGCTATAACACCGAAAAGGGTGTTGAATGCTATGAGAGCACAAAGGGCGAAGGCTCCCTCGTGTATCAGCCACTTTCCACAGGTATCACATACCAGTTGATCCCAAAAACTGCTGCTGACGGCATCCCGATGCACACAATGGGTTATGGCCGTACGTCGGCGGCGAACGGTGCTGTGTTCAACAACACGTTCAACTACCCTGCGAACTACTGGAACGGTGCGTCCGGTGCGATCAACTATCTGTTGGCCGAGAACGGTGGCGACTTGAAGGGCAAAAAAGTTGCTTTAGTCTATCACAATTCTGCCTACGGCAAAGAGCCGATCCGCACGCTGAACGAGCTGGCAATCAAGCATGGTTTCGAGTTCAAAGAAGTGCCAGTGGACCACCCAGGTCAGGAGCAGAAATCACAGTGGCTGCAAATCCGCCGTGACAAGCCTGACTATGTGATCATGTACGGCTGGGGCGTGATGAACCAAGTTGCGGTTCAAGAAGCTGCGAACATCCGTTTCCCGATGGAAAACTTCATCGGTATCTGGTGGTCCGGTTCTGAGAATGACGTTCTGGCGGCAGGCGACGCAGCCGATGGCTACAAAGCGTTGACGTTCCACGGTGTAGGCAACGACTTCCCCGTATTTGACGACATCAAGGCGCATGTTGTCGACAAGGGTAATGCTGCTGGTGCTGGCGATCAGATCGGTACAGTCCTCTATAACCGCGGCATGTATGCGGCGATGCTGGCTGCCGAAGCTGTGAAAACAGCCCAAGGTATCCACGGCGAGATGGATATCACACCTGCGATGATGCGCGACGGCATGGAAGCGTTGGTAATGACCGAAGCGAAGATGGCGGCCCTCGGCCTGCCAAACTTTGGTCCTGAGTTCAGCGTATCTTGTGCCAACCACGGTGGTGAAGGCCTTGTTGGCATGACCCAGTGGGATGCATCCGCGAAAGAATGGAAGCTCATCTCCGAGTTTGCACCTTCCGACATGGATGTGATCGGCCCGCTGATCACAGAAGACTCCGAGGCCTATGCTGCGGAAAACAACATCGAAGCTGGCTGTAAGTAAGCCGCTTTTTTCTGGCCGCTGCGTTTGCGTGGCGGCCAGATACTTTTAGAGAATTTAGGAAGGGACTAGGGATATGTTGGACGCAAACCCCGCCGAAGTGCAGGTCGAGAATCTGCTCGAAGTGAACAACATCGAAGTGATCTATAATCACGTGATCCTTGTCCTCAAGGGCGTGAGCCTGAACGTGCCCAAGGGCGGCATCACTGCTCTGCTGGGCGGAAATGGAGCGGGCAAGACGACGACCCTCAAAGCCATTTCAGGTCTGCTGGCCTCCGAGCGGGGTGAAGTGACCAAAGGCACGATCAAGTATCGTGGCAAGTCGATTGCCGAGCAGGACCCTGCCGAGACGGTGAAAAAAGGTGTCGTGCAAGTGATGGAAGGCCGTCACTGCTTTGAGCACCTGACGATTGAAGAGAACCTTTTGACGGGTGCTTATACGCGCACCGACGGCAAAGGTGCGATCGCGGCGGATCTGGAAATGGTGTACAACTATTTCCCGCGTCTGCGTGAGCGCAAGAAATCCCAAGCGGGTTATACCTCCGGTGGGGAGCAACAGATGTGTGCGGTTGGCCGCGCTTTGATGAGCCGTCCTGAGACGATCCTGCTTGATGAGCCGTCCATGGGTCTGGCGCCGCAGTTGGTAGAGCAGATTTTCAATATCGTGAAAGAGATTAACGAGAAGGAAGGTGTGACTTTCCTTTTGGCGGAGCAGAACACCAACGTGGCGCTGCGGTTTGCGCATTATGGCTACATCCTTGAGAGTGGGCGTGTAGTGATGGACGGGCCTGCGAAGGATTTGCGCGAGAACCAAGACGTTAAAGAATTCTATCTGGGCATGTCGGATGAGGGGCGCAAGTCGTTCCGCGATGTGCGCAGCTACCGGCGGCGCAAGCGCTGGCTCTCCTGATATGAACGCGGAGGCTTCAACTCACAGCGACGATCCGCATCTGGTGGACCGTGTCTCATGGCTGCGCGCGGCGGTAATGGGGGCGAATGACGGGATCGTTTCTGTTGCATCGGTGATTGTGGGTGTGGCTGCGGCGGACCCTGATCCGCGTGCTGTGTTGATCGCGGGTGCTGCTGCTTTGGCGGCGGGTGCGATGTCGATGGCGGCGGGTGAGTATGTGAGCGTTTCCTCGCAGGCGGACCTTGAGGCGGCGGACATTGCACGCGAGCGTCAGGCATTGATTGATGATCCCGAGGGCGAAGAGCTTGAATTGGCTGCGATATACGAGGAGCGCGGGTTGTCTCCTGCCACGGCGGCATTGGTCGCGCGGGAGTTGACGGAGAAGGATGCGCTTGGGGCGCATGTGCACGAAGAACTGGGGCTGGGGGATGCGCAGGCGGCGCAGCCTATGCTCGCAGCGGTGACTTCGGCGATTACATTCAGTGTGTTTGCGGCGATCCCGTTGATCGCAGCCGTGTTGGCCTCTGCTGCGATGTTGACCCCTGTGGTCGTAATTGTGACGCTGATTGCGCTGACCTTGTTGGGCGCGCTTGGGGCGATTGCGGGAGGCGCGTCCATTGGGCCTGCGGCCTTGCGCGTGGTGATTTGGGGCGGCTTGGCGATGGCGGTGACTGCTGCTGTGGGCCGGATGTTCGGCGTTGCCGTCTGAGGACGGTATATTGGAAAAGATGAGTGGATAATATGAGCAATTTTGATGATCTGGAGACCCGTAGTGCTGATGCGCGTGCCGCTGATTTGGCCGCTGCCTTACCCGCTCAGATTGCCCGCGCCCAAGGGTTGTCGGGGTATAGCGGATCATTGGATGGTTTTGATGCGGGGGCTGTTACCAGTGTTGCTGACTTGGCTGCTTTGCCTGTGTTGCGCAAGTCGGAGCTGGGTAAGGCACAGGCGGCCAATGCGCCGTTTGGTGGATTTACGACGAAACCTGCGAGTGGATTTAGCCATGTGTTTCAATCACCTGGTCCGATTTATGAGCCGTCTTCTACTGATCCAGATTGGTGGCGGATGGGGCGGTTCTTGCATGCGATTGGCATTGGCGAGGGTGACATTGTGCACAACTGCTTTGGCTACCACCTCACTCCAGCGGGGATGATATTCGAGAGTGGTGCGCGGGCTGTTGGGGCGGCGGTGCTGCCAGCGGGCACAGGGCAGACCGAGCTTCAGGTGATTGCGGCGCGCGATATTGGCACGACGGCTTATGCGGGGACGCCTGATTACCTCAAGGTGATTCTTGAGAAGGCGGACGAGATGGGTGTGACCCTTGGGATTACCCGTGCGGCTGTTGGTGGTGGTGCGTTGTTCCCGAGTCTGCGCGATTGGTACACCGCGCGTGGGATCACGTGTTTGCAGAGTTATGCGACAGCTGATCTGGGCAATATCGCCTACGAATCTCCAGCGATGGAAGGTTGGATTGTTGATGAGGGTGTGATCGTCGAGATTGTGACACCTGGTACGGGCAACCCAGTGCCCGAGGGTGAAGTTGGCGAAGTTGTTGTGACCACGCTCAACCCCGACTATCCACTGATCCGTTTTGCTACTGGTGATTTGAGTGCTGTCATGGTGGGAACCTCACCTTGTGGGCGCACGAATATGCGTATCAAGGGCTGGATGGGGCGTGCGGACCAGACGACGAAGATCAAGGGTATGTTTGTGCGGCCTGAGCAGGTGGCCCAACTGGTGGCAGCGCATGATGAGATTACCCGCGCGCGGGTGGTTGCCACGCGTGAAGCCGAGCAGGATGTGATGACTGTGCGGATCGAGAGTTCTTCGCCTGATTTGGAGGCTTATGCGGCCTCCGTTGCTGCTTTGCTCAAGCTCAAAGGGCGCATCGAAGTGGTTGGCCCTGACAGCCTGCTCAAGGACGGACTGGTGATCGAGGACCAGCGGACCTACGATTAAAGCTGCATCTTTGCGGTGCTTTTCTTTCTGACAAAAATAGTCGACATAGAGCTATGAGTGATATGTCGGCTCCTTCTCCCAAGATCAAACGCGATGGCGCACTGACGCTATCGGTTATCGCAGTGCTGGTCGCGGCTTTGTGCGCGCTGCCGATGCTGGCAGTACTTCTTGCAGCGCTGTCGGGTGGGATGGAGACAGTGCGGCATTTGGCCGATACGGTGTTGGGCGAATATGCGCGGACCACGCTGGCGCTGGTGCTGTTGGTGGCTGCGGGGACGTTTACGATTGGCGTCGGTGCAGCGTGGCTTGTCACGATGACGCGGTTTCCCGGTGCGCGGTTTTTTGAAGTGGCACTTGTGCTGCCGCTGGCGTTTCCTGCCTATGTTTTAGCCTATGCCTATACCCATGTTCTGGACCACCCTGGCATTGTGCAAACGGCGCTGCGCGATGTGACGGGATGGGGGCCACGGGATTATTGGTTTCCTGAGATCCGCTCACTCGGTGGGGCGGCGGCGATGCTGGTCCTTGTGCTGTATCCCTATGTGTACCTCCTCGCCCGTGCGGCGTTTCTACAGCAAAGCGGGACGACGTTTTTGGCTGCGCGGGCGCTGGGATCAAACCCGTGGGCGGCGTTTTTCAAAGTTAGCTTGCCGCTGGCGCGCCCTGCGATTGCAGGGGGTGTTTTGTTGGCAGTGATGGAGACGATTGCGGATTTTGGTACGGTTGCCTACTTCGGGGTGCAGACCTTTGCCACGGGCATCTACACCAGTTGGTTTTCGCTGTTTGACCGTGTGGGGGCGGCGCAGCTGGCGCTTTGTTTGCTGAGTTTTGCGCTGTTGCTTGCGATGTTGGAACGGCTCCAGCGTGGCGACGCGAAATATCATGACCCTGCGCGTCAGGCGCAAGCGGCCCGTGCGATAGAGTTGCGCGGGTGGCAGGGGATCGCGGCCACAGTGCTTTGTGCAATTCCAGTTGTCTTTGGGGCAATATTGCCGATCGCTGTGCTGTTCTGGATGGGGCTCGGATCGGAGCAGAACCTGCTGAGTGTGCGGTATCTGGGGTTTATCAAGAACTCGGCAACACTGGCCTCGATTGCGGCAGTGGTGACTGTGCTTGCGGCGATCAGTGTGGGGTTTTTCCAGCGGATGCGCGGCGACCGTGTATCGCAGAGTGCGGCCTATGTGGCGCGCCTTGGCTATGCTGTGCCTGGTGGGGTGATCGCAGTGGGATTGCTGGTGCCGTTTGCGGCGTTTGATAATGCGCTGGATGCGTGGATGCGCAGCACGTTTGATATTTCGACGGGGTTGCTGATTACGGGGTCAATCTGGTTGCTTGTAATCGCTTATATGGTGCGGTTTTTGGCGGCTGCTCTCGGAGCTTACGAAGGTGGGCAGGCGATGGTGCATGTGAATATGGATTCTGCCTCGCGGTCCTTGGGGCAGGGGCCAATTGGCACGCTGCGCCGCGTGCATCTGCCGATACTGGCGCCCAGCTTGCTGACGGCGCTGCTGATTGTGTTTGTGGATGTGATGAAGGAACTGCCTGCGACGCTAATCATGCGACCGTTCAACTTTGATACACTCGCGGTGCAAGCTTATCGGCTGGCCAGTGACGAGCGGCTGGAGGGGGCGGCGGTGCCCTCATTAGTGATCGTTGCGATGGGTCTGTTGCCAGTGATTTTGATTTGCGGGCAGGTGGGGCGGAACCGCTAGCGGTCCGCCTGTGTCCCTTTGCGGGATTCAGTTTAAGGGCAAAATAAAGAAACGAGGAACCGCGCGCCCCTAGAGGCGTGGCGCGCGGCTTTGTATTAGTCTTTGGCGACTTTGTCTTGGGTTTTGGTGTCGAAATCAGACGCTTCGTGACGCTCATACAGTTGCATGGAGAGGTCATCGCCGAACGCGCGGTTGACCATGCGGCCGCGGGTTACGGCGGGGCGGGCGTCGATTGCTTTTGCCCAACGCATGACGTTCTCGTAGCTCTCTACTTCGAGGAACTCGGCGGCGGAGTAGAGGCGGCCCAGAACAAGCTGGCCGTACCATGACCAGATCGCCATGTCGGCGATGGAATAGTCGCCCGCGAACCATTCGTTTTCGGCCAGATGACGGTCCATCACGTCAAGCTGGCGCTTTGCTTCCATCGAGAAGCGGTCGATGGGATATTGGAATTTCTCTGGTGCATAGGCGTAGAAGTGGCCAAAGCCGCCGCCCAAGTAAGGTGCGGAACCCATTTGCCAGAAGAGCCAGCTCATCATCTCGGTCCGCTGGGTGGGATCGGTTGGGATGAAAGCGTCAAATTTCTCTGCGAGGTACATCAGGATCGCGCCGCTCTCGAATACGCGCTGGGGCGGAGTGACGGAGTGGTCCATCAGCGCGGGAATTTTGGAGTTGGGATTTACGTCGACAAAGCCCGATCCGAACTGCACGCCTTCGCCGATGTTGACCAACCATGCGTCATATTCTGCGTCCGTGTGGCCAGCGGCCAGCAGTTCTTCGAACATGATTGTGACTTTTACGCCGTTTGGCGTCGCAAGCGAGTAGAGTTGGAACGGGTGTTTGCCGATTTCGAGTTCTTTGTCGTGGGTTGGGCCTGCGATGGGGCGGTTGATGGAGGCGAACTTACCGCCGCTTTCTGCTTCCCATGTCCAGACTTTTGGGGGTGTGTATCCGTCGCTCATGTCATGTGTTCCTTTTGCTCAGGTATGGGCGCAGTAATGGCGTTTCTGTGGGGGTGCACAAGGGGGGTGCAATTCTTTGCGATCGGGGTCACATTTCGGTGTGTGAGTGAGGAGGCGGGCTATGCCATTTGTATTGTTGGTTGTTGTCTGTTGTGTTGGTGATTGGGGTGCTGGCTTATCGCGCTTGGGCGCGCAAGCAGCGCAAAGTGGAGATGTTGGAGAGTGCTCTGACTGATGCGGAGCGTGCGATCCTTGCGCGGGATGTGCCGCTTGTGGCGCGGATGCCCCGTGAGTTGCGTGACAAGCTGGAGGGGAAGATTTGTTTATTTCTCGATCAGGTGAGGTTTCAGGGCTGTAACGGGCTGGAAGTGACCGAAGCTATGGAGCTGTCGATTGCGGCGCCGGCCTGCTTATTCGTGGTGAATATGGAAGCTTGGTACGATAATCTAACGACAGTTTTAATCTATCCGTCCGCATTCAAGTCCAAGGGCACGCGCACGGATGGCTATATTGTGACTGAGACCGAGACTGTGCGCACGGGCGAGAGCTGGTCGCGGGGACCAGTGATTCTGTCGTGGGCGCATAGTGCGCAAGGGGCGGTGAATGCCGAGGATGTGCATAATGTAGCGTTGCACGAGTTTGCGCATCAGTTCGATGACCGCTCAGGCTGGATGGACGGTGTACCCCTTTTGGCGCGAAATCAAAGCCATGCCACGTGGGTGAAGGTGTTTCGGGATGGGTTTGAGCGCCATGTTGCGCTGACGCAGAAGGGCGCGCGCACGGTGATCGACCCTTGCGGCGCTACGGGCCATGAGGTGTATTTCGCCACGGCAGTAGAAGTGTTTTTCGAGAAGGCAGAAACATTGCAAGAGGCGGAGCCGGAGGTTTACGACCAGCTGTTGCAGGTGTTCCAGATTGATCCGGCAGCATGGGAAAAGTAACATGCGCTCATACAAAAAAGGCCGCTCCTCGCGGAAGCAGCCTTTTTCAGGTCGAACTTAAAAGCATTATTAACCCTGACGGGCTTTGAAACGCCTTTGAGTTTTGTTGATCACGTATACGCGGCCTTTGCGACGCACAACACGGCAGTCACGGTGCCGGTTCTTGAGCGAGCGGAGTGAATTGCGAACTTTCATAAGTCCAATCCTTCCAAGTTGTGGCGCGGGCCAGCGCCTAGGTTACGGGCAGTGCGATCACGATGTGACCACACCAGAGAATACATGGTGGACGATACTGGGATCGAACCAGTGACCCCTTCGATGTCAACGAAGTGCTCTACCGCTGAGCTAATCATCCACTATATGAGCGCGCTGGCCATGCCCCAAACAAAAAATGGGGCGCGAAATCAACGCGCCGTCTGCGTGCTATAAAAGGAGTCGGCACAGTGATCAAGGTGTTTTGGCTTTGTTATATTCTGCGCTATGTATTTTATCAGTTAGGATACAAATATGCCCGCTGCCGCCTTTGACGTTATAATGCCCGCGACGCAGTCTTCCTGTGTTGTATTTGCCTCGCCCCATTCGGGACGGGACTATACTTGGTCGTTCATGCGCAAGACGGTTTTAAACGAACATGCGATCCGCTCGTCCGAGGACGCGTTTGTGGATCAGCTGTTTGAATGCGCGCCGGAATATGGCGCTACGTTCCTAAAAGCGGGCGCGCCACGGGCCTTTGTGGACCTGAACCGCGCGCGCGACGAGCTTGACCCCGCATTGATCGAAGGAGTGCGGCGGTTGAGGCATAATCCACGCGTGGCCTCTGGCTTGGGGGTGATTCCCCGCGTGGTTGCGAACGGCCGTGCGATTTACCGTGGCAAGATGAGCCTGCAGGAAGCCCAAGAGCGGATTACCGATTATTGGGAGCCCTACCATGAAAAGCTGCAAACTCTGCTTGATGTAGCACATGACCGCCACGGGCAAACTGTCTTGATTGATTGCCATTCCATGCCGCATGAGGCGATGGATGGTGTGTTGCGATCGGGGATGCGGCGTCCTGATGTGGTGCTGGGGGACCGGTTTGGCGCGGCGGCAAGTGGTGATGTTGTCGACCGGATCGAAGCGGCGTTTGTTACTGCGGGGTTTGTGGTGACGCGCAACGCGCCTTTTGCGGGGGCCTATATCACACAGGCCTATGGCAAACCGAGCAAAGGCCAGCACGCAGTACAGGTCGAAATCGACCGTTCGCTTTACATGAATGAAAAGCTCATACGCCCGAATGGCGATTTTGAAGCTGTGCGTGCAGCCTTGCGCGATGTTGTCAAAGAAGTGGCCCTGATCGGCGAAGGCCGCATCCCGCTGGCCGCTGAATAACACCGAAATTCTGTTTTTCTTGGCCATATATCCTCCGGGGGAGGCATAGCCGGGGGCTGGCCTCTTATGCGCTCACCGCAAAGTGCGCCCTTTCACAATCGCTTTGCCGCCAAAACGGTCGCGGATCGCATCAGTTGCGCGTTCCGCGTCTGAGCGGCGAGCCGCATCAGGATCGAGCAGATCACCGAGTTTGTCGGCATCTGTGGCATCGCTGAGGTCAGAAATACCACAGCCAAGCAGGCGGTAAGGACCTTTTTCGCCCACTTGGTCAAATAGGCTGCGCGCGGTGCGGTAGATGCGGTCGGCCAGTTGCGTGGGGTCCGTGAGGGCCACGCGGCGCGACAGCAGGGTGTGGTTGGCGCGTTTGAGTTTGAGCGTTACGACGCGGCCAGCGAGGTTCTTGGCTTTTGCACGGTCGGCGACTTTTTCCGCCATGCGCCAGATATATCCGTCCAGCAGTTCTGGATCGGAGATGTCGTTATTGAATGTCGTCTCGTTCGAGATTGATTTCATCGGCGCGTTGGAGGAGACGCGGCGGCGGTCTTGGCCCCGTGCAAGATGGTAGAGGCGTTCGCCCATGCCGCCAAAGCGGGCAATGAGGTCGGTCTGTTCCCAGCGCAGCAGGTCAGAGAAGGTGCGGATGCCTACTTTTTCCAGTGAGGCTTGCGCGGCAGCGCCCACGCCCCAGATCATGCGGACGGGTTTGTCGCGTAGGAAATCCATCGTTTCGGCCTCACCTATGACTGAGAACCCGTGGGGTTTATCCAGATCGGAGGCGACTTTGGCGAGGAATTTGTTGTGGCTCAGACCGATGGAGCCTGTGAGGCCAAGCTCGGTCTTCATGCGGCGGACAAGGCGGGCAAGCATCACGGCAGGGGGTGCGCCGTGCAGGCGGGTCGTGCCTGTCATGTCGAGGAAAGCTTCGTCCAGCGAGAGCGGCTCGATCGCGGGGGTGAGTTCTTCCATCATTTCGCGGATGGCGCGGGAGGCTTTGACGTATTCCTCCATGCGGGGGCG